>CAVPTY010000081.1:0-7626 GCA_963708655.1 uncultured beta proteobacterium
AAGCGCAGCGCGAGCGCTTGCAGGTGCGGGGCCAGGGTGGCGTTCACGTCCGCCAGCACCAGGTCCGCGACGCCGCCCACCAGCTGGCCGCGTTCGATGTCGGCCCAGGCGCGCACCGCGCCATGGCCGGCGGCGACATCCACGCCGAGGTTCGCGTACCGCCGCAGCTGCGAGACGTCGACCCGCGTGAAGTCCCCATGCAACTGTCCCACCCAGTCCTGCCAGCGTCCGGCATGCACCGACAGCAGCGGCTGGCGGAACATGCCGCGCAGCGTGAAACGCTCCCCCCATTGCGGCGGCGGTGTCGCGTCCAGCCGCATGGCATGGCGCCGTGCGCCGTTGCGGATCACCAGGTCGACGCTGTCCAGCACCATCGGCGGCGCGCCGCGGCTTTCGTCGGTCCAGCGCACGATGCCCTGGCGGATGACGAATTCGGTCTGGCGGAAGAACCAGTCGGCGGCGCGACCCTCGTCGTGGCTGCCCGAGAAGTCCAGGCCGGCCACGAACAGGCCACCGTCGGCGGCGCGCCGGACGTCCACCTCGGGCCGCTCGATCAGCAGTTGTTCGAACCCGAGGTTCCACAGCGACCGCGGCGACAGCGCCGCCAGCACCTTCGGCAGCCGCAGCGCCGGCCGCCCTTGCGGGTCCAGCAGCACCACGTCGCTCAGCTCGAACGAAGGCACCAGGCCCTCGCTGCGCGCCTCGATGGCGCCGATGCGCACCGGTACCCCCAGCACCCGCCCGGCTTCCACTTCGAGGCGGGGGCGAAACTCGCCGATCCGGGGCACAATCCAGCCATGCAGCGCGCCCCAGGCCAGCACCAGCACCAGCCAGGCGGCCAGGAGCAGCCACAGGGACCACTTCGCCACGGCGGCATAGGCCTTGAGCAGACGTGACGGAGTCGGCGAGTCGTACATGAGAACTTCGATGTGGCAGGAATTATGACCGCCGGGGCTGCGCCGGGTTCACTGCCGCAGGACACGGAAATGTCACTGCCGGTGCCGCCGCTGTCGGCCCATTCCCGCTTCGCCACGCGCCTGCGGCGCCGTTATGCGGCCGAACTGCCGCTGCTGCCCGCGGGCGCCCCGCGCCGGCCGCAGATGGCGCAGGTGTACGACGCACTGCGCGCGCGCGGCGACGACGCCGGCACGGCGCTGCGCATCCTGCGGCAACTGGTGCTGGAGCGGCTGGTCGTCCTCGATTGCGACCAGGGGGCGCCGCTGGCCGACGTCACCCGCGCCATGACCGACCTGGCCGAGTTCGCCCTCGACACCGCATGCCGCCAGGCCTTCGAGGGACTCGACGAGCGGCATGGCGCTCCGCTGGGGGCGCAAGGACGGCGCGCCGAGCTCTGGGTGGTCGGCATGGGCAAGCTCGGCGCCCGCGAGCTCAATGTCTCCAGCGACATCGACCTGGTCTATGTCTACGACCAGGACGGCGAGACGGCCGGCGCCCCAGGCGGGCGCGGCCGCATCTCCAACCATGAATACTTCACGCAGGCGGTCAAGACCGTCTATGGCCTGATCGGCGTGCCGACCGAGCACGGGTTCGTCTTTCGCGTGGACCTGGCCTTGCGTCCCAACGGCAATTCCGGACCGCCGGCGGTGTCGCTCGACGCGCTGGAGGACTACTTCCAGGGGCAGGGACGGGAGTGGGAGCGCTTTGCCTGGATGAAGAGCCGGGTGGTCGCGCCGCGCGGCTGCATCGAGAGCGGCTCGGCCCAGGCCCTGCGCGGCGCGGTGCTGCCGTTCGTCTTCCGCCGCTACCTCGACTACAACGTGTTCGAATCGCTGCGCAGTCTGCACCGGCAGATCCGGGAGCACGCCGCGCGTCGCAGCGCCGGTCGGCCGGAGCGGGCCAACGACGTCAAGCTCTCGCGCGGCGGCATCCGCGAAATCGAGTTCACCGTGCAGTTGCTGCAAGTGGTGCGCGGCGGCCAGTTTCCGGAGCTGCGCACCCGTCCGACGCTGCAGGCGCTGCCGCGCGTCGCGGCCGCCGGCCTGATGCCGGCCGCGACCGCGCAGGCGCTGGCGCAGGCCTACGAATTCCTGCGCCGGGTCGAGCACCGCATCCAGTACCTCGACGACCAGCAGACCCACGTCCTGCCGATGTGCGGCAAGCCGCAGGACGACGGCGACCTGACCTGGATCGCCCGCAGCATGGGTTTTGCCGACTGCTGCCCGTTCCTGCACGAACTGGACCGTCAGCGCGAGCTGGTCGCCCAGGAGTTCGACCGCTTGCTGGGCGGCGACCAGGAGTGCAAGGGCTGCAACGGCGGGCAGCCGCCGGCGCGCGCGCCGGACCTGGAGCAGCTGCTGGAGCAGTTGCCGCCGCAATTGCGCGA
Source organism: uncultured beta proteobacterium (assembly GCA_963708655.1). Taxonomy (GTDB): domain Bacteria; phylum Pseudomonadota; class Gammaproteobacteria; order Burkholderiales; family Burkholderiaceae_C; genus Ramlibacter. Next base: position 2,345 of record CAVPTY010000081.1, read on the forward strand.
GCGGGTGGCGCAGTGGCAGCGGCAGCCCCGCGTGCTGGCGCTGCGCGAGGATGCCAGGGCGCGGCTGTCGCGGCTGGTCGCGCGCACCGGGCAGTGGGTCGAGCAGGGACACGTCAGCGAAGCGGCGGCACTGCGCATGGCCGACTGGATCGATCCGCTGCTGCGGCGCGAGAGCTACCTGGCGCTGCTGCTGGAACGGCCCGGGGTGCACGAGCGGCTGCTGCGGCTGCTCGGCGCGGCGAAGTGGCCGGCACGCTACCTGATGCAGCATCCCGGCGTGATCGACGAACTGGCGAGCGACCAGCTGTTCTCGGAGCGCTTCGCCGCGGCCGATTTCGAGCGCGAACTCGAGCAGCGGCGCCAGTCGCTGCAGCGCACCGGCGAGGACGACGACGAGGCGCTGTTGAATCTGCTGCGGCGCGCCCACCATGCGGAAGTGTTCCGCATCCTGGCGCGCGACGTCGAGGGCCAGCTCACCGTGGAGCAGGTCGCCGACGACCTGAGCGCCCTGGCCGACGCCGTGCTGCGCGTGACGGCCCGCTGGTGCTGGCAGCGCCTGAAGCAGCGGCACCGCGAGGCGCCGCGCGTCGCGATCATCGGCTACGGCAAGCTCGGCGGCAAGGAACTCGGCTACGGCAGCGACCTCGACATCGTGTTCGTCTACGAGGACGAGGACGAGCGGGCGCCGGAGGTGTACGCCGGGTTCGTGCGCAAGCTCGTCATCTGGCTCGGCACCAAGACCGCCGAGGGCGACCTGTTCGAGATCGACACCGCCTTGCGGCCCAACGGCAACTCCGGCCTGCTGATCACCACCTTCGAGGCCTACGCCAATTACCAGCAGCGGCGCGGCAGCAACACGGCGTGGACCTGGGAGCACCAGGCGATGACGCGGGCCCGCTTCGTGCTCGGCGAGGAGGACATGGCCTCGCCCCTCGAGCCGGCGCAGCCGCCGCCGGAGGTCGCCGCGCGCAGCCTGCGCCAGCGCTTCGATGCCGTGCGCGAAGCCGTCATCACGGCGCCGCGGGACGAGGCCGCCCTGCGCGCCGAGATCATGGGCATGCGCGAGAAGGTGCGCGCCGCCCACCCCGTCAAGCCGGACCGCTTCGACGTGAAGCACAGTCCGGGCGGCATGGTGGACGCGGAATTCGCCGTGCAATTCCTGGTCCTGTCGCAGGCCGGCGCGCACCGGGAACTCATTCCCAACGTCGGCAACATCGCGCTGCTGGTGCGCGCCGAGCAGGCGGGGCTGCTGCCGCCCGGTGTCGGCCGCGCGGCCGCCGACGCCTACCGCGAACTGCGCCGCCTGCAGCACCAGGCCCGCCTGAACGAGCAGCCGACCCAGTTGGCCGCCGACGCGGCGCAGCCGCAGCGCGACGCCATCCGCGCGCTCTGGTCGGCGGTCTTCGCCTGAACCGCCGCGCAGGCTCGCGGTGGTAGGCTTGCGGGCTGCCGCGCGCCGGGCGCCCGCAACAGCGCGCGCGTCCGCGCCACCGCCATGATCCGACCCGTCGTCTCCGTCCTTGCCCTTGCCTGCCTGCTTGCCGGCTGCGCCGCGCCGCCGCCGGCCACGCCGCCCGTGCCGCCGCCGCAGTGGCAGGCGCCGCTGCCGCACGACGGCACGGTGGCAGGTGTGGCGGCCTGGTGGCGGCAACTGGGCGATCCGCTGCTGGCCGACCTGGTGGCGGCCGCGCAAGCCGCCAGTCCCTCGGTTTCCGCCGCGGGAGCGCGCATCGAGCAGGCCCGCGCCGAGCGCGTTGCCGCCGGCGCCGCGCTGTCGCCGACGCTGGATGCGAACGCCGCCGCGCAGCGCGGCAACAGCCAACCGCCCGTCCCCTTGGCCAGCACCGTGCAGGCCGGCGCCCAGGCAGCCTGGGAGATCGACCTGTTCGGCGCCAACCGCCAGGCGGCCCGTGCCGCCCAGGCGCGCCTGGAGGGCGCCGAGGCCGGCTGGCACGAGGCCCGCGTGGCCGTCGCCGCCGAAACGGCCAACAGCTACCTGGCCCTGCGCAGCTGCGAACGGCAGGTGCTGGTGGCGCAGCGCGACGCCAGCTCTCGCAGCGAGACCGCGCGGCTGGCCGGCCTCAGCGCGCGGGCCGGCTTCACGGCGCCGGCCGATGCCGCGCTGGCCCACGCCAGCGCCGCCGACGCCGCCCGGCGCGCGACGCAGCAGCAGGCGCAGTGCGACATCGAGGTGAAGGCGCTGGTGGCGCTGAGCGGCATGGCGGAACCGCTGTTGCGCCAGCGCCTGGCCACCCCGTGGCAGGAGCCCGCCAGCGCGATCCCGGCGGTGCCGGCCGTGCCCGCGGCCCTGCTCGCGCAGCGTCCCGACATTTACCGTGCCGAGCGCGAACTGGCGGCCGCGGGCGCCGACGTCGGGCAGGCGCAGGCGCAGCGGCTGCCGCGCCTGACGCTCGCCGGCTCGATCGCGGTCGGCAGCGCGCGGGTGGGCGGCGTCACCAGCGACCTGCAGACCTGGTCGATCGGGCCGCTGGCGCTGTCCGTCCCGCTGTTCGACGGCGGCCGCCGAGCCGCCACCGTCGATGCCGCGCGGGCGCGCCATGCCGATGCCGCCGCGCAGTACGTGGCCCAGGTGCGGCAGGCGGTGCGCGAGGTGGAACAGGCCCTGGTGCAGCTGGAGAGCGCCCGCGCGCGCCAGCAGGATGCGCGCGCCGCCTACGAGGGCTACGCCGCGTCGCTGGCCGCCACCCAGGCCCGTTACGAGAGCGGGCTGGCCAGCCTGCCGCAACTCGAGGAATCGCGCCGCGTGGCGCTCGCCGCCGAAAACGCGCTGCTCGCCCTGCAGCAGGAACGGCTCGCGGCCTGGGTCGCGCTCTACCGCGCCATGGGCGGCGGCTGGAGCGCGCCGGCGACACTGGCCACCGGCTCCTGATCACTCCATGAAGAAGGTCCGGCCCAGACCGCTGATGCTCGTGCTGCTGGTGCTCGCCGGCATCGCCGCCCTCGCCTGGTTCTTGCGCGGCGAGCGCGCGGCCCCGGCCACGGTGCGGCCGGCGCTCACCGTGCAGACCGTGCAGCCGCGGCGCGAGAGCCTGCCGACGACGCTGGCCGCCAACGGCAACATCATGGCGTGGCAGGAAGCCAGCGTCGGCAGCGAAGCCGCCGGGCTGCGCCTGACCCAGGTGCGCGCCAACGTCGGCGATCGCGTCCGCAAGGGCCAGGTGCTGGCGGTCCTGAGCGGCGACACCGTGCGGGCGGATCTGGCGCAGTCGCGCGCCGCGCTCGCCGAAGCCGAGGCCGCTGCCGCCGAAGCGGCCAACAACGCGCAGCGGGCGCGCACGCTGCAAGGCACCGGCGCGCTGAGCGCTGCCCAGATCAACCAGTACCTCACCGCCGAGCAGACCGCGCGCGCCCGGGTCGAGGCCGCGCGCGCCCAGCTGCAGGCGCAGCAGGTGCGGCTGGCACAGACCACCGTGAACGCGCCCGACAGCGGCATCATCTCGTCGCGCACGGCGACCGTCGGCGCCGTCGTGGCGCCGCGGCACCGAGCTGTTCCGCCTGATCCGCCAGGGCCGGCTCGAGTGGCGCGCCGAGGTCACCTCGTCCGAACTGGGACGCCTGACCGTCGGCACCACGGCGCTCGTCACCGCAGCCAGCGGCGCGCGGCTGGAAGGACGGGTGCGCATGATCGGGCCGACGGTCGATCCGCAGACCCGCGCCGCGCTGGTGTACGTCGACGTGAAGCCGCTGCCGGGGATGGCCGCCAGCGCCCGCGCCGGCATGTTCGCGCGCGGCGAATTCGACCTCGGGGCGCGCGCCGGCGCTGACGGTGCCGCAGCAGGCGGTGGTCGTGCGCGACGGCTTCAGCTACGTGTACCGCGTCAACCCGGACAACCGGGTCACGCAGGTGAAGGTGCAGACCGGCCGCATGGCCGGCGACCGCGTGGCCATCGTGGAAGGGCTCGCGCCCGATGCGCGGATCGTCGCCGCCGGCGCCGGCTTCCTCAACGACGGCGACCTGGTGCGCGTGGCCGACCGCCCGCCACGCCCGCGCGGCCCGCGAGCGCCCCCGCCTCGGCCGCGGGCCGCTCGCTAGCAGACCGGCGATGCTGAACGTCTCCTCGTGGTCGATCCGCAACCCGATCCCGGCGGTGTTGCTGTTCCTGCTGCTCACGTTCGCCGGGCTGATGTCGTTCCGCGCGATGAAGGTGCAGAACTTCCCCGACATCGACCTGCCCAGCGTCCGCGTCACCGCGGCGCTGCCGGGCGCCGCGCCGGGCCAGCTCGAGACCGACGTGGCCCGCAAGCTCGAGAACTCGATCGCCACGGTGCAGGGCCTCAAGCACATCTACACCAAGGTGCAGGACGGCGTGGTGACCGTGACGGCCGAATTCCGGCTGGAAAAGCCGGTGCAGGAGTCGGTCGACGACGTGCGCTCGGCGATCGCCGCCGTGCGCAGCGACCTGCCGACCGACCTGCGCGACCCGGTGGTGACCAAGATCGAACTGGCGGGTCAGCCGGTGCTCGCCTTCACGATCGCCTCGCCGAGGATGGACGAGGAGGCGCTGTCCTGGTTCGTCGACAACGACATCACGCGCCGGCTGCTGGCGGTGCCCGGGGTCGGCGCCGTGACCCGCGTCGGCGGCGTCGACCGGGAGATCCGGGTGGCGCTCGACCCGCAGCGGCTGCAGGCGCTGGGCACGACGGCGGCCGACATCTCGCGGCAGTTGCGCCAGGTGCAGACCGAGAGCGCGGGCGGCCGCGCCGACCTTGGCGGCAGCGAGCAGCCGGTGCGCACGCTGGCCACGGTGCAGACGGCGAGCGAGCTGGCCGCGCTGCAGGTGCCGCTGTCCGACGGCCGCAGCATCCGGCTGGACCAGGTGGCGAGCGTCACCGACACCATCGCCGAGCCGCGCGCGGCCGCCCTGCTGGACGGCCAGCCGGTGGTCGGCTTCGAGGTGGCGCGCAGCCGCGGCGAAAGCGAGGTCGCGGTGGGCGCGGCGGTGCACGCGGCGCTGGCCGAGCTCAAGCGCCAGCGGCCCGACATCGAACTGGTCCAGGCCTTCGACTTCGTGACGCCGGTGCAGGAAGAGTACGAAGGCTCGCTGGACCTGCTGTACGAAGGCGCCGCGCTGGCGGTGCTGGTGGTGTGGCTGTTCCTGCGCGACTGGCGCGCGACCCTCGTCTCGGCGGTCGCCCTGCCGATGTCGGTGATCCCGGCCTTCCTCGGCATGCACCTGCTGGGCTTCACGGTCAACATCGTGACGCTGCTGGCGCTGTCGCTGGTGGTCGGCATCCTGGTGGACGACGCGATCGTCGAAGTG
>CAVPTY010000082.1:0-12427 GCA_963708655.1 uncultured beta proteobacterium
GACCTCGGCCGCCTACATCGTTTCCTGAGGCGTGGTTGGCGCTCAAGAAATCCCCGCCGGAGGCACGCTGCCGCGCCATCAGCAGAGCCCGTCAGCGGTTCAGGGCGTCGCCCGCTGAGTCACGTACACCGTCCCGGTGAAGCTGGACACCATCGCCCCGTCGCCGCGCGTGACGTCGACCCGGTAGACGGCCAGTTTCTTCGACCGCGACACCTCGGTGGCGCGTGCCACCAGCTTGTCGCCCTCGTTCGCCGCCACCTGGTAGGTGATGTGGGCGTCGATGCCGGCGGCCACCTTGCCGTGCGAATTGGAGGCCAGTCCGAACGCCGTGTCGGCCAGCGCGAAGGTCACGCCGCCGTGGCAGGTGCCGTTGAAATTCAGGTGCTGCTGGCCCAGCGTGATCTCCACCGCCGCCATGCCGGGGCCGGCATCCACGCAGGAGATGCCCAGCGAGCGCACGAAAGGATCGAGCGCGGCGAGCCGGCGCACGCGGTCCGCCGGCGCCTCGTGCGGGCGGTGCGCGGCCGGCGTTGGCCGGTGCTGCAGCCGCCGGCCGCGTCCCGCGGCGCCGGCGTGCGCCTCGATGCCGTCGGCCAGTTCGGCGATGCCGGTGCCGGCGGTGGAACTGACCCTCAGCACGGGCACCTTCCAGCCGGTGGCGGCCGCGCGCAGGTGCAACATGTCCTTCAGGTGGCGCGCGGCCGGTTCGGCCCCCGGCAGGTCGGACTTGGTCACCACCAGCAGGTCGGCGATCTCGAGGATGCCGGCCTTGAGCGCCTGCACGTCGTCGCCGAGACCGGGCGGACACGCCACCAGCCGGGTGTCGGCCACGCGCATGATTTCCACTTCCGACTGGCCGGCGCCCACGGTTTCGACGATGACCATGTCGAAACCGGCCGCGTCGAGCACGTCGATCATGGCCGCCGTCGTCTGCGACAGTCCGCCGAGGTGGCCGCGCGAGGCGACGGAGCGGATGAAGACGTCGGGGTGGGCGCCGTGCTCGCCCATGCGGACGCGGTCGCCGAGCACGGCGCCGCCGGAAATCGGGCTGGACGGATCGACGGCGATGACGGCGAGCGTCTTGCCGCGCGCCAGCAGCGCGCCCAGCAAGGCGTGCACCAGCGTCGACTTGCCGGCGCCCGGCGCGCCGGTGATGCCAAGCACGTGCGCGCGCCCCAGGTGCGGCGCCAGCGCCGCCGACAGCGAAGCCGTGTCGCGGTCGCCGCGCTCCACCTGGCTCAGGACCCGCGCGATCGGCGCCGCGCTGGCCGGCGAGCACGGCCTGCAGCCAGGCCGGCGCTTCATGCACCTGTGGGTCGCGCTTCACACGATCGCCTGCACGTGGCCGAAGCCGAGCTCGCGCCGCAGCGTGTGGCAGATTTCGCCGTGCGTGCAACCGGCCCCGGCGGCCTCGACGACGCGGCCGAAGATGTTGTCGCCGGTGTCGCCGGTCGCGCGGGCCAGCGCATCGAGCGCGCGCCGGACGTCGTCCTGCGAGCGCTGCGCCTTGAAGGCCTCGAACGCCGCCAGGTGCGCCTCCATGGCGGCTCGGTCCGGGCGCGGATTGATCGGGCGGGCGCTGCTGTCCTCCTCGACCTGGTAGGCATTGACGCCCACCACGGTCTGCTCGCCATCGTCGATGCGCTGCTGGAAGCGGCGCGCCGATTCGCCGATCATGCGCTGCACCAGCCCGGCCTCCACGGCCTGGTACATGCCGCCGGCATCCTCCACGATCTTCATCACCCGTTCGATCTGCGCCTGCATGTCGTCGGTGAGCTTCTCCACGTAGAAACTGCCGCCCAGCGGGTCGATCACGTCGGTGAGGCGCGCTTCCTCGCGCAGGATGTTCTGCGTGGCGACGGCGATGCGGGCGCCCTCGGCGCTGGGCACCGACAACGCCTCGTCCCAGGCGTCGGTGTGCAGCGACTGCAGGCCGCCGAGGATGCCGGCGATGGCCTGCACCGTCACCCGGGCGATGTTGTTCAGCGGTTGCTGGCGCGTGAGGTCCACGCCGGAGGTCTGGCCGTGGAACTTGAAGCGCCACGAGCGCGGGTCCTTCGCCCCGAGCAGGTCGCGCGTGATGCGGGTCCAGATCCGGCGCGCGGCGCGGAACTTGGCGACCTCCTCGAACAGGCTGATCGAGATGTCGAAGAAGAAGGTGAAGCGCGGCAGGAAGTCGTCCGGGTCCATCCCGCGCGCGATGCAGTCGCGGGCGTTCTGGATCGCGGTGCTGAGGGTGAAGGCGACGGCCTCGGCCGGCGTGGCGCCGGCCTGCTGCATGTGCTGCCCCACCACCGACATCGGATTCCACTTCGGCACGTGCCGGTTGCAGAAGGCGATGTGGTCGCCCAGCACGCGCCGCGCGCCCGGCAGGGCCAGGCGGTAGAACATGTGGTTGGCGACATAGTGGCTCAGGTAGTCGCTCTGGTTCGACGTGCCGCTGATCTGGCGCCAGTCCGTTCCGCGCCGTTTCGCGGCGGTCAGCATGAAGGCCAGCAGCGTGAACGGCGAAGGATCGTTCTGGGCGCAGGAGGTGCGCGCCAGGTCGACGCCTTGCAGCGCCCGGTCCATGTGTTCCCAGGTGTTGATCACGGTGCCGCAGGTGCCGAGCAGCTCGATGTGCGACTCGTCCATGTCGTAGCCGCGGAACACCGAGTTGCACGGGATCAGGGAGATGGCCGTGGCCCCTTGCGCCAGCACCTCGCGCAGTCGCTCGTTGTATTCGGCCGGCGTCCCGAGCCCGATCAGCTGGCGCTGGCTCCAGGTACGGCCGCGGTGCATGGTCGCGTAGATGCCGCGGGTGTACGGCGGCTGGCCGGGCAGGCCCAGCTCGGCGGCACGCTCGCCGGCGTTCCAGTCGCGCTCGGTGTACAGCGGCTTGATCGGCACGCCCGAGCGGTTGGCGACGTCCTTGTCGGCGGGAAGGGCGGCGGCGTACTCCTGCTGCCAGGCGGTGTACGCGTCGGGTGCGGCGAGCAGATCGCCGGCGATCGGCTTGTTCATCGAAAAGTCTCCTGCGGTGGGGCGGTTCAGGCGGCGATGCGCCGGGCGCGTACGCCGGCGGCGAGTTCGCGGACGAAGGCCGCGATGTCGGCCATCGCGCTGCCGGGATGGAAGACCCGGGCCACGCCGGCGTCGAGCAGCGACCGCTCCTCGTCGTCGGGCACGATGCCGCCGACCACCACGCCGACGTCGCCCAGCCCCGCTTCGCGCAAGGCATCCATGAGCTTCGGCACGATCAGGTGGTCGGTGGCGAGCGACGAGATGCCGATCACGTCCACGTCCTCCTCCATCGCCAGCTTGACGACGGTGGGAATCTCCTGCCACGGTGGCGTGTAGATCACCTCCATGCCGGCGTCGCGCAGGCCGGCGGCCACCACGCGGCTGCCGCGGTCGTGGCCGTCGAAGCCGATCTTGGTGACCAGCACTTTCGGAATCATCGTTTCGCTCATGGTGTGACCTCCTGGCCCTGCCGCAGCAGGGCGATGAACTTGCGCGCGATCGCGCGTGGATTGAAGCGGCCGCCGGGGCGGTACCAGGTCTGCGACCAGTTCATGGCGCCGATCAGCATCAGCCGCAGGACGCGTCGGTCGGTGCCGCGCGAGAGCGGCAGGTCCTTGATCAGCCCGGTGAACAGGTCCTCGTAGCTGTTGCGCAGCCCGATCAGGCTCTGGTGCGCCACCGGCACGTCGGCGGGGCGGACCCGAACGACCACCTGCGCATAGTCGTCGTCGCGCAGGATCGCCTCCAGGTGGGCGACGCAGGCGGCTTCGAGCCGCTCCCAAGGGTCCGCGATGCCTGCCACCGCCGACTGCACGGCCTCGATGATCTGCTGCACGCCCTTGATGTAGACGGCGACCAGCAGCGCCTCCTTGGTCTCGAAATGGCAGTAGAGCGAGCCTGGGAGCATGCCGACGGCCTTGGCGATCTCGCGCACCGAAGTGCCTTCGAAGCCGCGCGTGCGAAACAGCCGCGCGGCTTCGTCCAGGACCCTGGGCAGGCGGCTGTCGGCGTGAGGGTTGCGGACGTTGCTCATGGACCGGTGGGTTTCTTGCGGCCAGTATAGCAAACAGTCGTTTGCTTGTCGTGGTGGAGGAGACCGCAGCCGGACCGGCGGTCGCAGGCGACGCCAAGGTGGCAAGGAGGCAGGGAGGCAGGAGCGGGAGGAAGGATGCAGAAGCGGTTCCCGGCCGCGCTGCGTTCGAACCGGCGCCGGGACCGCCGCCCCGGCAAGGGATCAGTCCGGCGTGCCGCCTTCGCGGCCCGGCCCGCTGGCCGCCGGCCGCTCCTGTCGCGCCTGCGCGAAGATGTCCCAGGTCGCCAGGAACATGGCGGCGATCACCGGGCCGATCACGAAGCCGTTCAAGCCGAAGACGGTGAGGCCGCCCAGGGTGGCGATCAGCACCAGGTAGTCTGGCAAGCGGGTGTCGCGGCCCACCAGGATCGGACGCAGCACGTTGTCGACCAGCCCGATCACGAGCACGCCCCACAGCGTGAGACCCAGCGCCGGCAGGAGCGATCCGGTGGACGCCAGGTAGATCGCCACCGGGCCCCACACCATGGCCGCGCCCACCGCGGGCAGCAGGGACAGCACGGCCATCACTGCGCCCCACAGCAGCGCCCCCGCGATGCCGATGGTCCAGAACGCCAGGCCGCCCAGGGTGCCTTGCACCAGCGCCACCACCACGTTGCCCTTGACGGTGGCCCGGACCACGGTGGCAAACTGCCCGAGCAGTCGGGTGGTGTGCTCCTCCTTCAACGGCATGGCCTGAGCGGCCCGCGCGGCCAGCGCCTTGCCGTCGCGCAGCAGGAAGAACAGCAGGTACAGCATCACGAAGAAGCTGACCAGGAATTCCAGCGTGTTCTGGCCGATGCTGAAGACGCGCGAGGTGATGGTCTGGCCGCTGCGCCCGAGCAGTTCGACGACCTTGTCCTGGACCAGCGTCAGGTCGCCCAGGCCGAAGCGGTCGAGCAGGCCGCGGATCCACAGCGGCAAGGCCTCGACGCCGCGCTGGAAGTACTGGCCGATCTGGATGTCGCCGGAGCGCACCCGCTCGTAGAAGGCCACGGCTTCCTGCGTGATCGCCGCGGTGAGCAACGCGGTGGGCAGCAGCACGCTCACCACGATGACCAGCAGCGTGCCGAAGGCGGCCCAGCCCCGGCGGCCGCGGCAAACGGCGACGGACCGCTCCTGCAGGGACGAGAACACGATCGCGAGGAACACCGCCCAGGACACTGCGCCGCTGTACGGCCACAGGATCACGGTGAAGAGCACCGTGACGACCATCAGCAGCCAGATGAGGGCCTTGCTCTGGAGTGCGGGCGAGTTGAGCGGTTCGGGTTCGGTCATGGCTGTGGCGGCGAGCGTATCACCGCGCCGGGCTGGCGAGACTGGCCGTGCCTCGGCCGCTTCACCCTCCAGGGTTCATCCGCATGGGCACGGATGGCCGAGGCTCAGGCCGGCGGCAGGCTGGCGGCGCCGGCTTCTTTCGGCAGCGGCCGCGGCCGTCCCTGGTGGTCGATGGCGACGTAGGTGAGGAGGGCCTCCGTCACCTTGACGTACCGGCCCTGGCTGTGGAAGCGCTCGGCGTACACCGCCACGTCGACCGTGACCGAGGTGCGGCCGATGCGCGTCACCTGCGCGTAGAACGACAGGATGTCGCCGACGCGCACCGGTTGCTTGAAGACGAACTCCTTCACCGCCACCGTGGCCATGCGGCCCCTGGTGTGACGGGCCGGCAGCACCGAGCCGGCCAGGTCGACCTGCGCCATCACCCAGCCGCCGAAGATGTCGCCGTTGGCGTTGCTGTCGGCCGGCAAGGGGATCACCTTGAGGACCAGTTCCTTGTCCGTCGGCAACGCCACCGTCGGTGCGCTTGAGTCTGCAGACATGGGCACAATCTCTCCTCAGAAGAATCACTGGATTGTCCCCGATGCGCCGCTCCGGCGACCGAATCTCTCTGCACACCGGCATGGGTGCCGAACAGCCCCGCACCCACACCGACTGGGCCACGCTCCGGCGCCTGTTCCCCTACCTCTGGCAGTACAAGAGCCGCGTGGTGGCGGCCATGGCCTTCATGGTGATGGCCAAGCTGGCCAACGTCGGCGTGCCGGTCCTGCTGAAGAACCTGGTGGACACCATGAACCCCGGCGCCGGCCGGGCCGTGAGCGGGCTCCAGCCCGAGGCGGCGGCCTTGCTGGTCGTCCCCGTCGGCCTGCTGGTCGCCTACGGGCTGCTGCGCTTGTCGACGACGCTGTTCACCGAGCTGCGCGAACTGGTGTTCGCCAAGGCGACCCAGGGGGCGGCCCGGCAGATCGCGCTGGAGACCTTCCAGCACCTGCATGCGCTCAGCCTGCGCTTCCACCTGGAGCGCCAGACCGGCGGCATGACGCGCGACATCGAGCGCGGCGTGCGCGGCATCGAGTCGCTGATCTCGTATTCGCTCTACAGCATCGTGCCGACGCTGATCGAGGTCACGCTCGTGCTCACCATCCTGGCGGTCAAGTTCGACGCCTGGTTCGCCTGGATCACGCTGGCGGCGCTGGCCCTGTACATCGGCTACACCATCAGCGTCACGGAGTGGCGCACCAGGTTCCGGCGCGAGGCCAACGAGTTCGACTCGGCGGCGCACAGCAAGGCCGTCGACTCGCTGCTGAACTACGAAACCGTCAAGTACTTCAACAACGAGGGCTTCGAGGCGCGGCGCTACGACGAGAGCCTGGAGAAGCTGCGCCGCGCCCGGCTGAAGAGCCAGAGCACGCTGTCGCTGCTCAATGTCGGGCAGCAGCTGATCATCGGCGTCGGCCTGGTCGCGATCCTCTGGCGCGCCACCCAGGGCGTGGTCGAGGGACGCATGACGATCGGCGACCTGGTGATGGTCAACGCCTTCATGATCCAGCTGTACATCCCGCTGAACTTCCTGGGCGTGCTGTACCGGGAGATCAAGCAGAGCCTGACCGACCTGGACAAGATGTTCGTGCTGATGGAGCGCGAGCGCGAGGTCGCCGACCAGCCGGGCGCGAAGCCGCTGGCACTGGCACGGCTGCCCGTGGGCGGCGATGCCCAGCTCGACTCAACGGTCCGGTTCGAGAACGTCAGCTTCGCGTACGAGCGCGCCCGTCCCATCCTGCACCATGTCAGCTTCGAGATCCCGGCCGGCAAGACCGTGGCGGTGGTCGGCCCGTCCGGCTCCGGCAAGAGCACGCTGGCGCGGCTGCTGTACCGTTTCTACGACGTCGGCAGTCCGGGCGATCCGCCGGGCAGCGGCGGGCGCATCACGATCGGCGGCCAGGACATCCGCGACGTCACGCAGGCCAGCGTGCGGCAGGCGATCGGGATCGTGCCGCAGGACACGGTGCTGTTCAACGACACCATCGAATACAACATCGGGTACGGCCGGCCCGGCGCGACGCACGAGGAGATCGAGGAGGCGGCCCGCGCGGCCCGCATCCACGGCTTCATCGCGTCCACGCCGAAGGGCTACCAGACCATGGTCGGCGAGCGCGGCCTGAAGCTGTCGGGCGGCGAGAAGCAGCGGGTGGCGATCGCGCGCACGCTGCTGAAGAACCCGCCGATCATGATCTTCGACGAGGCCACCTCGGCCCTCGACTCGGCGAACGAGCGCGCGATCCAGGCCGAGCTGAAAGGGGTCGCGCAGCACAAGACCACCTTGCTGATCGCGCACCGCCTCTCCACCGTGGTGGACGCGCACGAGATCCTGGTGATGGACGCAGGACGCATCGTCGAGCGCGGCACGCACCAGGACCTGCTGGCGAAAGGCGGCCGGTACGCGGAAATGTGGGCGCTGCAGCAACAAAGCCCGGACCGGATCGAGGAAGCCATTGGCATGTAGAGTGCGGGCTTTGCCGCAGTTCCTGCGTCCGGCCGCCAACGACGACTTCCGGATCGAGGCGAACGTGCTGCGGTTCGGCAAGGCATCGGCCTTCGCCGAGGCCCGTTTGGCGCGGGCCGCCGGCGGCCAGCTGGTCGCCCACGCCAGTTCCGAATTCGCCTTCTGACGCCGTGGCGGCCCACGCCGCCTGCTCATGTCCGCCCTCGAACTGACAGTCCCTCCCCTGGCGCAGGTCGCCGTCTTCGGCGCGCTGATGTGGCTGGCCGCGCGGGCCGTTCCAGCGCTGCTCCGCAGCGGCATGGGCGACCGGTGCCTGCGCGACCCGGCCTTGAAGGGGCGCACGGTGGAGCGCGGCGGGATCGGCGGCTGATCGGGCTGCATCACCGCCGCCCGCGCAGGCGCCCCGCTCCTGTCACACTCGCGGCTTTGCGGCCCATCGAAGGTGTCTTCTCCATGTTGCGACAGCTCTCGGTCATCGTCCACCTCCTGGCCGCCATGGCATGGGTGGGCGGCATGTTCTTCGCGTACTTCTGCCTGAGGCCGGCGGCAGCGCAGGTGCTGCCGCCGCCGCAGCGCCTGCCGTTGTGGGCGGCGACGTTCCAGCGCTTCCTGATGTACACCGCCGTGGCGGTCGTGCTGATCCTGGCCACCGGGCTGGGCATGTACATGGAAAGCGGCGCACGCAACGCGCCCGTCGGCTGGCACGTCATGATGACCCTGGGGTTCGTGATGGCGGCGGTGTTCGCTTACGTCTACGGGATCCGCTACCCGCAGCTGCGCGAGCACTGCGAGGCGGCCGCCTGGCCCGCGGCGGGCAAGACGCTCAACCGCATCCGGCAGCTGGTGGCGATCAACCTGGCTCTGGGCGTGGCTACCGTGGTCGCGGCGATCTCGCCGCGCTTCTGACCGCAGGAGGACGCGTTGATGCTGCGGCAACGCTCAGGGGCGATCCTGGAAACGAGTGGGAGACGCGCCAGGCGAGGCACCACCTTCTGCAGCGTCTGCGGCATCTGCATCCACCACCAGCGCAGCAAGCCGACGGAACACGGCTTTCATGTAGCCTGCATCGAAGACGTCGATCCATTGGCGCTCGGTCCGGCGGCGACCGGCGGGGCCGACCAGAGCCTGGTCGGCGGCGGGTAGCGCCGAGGCGCCGGGTGGATCCGCAGAGGCTTTCCCGAGGCGGCCGGCGTGTTGCGGCGATGCCGCGCCGGCGCCGGGAAGTGGGCGCTCCCGCCTTGTCCTGCAGGAGTTCCGCGTATACCCTAGCATCGTGACGTTGCCTGACAGGCGGAAAATGCCGCTTCACTGTCAGGCAAATTGCCTATCGACGGGCGGCAGGGGCGTCGTGGCCGAGGATGCATTCACAGTTTGGGAGCGGGTCATGTTTTTTGGTCTGTTCAAGCGCACGCCGGCGCCGGTGGCGAAGCCGAAGGCATCCAAGCGCCGCCCAGCCCGCCAGCCGGCCGACGCCCACCTGCCGCCCGAGCCCAGTTCGCTCGAGGTGACCGAGGGCAGCGATCACTCCGACTGGGCCCTCTGGGAAGACTCGGTGGCGGTCCTCGACAGCAGAATGCAGTCGCTGCATCCGTCGGTGAAGCTGTATCGCCACGAGGACGAGACCCCGACCGAGATCCAGGACATCGAAGCCTTCGCCCGGGTGCGCCGCAAGGATCCCTGACCGGCGCCACCGTGCACATGGACGCCGCATGAACCGCATCCGGCGACTGCCTGTGCGGCGTCGTCTGGTTCAGCGTCCCGCTGCCGACACGTTCTTCAAGGCGGTCGCCGCGGCCAAAGCGGATGGAAGGTGACAATCGCGCCGATGAAAGCGACCATCCACGTCGTGCCGACGCTGCACCAGTACCACGCGGCGGCCCCCGGCTACGGTTTCGATGCCCTTACCGGCGTGCTCGAAGAGCTCAGGCCGGACGTGCTCGTGCTCGAACTCACCGAGCATGCCTTGCGCGAGCGCCGGCCGCAGGTGGTCAAGCAGGAGTACCAGCACAGCGTGTTCCCCTACCTGGCGCGCCGGGGCATCCCGGCGGTGGCCATGGAGCCGGACGAGGCGCTGTGGGAAGACTACGTGACGCACGGCCTGGAGGCCGAGCAGCGCTTCCGCCAGGCGTGGCCCGAGCGGCACGCGGCGCACGAGCGAGCCGTGCGGGACACGTTCGACCAGCTGCTGCGGACCTGGGACTCGCCGGCGGCGGTCAATTCGGCGCGCAGCGACCGCGTGGTCGAGGAAAAGCACATGCGCGAACACGACATGTTCGGCGCCGCCTACCGGGACTCGTGGGACCGCTGGAACGAGTGCTTCGCGCAGGCGATCGTGCGCACGGCGCAGGTGAATCCCGGCAAGCGGGTGGTCGCGCTGGCCGGCTTCGAGCACGGTTACTGGCTGCGGCGGCGGCTGCATGAAATCGAAGCGGCCGGCGCGGCGTGGACGCTCGCACCGCGCCTGAGCGGGGAGGCGTGACCATGGCCGGTGGAGATGCGCTTTGGGGCGGAGGGCCGTGGACCGTCGATCTACGTCACCAATTACGTCACCGATCCCGAGGGCAAGGTCGTGGAGCTGAAAGGCCCGGCCGGGTGAGGAACGACCGTGCGGGAGACAGCGAATGCCGCCTCTGGTGGCACGGCATGCCCGGCGTCATGCCGCCCGCGGCCGCGGAGCCGGCATGAAGCTGCCGCAAGTCCTCGCCTTCGACGTCTTCGGCACCGTCGTCGACTGGCACGGCAGCATCGCCCGCGAGGTCGATGCGATGGGGCTGGGCGTCAGCGGCGACGAGTTCGCGCTGGCCTGGCGGGCCGGCTACCAGCCGGCGATGCAGCGGGTGCGCTCGGGCGAACTGGGCTGGACGCTGATCGACGATTTGCACCGCATGATCCTGGACGACCTGCTGCGGCGCTTCGGGATCAACCACCTCGACGAGGCCGCCAGGCGGCACCTGAACCGGGTGTGGCACCGGCTCGACGCCTGGCCCGACTCGGTGCCGGGGCTCACGCGGCTGAAGTCGCGCTACATGGTCTGCAGCCTCTCCAACGGCAACATCGGGCTGCTGGCGGCGATGGCCAAGCGTGCCGGGCTGCCCTGGGACTGCATCCTGTCGGCTGAAGTGTTCCGGGCGTACAAGCCCGACCCGGCCACCTACCTGGGCCTGGCGAAGGTGTTCGATGTCGCACCGCGGGACGTCATGCTGGTCGCCGCGCACCACGACGACCTGGCGGCGGCCCGTGCCTGCGGCTTGCGCACCGCCTATGTCGAGCGGCCGCTGGAGTTCGGGCCGCGCCATCCGAAGGACGTTTCGCCCCAGCCGGGCTGCGACGTGCACGCGAGCGATCTGGTCGCGCTGGCCGACCTCTTGCGTTGCTGAGGGACCGGGTGAGCGGCAGCTCGGCAGCGCCGCAATAATCACGGCATGGAAACCAAATGGCTCGAGGACTTCGTGAGCCTCGCCGAAACCCGCAGCTTCAGCCGCTCGGCGCAATTGCGGCACGTCACGCAGCCGGCGTTTTCACGGCGGATCCAGGCGCTGGAGGCGTGGGCCGGCACGGATCTGGTGGACCGCAGCTCCTATCCGACCCGGCTCACGCCGGCCGGCGAGACGCTCCATGCCCAGTCGATGGAGATGCTGCAGGCGCTGCAGAGCACCCGCGCCATGCTGCGCGGCCATTCCAGCGCGGCCCAGGACGTGATCGACTTCGCCGTGCCGCACACGCTGGCCTTCACCTTCTTCCCGCAGTGGGTGTCGAGCCTGCGCGAGCCGTTCGGGCCGATCAAGAGCCGGCTGATCGCGCTGAACGTCCATGACGCCGCGATGCGGTTGGTGGAGGGCGGCTGCGACGTGCTGATCGCCTATCACCACGCCGCCCTGCCGCTGCAGCTTGATGCCGAGCGCTACCAGATGGTGACGCTGGGCCAGGAGGTGCTCGCGCCGTATTGCCGGGCCGACGCCGACGGCCAGCCCGCGTTCAAGCTGCCCGGTCGCCCCGGCCAACCCGTGCCTTACCTCGGGTACGGGCCGGGCGCCTACCTCGGGCGCATCACCGACCTGATCGTGCGGCAGTCGCGCACCCCGATCCACCTGGAGCGGGTGTACGAAACCGACATGGCCGAAGGGCTGCGCGTGATGGCGCTGGAAGGGCACGGTCTGGCGTTCCTGCCGTACAGCGCCGTCGAAAAGGACGTGCGGGCGCACCGGCTGGTCAGCGCTGCGACGGCTGACCTGCCGGGGCTGGAGATGACGATGGAAGTGCGCGCCTACCGGCAGATTCCCAGCGCCAGGGAGCCCTCCAAGGGCGCGGCCCAGGCGCTGTGGGACTTCCTCACGCACGGCACCGCCTGAAAGGGCGGCAGCGTCTGGGACAATGTGCCGATGACCCAGGAACTCACCATCACGCGTCCCGACGACTGGCACTTGCACGTGCGGGACGGCGCGGCCATGAAGACCGTGGTGCCGCACAGCGCCGCCCAGTTCGGGCGCGCGATCATCATGCCGAACCTGCGGCCGCCCGTGACCACCGCCGCCCAGGCCATGGCGTACCGCGAGCGGATCCTGGGCGCGCTGCCC
>CAVPTY010000083.1:0-6944 GCA_963708655.1 uncultured beta proteobacterium
CTCATTGGCCGAGTCCAGGATGTTGCCCTGGGAACGGTAGTTGCGCTCCAGGCGGACGATTTTTTCCACCTGGAAATCCCGCTCGAAATCGGCCATGTTGCCCACCCGGGCGCCGCGGAAGGCGTAGATGCTCTGGTCGTCGTCCCCCACCGCGAACACCGCCCCCTCGTCCCCGGCCAGCAGCTTGAGCCACAGGTATTGGAGCCGGTTGGTGTCCTGGAACTCGTCCACCAGGATGTAGCGGAAGCGCTGCTGGTAATGGTCGCGCAGCCCTTCGTCGTCGCGCAGCAGCTCGTAGCAGCGCAGCAGCAGCTCGCCGAAATCCACCACCCCTTCGCGCTGGCACTGCTCGTCGTACAGCTGGTAGATCTCGACCTTCTTGCGCTCGTCCTCGCCGTGCACCTCGACCATGTTGGCGCCGCAGCCCGTCTTCCTTGCAGCCGGCGATGAACCACTGGGTCTGCTTGGCGGGGAAGCGTTCGTCGTCGATGTTGAACTGCTTCATCAGCCGCTTGATGGCGGACAGCTGGTCCTGCGTGTCCAGGATCTGGAAGCTCTGCGGCAGGTTGGCCAGCTTGTAGTGCGCGCGCAGGAAGCGGTTGCACAGGCCGTGGAAGGTGCCGATCCACATGCCGCGCACGTTGAGCGGCAGCATCGCCTGCAGCCGCGTCATCATCTCGCGCGCCGCCTTGTTGGTGAAGGTCACGGCCAGCACGCCGCCGGGCGAGACCTGTCCGGTGGACAGCAGCCAGGCGATGCGGGTGGTGAGGACGCGGGTCTTGCCGGAGCCGGCGCCGGCCAGGATCAGCGCGTGCTCGTTCGGCAGCGTCACCGCCGCGCGCTGCTCCGGGTTGAGGTTGTGTAACAGCGGCGAGACCGCGTCGGCTTCTGGGAACATACGGCATTGTAGGAAGGCACCATGAACGACGTGTCCCGCCCCGCTGTCGGTGCAGTGCTGCTGGCACTGGCCGCGGCTGCTGCCGCCCAGCCGTCCTGCTCCAGCGACGGCCAGCCGCCGCCGGCCGGCGTGCTCGAACGGTTCATCAATGCCGATTGCGACGGCTGCTGGACCGACCTCCAGACGGCCGGACCCGGCCGCGGCGAACTGGTGCTGGACTGGATCGTGCCGGGCAGCCGCGGCGACGACGCACCGCTGTCGGCCGCCGCCAGCGGCGACGCCCTCGCCAGGCTGCAGGCGCTGGGGCGGGATGTGCCGGCGCATGGCGCCGACGTGCACCGCCCGCGCAGCGGTCGGCCGCTCGCGCTGCGGGTGGCCCACGGTCCGCCGTTCAACGGCTACGTCGGGGCGTCGATCGAACTGCGCGACAGCGCGCCCGGCCCGTTTCGCGCCTGGCTGCTGCTGGTGGAGGCGCTTCCCCCCGGCAGCGAGCGCACGCCGGTGGCGCGCAACGTCGTGCGCAACGTGTTGCAGGTGTCCTGGGACGGCGGCCGCGCGCGCCAGCGCTCCGAGGCGCGCCCGATGAACATCCCCGAGGGCGCCAGGCCCCAGCGCCTGCGGGTGGTCGGCCTGCTGGAAGACGCCCGTGGCCGGATCAGGGGCATCGCGCAGTCGCACTGCGCGCCAGCCGGCCGTCCAGGATAGAATCAATCACCGGGCCCAAGCATTTTGAGGCCCGGTTTTTTGTTTCGCGCCGCGGCGCGCCGCCGCGGCCGGCAAACAGACCACCGGGTCAAAGTCCAAGCGCTCGCCTGTTCAATCGACAGCTTCCTGGAGCCTGGAATGGAAATCTTCGACTACGACAAAGTATTGCTGCTGCCGCGCAAGTGCCGCGTGACCAGCCGCTCCGAGTGCGACGCCAGCGTGGAGCTGGGCGGGCGCAGCTTCCGCCTCCCGGTGGTGCCGGCCAACATGAAGACGGTGGTGAACCAGCAGATCTGCCTCTGGCTCGCTCGCAACGGCTATTTCTACGTGATGCACCGCTTCGACCTGGACAACGTGAAGTTCGTCCGCCAGATGAAGGCCGAAGGCGTCTACGCCTCGATCTCGCTGGGCGTCAAGCAGGCGGACTGCGAGACCGTCGACCAGCTGGCGGCCGAAGGCCTCGCGCCCGAGTACGTCACCATCGACATCGCTCACGGCCACGCCGACACGGTGAAGAACATGATCGCGCATCTCAAGGCGAAGCTGCCTTCGACCTTCGTCATCGCCGGCAACGTGGGCACGCCCGAGGCGATCATCGACCTGGAGAACTGGGGCGCCGACGCGACCAAGGTCGGCATCGGCCCCGGCAAGGTGTGCATCACGCGCATGAAGACCGGCTTCGGCACCGGCGGCTGGCAGTTGTCGGCGATGAAGTGGTGCGCCCGGGTCGCGACCAAGCCGATCATCGCCGACGGCGGCATCCGCGAGCACGGCGACATCGCCAAGAGCATCCGCTTCGGCGCCACCATGGTGATGATCGGCTCGTTGCTGGCCGGCCACGAGGAGTCGCCGGGCCAGACCGTGGACGAAGGCGGCAAGCTGTACAAGGAGTACTACGGCAGCGCGTCCGACTTCAACAAGGGCGAGTACAAGCACGTCGAAGGCAAGCGCATCCTGGAGCCGGTGAAAGGCAGACTGGCCGACACGCTGCGCGAGATGGAAGAAGACGTGCAGAGCTCGATCAGCTATTCGGGCGGGCGCAAGCTGATGGACATCCGCAGGGTGAACTACGTGATCCTGGGCGGCGACAACGCGGGCGAGCATTTGCTGATGTAACGCGGCCGCAGAAAGCGGACACCCGTACGCAGAGGACGCAAAGATGCCGCAGAGGACGCAGAAGAACAGCCAGGGATGATGTGGGCTCCGCGGGCGTCAGTCCGGATCCGGAGGCTCACAGTCGGGGCGTGCGACAGACACCTTCTGAATGTCTTTTCTGCGTCCTCTGCGAATCCTCTGCGACGTCTGCGTACGGATGTTCAGCTATTCGACGAACATTCCCCGCGGCCACGGATCGCCGATCGTTTCCAGCGGCAGCGGCTTGGGCGCGCGCAGCGCGGCGGCGGCGCCGCAACTGCCGGTCGCCACGTAATTCAACGCGGTGCGGATGCGCCCCTCCGCGGGGTCGCCGAGCTGGTGGTCCAGGTCGTCCGGCACCGCGCAGGTCGGCGGGAAGCCCGACGTGAAGCCGCCCACCCCCAGCGCGTTGAGCGATTCGAACTGCACCGCCTGATAGGTGATGCCGCACAACTCGAACGGCACGAACCCGTACGGCTTGCCGTAGGTGGCCTCGCCGATCAGCACCACGTCCACGAACGGCTGCAGCCCGTTGATCACCAGCTCGCTGGCCGAGGCCGTGCCGCCGGAGGCGATCACGAACACCCGCCGCAGCCCTTCGCCCAGCGGCGTGCCGGCCGTCGCCTCGGGCATCTCGAACAGCACCCGCTGCGTGCTGCTGGCCTGCTGGTCATTGAAGCGCAGGAAGGCGTACAACTTGCTCGCCGTCACGCCGCCGCCCACGAGGCTGGCGAGCTCCGCCGACACGGCGACGCTGCCGCCGCCGTTGTAGCGCAGGTCGAGGATCAGTTCGCTGACGCCGGCCTGGGCGAACTGCGTGAACGCGGCGCGCAACTGCTCGCGGCTGTAGGTCACGAACTGGTTGTACGCCAGGTAACCGACCTTGACCGGCCCGGCCGCCCCCGGCACTTCGAAGACATTGGTGGCCGCCACCGGACTCAGCGGGTATTCCTGCGATGTCACCGTGAGCAGTTTCCACTGGCCCGCGGCCGTGACGACGGTGAAGGTGCGCGGCACGCCCGGCGTGGTCACCGTCGGCAGCAGGCCGGCGACGATGTCGGCCGGCGTGTAGCCGTCGATCGCCTCGATGCGGTCGCCGCGGGCGAGCCCGGCTCGCGCGGCGGGACTGAGCGGCTCCACGTTGCGCACCCGCAGTTGCGTGCGCGCCATGTCCTCCCACACCAGCGTGTAGCCGTAACCCACGCGGCGTCCTTCGGTAAACACCTGCTGGTACTCCTCGGTCGGCTGGCTGTAACTGAAACGATCGAGCGGCCGCACCAGCATCGACTGGAAATACGCATCCATCGTCGCCGCGCCCTCGTCGGGCGCCGGCATGTCGCGATACCAGTAGTACTGCCGCTGCATGAAGTCGCGCAGGCTCTGGCGCTGGTTGGCGATGGTGCACGCCTCGGCCGTCGGCGAGGCCGCCGTGTCGCCGCCGCCTCCGCCGCAGGCCTGCAGCAGGGCGGCCAGGAGCAGGATCGCGAGCCGCCTCATCGCCTCATTTCCCCTTGAGCACCTGCAGCGCGATCTGCTGCAGCCGGTGACCCGGTTCCACCAGCGCCTCCAGCACGCTGAAGTGGTTCAGGCCGGGCAGTTCCTCGCACACCGGCACCACGTCTTCGCCCCAGGCTTCGCGAATCAAGCGGTTCTGTCGCACGAACTCCTCGCTCTCGGCGGCGCCGCAGACGGTGGCCAGCGTGCCTTGCGCCGGCGGCGGCAGCAGGGCCGGGCTGGCCAGCCGCACGTGCTCGGGGGTGAGCTGCAGGTCCGGTTGCAGGAAGGGCGCGTGCATCAGGGGCTCGAGGTCGAACAGGCCGGAGATCGACAGCGCGCGGCGCACCAGGCCGGCCGGCAGGTCGCGCGCGTGCGCCTGCCAGTCGCACGCCAGCAGCATCGCGGCCAGGTGCCCGCCGGCCGAGTGGCCCACGACCGTGATCCGCTCCTGGTCGCCGCCGAACTTCTTGATGTTGCGCCAGGTCCAGGCCAGCGCCTGCACCATCTGCAGCACGATCTGCGGCACGGTGACGGCCGGGCACAGCGCGTAGTTGGGGATGACGACGCAGGTGCCTTCGCGCGTGAAGGCCGGCGCCACGAAAGCGTGGTCGCGCTTGTCCAGGCTGCGCCAGTAGCCGCCGTGGATGAACACCAGCACCGGGGCGCCGGACTGTTGCGGCGCGGGGAAGATGTCCAGGTGCTCGTTGGGCCCGCCGCCATAGCGCACGTCGAGTTCGCGCTGCTGGCTGCGCATGGCGTCGGCCGACCAGGCCGCCCAGCGCCTGAAATGCTCCGCATGTTCGGGCACCAGTGCGCGGTTGTTGTACATGCGGTCAAGCCACTGCGGCTCGTGCTGGCTGCTCATGAATATGCTCCCGGGGATTGACCCTATCTTGTCACACCGGCGCCGCCGCGCAGGACCGTGCGCCCGGGGAGCTACCGCTCGCGCGCCGCGCGCTTCCGGGGTATGTTTGCCGTCTTGCACGGCAAACCAACCATAGACAACCATGAGCCTCCATTCCAAACTCCAGCAGCGTGCCGCCGAAGGCAAGCCCGTGCGCGTCGGCCTGATCGGCGCCGGCAAGTTCGGTTCGATGTACCTGGCGCAGGTCCCGCGCACGCCGGGCGTGCACCTCGCGGGCATTGCCGACCTGTCGCCGGACGCGGCGCGGACCAACCTTGCGCGCGTCGGCTGGAAGGCGCAGCAATCGGCCGCCCGCTCGCTGGACGCGGCCATCAAGGAAGGCACGACCCACATCGGCGAGGACTGGCAGGCGCTGGTCAGGCATCCGGCAATCGACCTGATCGTCGAGTGCACCGGCCATCCGATCGCGGCCGTCGACCACTGCCTGGAAGCGTTCGCCAACGGCAAGCACGTCGTCAACGTCACGGTGGAGGCCGATGCGTTCTGCGGCCCGCTGCTGGCGCGCAAGGCGGCCCAGGCCGGCGTCGTCTATTCACTGGCGTTCGGCGACCAGCCGGCTTTGATCTGCGACCTGGTCGACTGGGCGCGCACCTGCGGCTTCCCGGTGGTGGCCGCCGGGCGCGGCCACAAGTGGCTGCCTCATTTCAGCGAGTCGACGCCCGACACGGTGTGGGACAACTGGGGACTGACGCCGGAACAGGCCAGGCGCGGCGGCCTCAACCCGAAGATGTTCAACAGCTTCCTCGACGGCTCCAAGCCGTCGATCGAGAGCACCGCCGTCGCGAACGCCACCGGCCTGGCGGTGCCGAGCAACGGCCTGCTGTATCCGCCGGCCAGCATCGAGGACATCCCGTACGTGACGCGCCCCGTCGCCGAAGGCGGTGTGCTGGAACGCAAAGGCATGGTCGAAGTGATCTCCTCGCTGGAGCCGGACGGCCGCGCCATCCCGTACGAGATCCGCATGGGCGTGTGGGTCACCGTCGAGGGCGAGACCGAATACATCAGGAACTGCTTCGAGGAATACAAGGCGCATACCGACCCGAGCGGGCGCTACTTCACGCTGTACAAGCGCTGGCACCTGATCGGCCTGGAAGTCGGCGTGTCGGTGGCCAGCGTCGCCCTGCGCGGCGAGGCGACCGGCGTCGCCACCTGCTGGAACGCCGACGTGGTGGCGACGGCCAAGCGCGACCTCAAGCCCGGCGAGGTGCTCGACGGCGAAGGCGGCTACACCGTATGGGGCAAATTGCTGCCGGCCGTCGCCTCGCTGAAGACGGGCGGGCTGCCGCTGGGGCTGGCGCACGACGTGAAACTGCTGCGTCCGGTGCGCAAGGGTCAGAGCCTGACCTGGGCGGACGTGGCCATGGACACCAGCACGCGGGCTTGGAAGTTGCGCAACGAGATGGAGAGCCTGTTCGGCCAGCCGGCGCGCCAGGCGGCGTGAGCCCGCTCAACGGAACGCCCGGTGGGACGCGGAATGTTTCGGGCGATCGGGGTGGCCCGGCAGGCGGCGCGCCGAGTTGCGCTAAAATACCGGACTGCTGTGGGGGGGTAGCTCAGCTGGGAGAGCGCCGCGTTCGCAATGCGGAGGTCGGGAGTTCGATCCTCCTCCTCTCCACCATCTACAAGGGCTCGGATGACCTCCGGGCCCTTTTTTTCGCCTGCGTTCCCCGGCGCCACGCGGGGTTCCGGCTCGGCGTCCGGTCACCTCCTTTGTTGTCACGCAGCCAGAAGAATTTCGGACTCGATCCACTCACCATCGACCGCTGGCTCTGGCCCGACGTGTTC
>CAVPTY010000084.1:0-15406 GCA_963708655.1 uncultured beta proteobacterium
AACCTTGGTAAGCCGTGGGCCCGACAGATCATCTCCATGGGCGGAGGCGATCATCTCGATGTTTATCCGACGCCCGGCCACAGCCCTGACAGTATCTGCATTCGCATAGGCGAGATCCTGTTCATCGGCGACCTGCTGACAGCGGCGAACCCCATGGTTGCCGGAATATCCGGTTGGCATCGGGATAATCTCAGCGACTCGCTTTTGCGGGTCCGGTGGCTTCTGGATCATATGCCGATCCGTTTTTGCTTTCCCGGCCACGGCGGAATGATCCCGGCCGACAAGGTCCGCGGCATCCTGGAGAAGCTCAGCCAAAAAACAAATCGTTTGGACGGCGTGACTCAAATGAACGAGGAGCGTCTCTTTCAGATAACGGACTACGCGCTGGAACTCATCGATGAAGCCGAGGAGGTCTTTTCGGCCATCGCCGGCCGGCTTCTTTATGCGGCCCATCAGCTTCAGCAATTGGAAGAGGAAGATGCCGCTGATCGCTGCCGCGCGGCAATGAACATGGACGAGATCGATGCCTGTCTTACGGAATTCAGAAATATCTGCCAAAGCCTCTGCGGATGCTGAAATCCGCCGGGTAGCAATACGTACGTAGTCGAAGAAGTGTCAGGCACATAGTCACGTATTGCTCTGGAACGCGCCGCCGAGGCTTACGAGCGCATGATGAGCGGAGGCGCCCGCTTTCGCGTGGTGCTGAAGATGGATGGTTCGTCTACCGGGAGAAGATGATGGAAACACGCGCGCTGGGCCGGCAGGGGCTGGAGGTATCGGCACTCGGGCTGGGCTGCATGGGGATGTCGGAGTTCTACGGCGCCGGCGACGACGCCGAATCGATCGCGACCATCCACCGCGCTCTCGATCTGGGCATCAATTTTCTCGACACGGCCGACATGTACGGCCCCTTCACCAACGAACGCCTGGTCGGCAAGGCGATTGCCGACCGCCGGGAACAGGTGATCCTGGCAACCAAGTTCGCCAATGTGCGAGGCGAGAACGGCGAGTTCCTGGGGGTGCGCGGTGATCCGGAATACGTGCGGCAGGCCTGCGATGCGTCGCTGCGGCGGTTGGGCGTCGAGCACATCGATCTGTACTACCAGCACCGGGTGGATCCGAACGTGCCGATCGAGGACACCGTCGGCGCCATGGCCGAACTGGTGCAGGCCGGCAAGGTACGCTACCTTGGCCTGTCCGAGGCAGCGCCGGAGACCATCCGGCGCGCGCACAGGGTGCATCCGATCAGCGCCCTGCAGACCGAATACTCGCTGTGGAGCCGAGAGCCCGAGGCGGCGATCCTGCCGACCGTGCGCGAGCTGGGCATCGGCTACGTGGCCTACAGTCCGCTCGGGCGCGGCTTTCTCACCGGGCAGATCAGGCGGATGGAAGATCTGCCCAAGGCGATTACCGGCGCCACGCGCCGCGCTTCCAGGGCGAGAATTTCCAGCGGAATCTGGACCTCGTCGCCGAGATCGAGCGGATGGCATCCGAGAAGGGCTGCACGCCGGCCCAGCTGGCGCTGGCCTGGGTGCTCGCGCAGGGCCGGGACATCGTCGCCATTCCAGGCAGCAAGCGCCGTACGCACCTGGAGGACAATGCCGCTGCGCTGCAGGTCCAGTTGAGCGCGCAGGATCTGGCCCGCATCGACCGTATCCTCCCGCCAGGCGCGGCCGCGGGCGAGCGCTACGCACCGGCGGCAATGCAGGCGCTGAACCGCTAGACATGCTCCCGCAGGCCAGCGAGGACGCGCCCCTGGACGGTCGCGTCGCCATCGTCACCGGCGGCGGGCGGGGGCTGGGACGGGCGATGGCGCTTGGCCTGGCGCGGGCCGGTGCACGGGTGGTGATCACGGCCGCGCGCCAGGCCGCCGAGCTGGAGCAGGTGACGGCGGCGATCCACGCCGCATGCGGCCGAGATCGGGCGCTGCCGGTGGTGGCCGATGTCAGCCGACCAGCCGATGGTGAGCGCGTGGTTGCCGCCGCGCTCGCGCGCTGGCAGCGGCTGGACATCCTGGTCAACAACGCCGGGCGCGGCATGAAGTACGTCAGCGAGCGCTTTCTTGCCGAGCCGACCCGGTTCTGGGAGGTGGACCCGCAGACTTGGCAGATGGTGATCGACACCAACGTCAATGGTCCCTTCCTGATGGCGCGCGCGGCCGTGCCGCACCTGCTGCGCGCCGGCTGGGGCCGCATCATCAACATCTCGATGAACCACGCGACGATGCGCCGCCGCGGCTTCTCGCCGTATGGACCGTCGAAGGCGGCGCTGGAATCGGCCACCGCGATCTGGGCGCAGGACCTGGCCGGCAGCGGCATCACCGTCAACGCCCTGCTCCCCGGCGGCGCCACTGCTACGGGCATGATTCCCGCCGGCCTGCCGGACGAGGTGACCAGACAGCTGCTTGCGCCCGAGGTGATCGTGCCGCCGCTGCTGTGGCTGGTCTCGCCCGCTGCCGACGCCATCAACGGACGTCGGCTCGATGCCAGCCGCTGGAACGCGGGCACGCCGGACCTTGCATTGGACGAAGCGGGCCGGATCCTCGGCTGACGCCGCGACACACAAATTCATCGAGCGCCGGCGTCCTCTCCATCGCTGCTCGGGGGTGCGCGGCCGTGGCCCTGCAGCTGCCCGGCGATCTCCTCGATGGCCGCGGCCTCGCGCCCTTCGGTGATGCACAGCACCCGGGGCCAGACGGGCCACCGCCGCAAACGACATCTGCTGGGCCAGCAGCACCAGCGCCTCGAACAGCCGCGTGACACCAGACAGCTTGCCTTCGAAGCCGGGCGCCACCTGGCGCACCGAGCCGTCAGGCAAGACCAAGACCACCACCACAGCAAGACGCCTCGGCAGCTTCACGGCTGCCGAGGCGTCTCTCATGTGCGCAGGTCCGCCGAGGCTTCACTCTCCCCACTGCAGCGAGTGGGTGATCTGCCAGCTGCCGTCCATCTGCGTGGCGGCGGTCACCCAGACGATGGCCTCCTGGCACTGCTTGCAGGTCGCGGAGCAGGAGAACTTCGCCACCGCCCGGCTGCTCGGAGCGTCGACGAGGCCGTAGTCGAAGTCGAGTGTCATCGCACTCAGCTCGGGGTGGCTTTTCACGTGGCCGAAGATCCTTTCCGCGGCCGGGGCCACGTCCCAGAACCGGTTCTTGCTTGGTACATGTTCCATGTCGCTTGCTTTCCTGCTTGCCCGCGCCGCCCCGCTAGGCGGATGCCGCCGGCGCCTGCCCGTGGTCGTCGTCCTCGTAGCCCGTGATCATGGCCTTGATGTGGGCCGTGGGGGTGTGGCCCAGCGTGGCCAGGTACGGATGGAAGAACATGTAGAACACGAAGAAGATGAAGATCAGCACGTGCACCGTGTCGACCACCCGCACGCCGCCGACCATGTCGATGTACGGCTGGAAGCGCTTGACGTCCCACAGCATCAGGCCCGTGGCGAACTGCAGCGGCAGCAGGAACAGCATCAGGATCTGGTAGAGCATGCGCTGCAGCGGGTTGAACTTGTTGTACGGGTCGATGTGGTGCGGGTTGGGCTCGCCGCGGAACATGCCCCAGCCGTAGTACAGCATCTGCTTGAGCGACTGGTCGGCCAGCTTCACGATGTTGAACTCGGGGTGGTAGGCCTTGTTCTTGTCGGAGAACAGGTAGAACAGCAGCCAGATGAAGAAGTTGGCGATCAGCGCGAAGGCCACCCAGTTGTGCGTGACGACCGCGGTGCGGAAGGACATCAGGCTGAAGAGGTCCAGGTAGCGGATCTGCACGCCGGTGACGATCAGGATGATGAACATCAGCGCGTTGGCCCAGTGCCAGACCCGAACGGGCAGGGGATTGACGTAGACCTTGCTCATGATGGCTTCCTTACTTCGTTCCGGATGATTCGTCCTGCTGCGCGGCGGCCGCCTTGGCCTGCTGGCGCCTGGAGAGCAGCTTCATGGTCAGGTGGGCGCCCGGCAATGCGATGCCGGCGGCCAGCACCATCAGCAGCAATATGTCCAGCAGCTTGATGCGGGTGCTGCCGATCGCGTAGAAGCCGCCGATCGAGCCGATCGACTCCACCGACGTCAGGATGCCCTTGCTCGCTTCGTGGCGCAGCGGGCGGCCGTCGGGGCCGGCCATGCTGACGGTCACTGCCTGGAAGGACGTGGCGCCCTGGCGGTGGCAGGTGTCGCAATCCTTGACCGCGAGCGCCTTGGCCGCGAGCTGGTGGGCCTGTTCGCCGGTCTGCACTTCGAGCCGGCCGCGCAGCACCATCTTGCCGGCGGAACCGTTCTGGTTGAACTCCTGCAGCATGCTCCACAGGGCCCGGGCGTCGAGGCCGCCGGTGCCGTTCCCGTTGGCCCAGTTGGCCAGCTTGACGAACTGCGGCACGCCCACCTTGTCGCTCGACTGGTGCGGAGCCGCCCCTTCGTACAGCCGCAGGTTCACCCGGCGCGTGGCGTCGGGCGTGTGGCAGGCCGGGCAGGAGATCGCTTCCAGGTGGCGGTCGGCATTGGGCAGCCACTCGGCATGGGTGGCCGCGGTCTCCTTGTGGCACGACAGGCATTCCTTGCGCATGTTGTCCGCGAAGGCGGCCGCCTTCACGTTGTGCGTGCGGTGGCAGTCCTTGCAGGCCAGTGCCTCGTCGCCGCTGCTGCCGTGCACGCTCTGCGCGAAGGCCTTCGACACGCCTTCGTGGCACTTCTGGCAGACCACGGGTTCGTTGCTGGCTTCGGCCTGGTCCTTCAGGGAGGTGGCCGTATGCGGGTTGTGGCAGTCGGAGCACAGCGGCGCCTTGTCGCTGCCGCTGCGCACCAGCGCCGAGTGGACGCTGTCCTCGTACTGCTTGACGGCCTTCTTGTGGCAGTCGGCGCACTGGTCCTTCAGCTCCAGGGAGAGCGCGCGGCGGCTCGCGATGCTGCGCGACTGCTTGTCATGACCTTCCTCGAGCCCCGAGTGGCAAGCCTCGCAGCCCTCACCGCCGTGCACCGACTGCGCAAAGGCCTTCGGCGAGACGGCCAGCGACAGCTTCTCGCCGCTCGGCAGCGTCTTCGGCTGCGCGGGGCGGGCATGACATTCGAGGCAGGCCTTGTCCTCGGTCGACAGTTCGGCGACGTTCGCGCCGGCCTTGGCGGCGCTGGTCTTCGCTGCGGTGGCGGGCGCGACGGCATGGGCGGGGGCGGCGGCGAATGAAAGCGCCAGCGCCGCGACAACGCCGGCGACGGCGCTGACGAGGCGTGACCAGTTCGCGGTGGCGCCCGCGGTGCGGCAGGATGTCATGGAGTCCTCTTGCATGAAAGTCTCGGAATGCGGCTCGAGGCGGTGGTCACTTCGGCTGGACCGGAGCTGCTTCCTTCGGCTCCTTCTTCAGCGCGACCCAGGCCAGCATGCCGATGCCGACGAAGGGCAGCAGGACCGCGTACACGAGGCCGACGAACGGGGCCATCAGGAACAGCAGCATGTTCTTGAGCACGTTCGGCTTGCGCACCGCGGCCGGGGCTGCTTCGGGCGCGGCGGCGGCAACGGCAACGGGAACAGGCGCGGGCAGCGGTGCGTGCGCCAGGGCCCGAGCCGCGCTGTCCTCGATCATCTCGGGCGACAGCGGCTTGTTCAGGAAGTCGGATACACCGGCGGCGTAGGCCCGCTCCTCGCTCGTGCGGCTGCCGTAACCGGTGACGATCACGACCGGGGTCCACGGCTGCTTCGCCTTCACCCGCTCGGCGACCTCCAGGCCGTCCATGCCGGGCATGCGCAGGTCCGTGTAGACCAGGTCGTACTGCTCGGCCTTCAGCTTGGTGAGCGCCTCCTCGCCGTTGGCCGCGGTGATCACCGCGTACCCCTTGCCCGTGAGGACCCGGTTGAAACTTTCGCCGACGATCGGATCGTCGTCGACCACCAATACCTTGCGCAATGCACTCATGATGTCGTCCTTGAAGAATCGGTCGCGCCCCGGGCGGCGCCGCGGTCGCGGTGCAGCGCCCACCGCTTGTGCAGCCACGCGGCGTTCGACGCGTGGATCACCTGGTCGGGGTTGATGGGTTTGGTGAGGTAGTCGTAGGCGCCCAGGCTCACCGCCTGCTTCGCGGTCTCCAGCGTCGGATAGCCGGTGATCACGATCACTTCGCTCTCGGGCCAGCGCTGCTTGAGCGCCCGCAGGACCGAGATGCCGTCCATCTCCGGCATCCGCAGGTCCAGCAGCACCACGTCGGCGGGGTCGTGCTGCATCGCCTCGGCCACCTGCGCCCAGTTCCAGACCGCCTGCACCTTGCAGTTGCCCTCCAGGATCCGCATGAAGCTGCGGCGGACGACTTCTTCGTCGTCGACGATCAGGATCCTGGCTTGCTGGGTGTTCATGCGCCGCTTCCGGTCTGGTGCTCGGCTCCTTCACCGCAGGAGTCGTGCCACCTCGGCGGTTTGAGGATTTCTGCTGCCCAATCAACGACTTGCGCGATCGCAGCCGGCGCCCCCCGGCGGCGCGAAGTACATTTTCTCTGTGCACCCGGGGTGAGGCGCTGGAGGGATCCGTCGCAAATTCAACGACTTGCGCAGGGCGGGCGGGGGCGGGCTTTCTATACACCGGGGCCGGCGGTAGGCGCCCGCCGACACGAATGCGGCCTGCCGGCCGGGGCGAGGCCGGCCGCCACCGGTCGAACAATGGGCGGGACGAGGCGTCATGCCGAGCATGCTGCAGCGAAACGAATGAGTGCCATGAGCCCTGAAGTGCCCGCCCCCGAATCGATTCCGCCGGTGAACAACCCGGATCCGCAGCCGGGCGATCCGAAGCCGAACGCCCCGCCGCCCGAGGACGACGGCGGCCGTCCCGTGGTGCCCGTGGAACTGCCCGGCAAGCCGCTTGCGCCGGAGCGCGTGGGCGGCGGCTCCCCCGCCTGGTCCAGGCCTAGTCCCGGGTCACGCGCACGAGTTCCTCGCGCGACGTGACGCCTTCGCGCACCAGGCGCTCGCCGTCGTCGCGCATCAGGGTCATGCCGCCCTGGAGGGCCGCCTCACGGATCTCGGCCTCGGAGGCGCGCCTGTGGATCTGGGCGCGGATCTGGTCATTGGCGACCATCAGCTCGAAGATGCCCGTGCGGCCCTGGTAGCCGCTCTGGTTGCACTGGCCGCAGCCCTTGCCGTGGCACTGCCTGCACAGCCTGCGCACCAGGCGCTGGCCCAGCACGCCGAGCAGCGACGAACTGAGCAGGAACGGCTCGACGCCCATGTCGGTGAGCCGGGTCACGGCGCTGGCGGCATCGTTGGTGTGCAGCGTCGCCAGCACCAGGTGCCCGGTGAGCGAAGCCTGGATCGCGATCTGCGCCGTTTCGTAGTCGCGGATCTCGCCGATCATGATCACGTCCGGGTCCTGGCGCAGGATCGCGCGCAGCGCCTTGGCGAAGTCGAGGTCGATCTTCGGGTTGACCTGCGTCTGGCCGACGCCGGGCAATTCGTACTCGATCGGGTCTTCCACCGTCATGATGTTGCTGGTGGCGGCGTCCAGGCGGCTCAGCGCCGCGTACAGCGTGGTGGTCTTGCCCGAACCGGTCGGGCCCGTGACCAGGATGATGCCGTGCGGTTGCGCAATGAGCGCTTCGAACCGGCGCAACGCCTCGCCGGTCATGCCGACCGACTCGAGGCTCAGTTTCGATCCACTCTTGTCCAGCAGGCGCAGCACCGCGCGCTCGCCGTGCGCGCTCGGCAGCGTGCTCACGCGCACGTCCACGGCGCGTGTTCCGATGCGCAGACTGATGCGTCCATCCTGCGGCATGCGTTTTTCCGCGATGTCGAGCTCGGCCATGATCTTCAGGCGCGAGATCAGCGCCGCATGCAGCGCGCGATTTGGCTGCACCACCTCGCGCAGCGCCCCGTCGACGCGGAAGCGCACGCTCGAATGGCGCTCGTAGGGCTCGATGTGGATGTCGCTGGCGCCGTCGCGCGCGGCCTGCGTCAGCAGCGCGTTGAGCATCCGGATGATCGGCGCGTCGTCGCTGGTCTCCAGCAGGTCCTCCACCGCCGGCAGCTCCTGCATCATCCGCGAGAGGTCCGCGTCGTTCTGCACTTCGCTGACCACCGTCGCAGCGCTCGATTCGCCCTGGGCATAGGCGGCGCTGATGCGCTGCGCCAGCGCGGCCGGGTCCAGCACCTGCAGCGAGTGCACGCGGAACTTGCGCATCACCTCGGTCAGGGCGGCGCTCGCCGGCCCGCTGGCGTGCCACAGCGTCAGGGTCTGGCCATCGTCCTCCAGCAACAGCTGGTTGCCGCGTGCGAACGCGTAGGGCAGGGGATGTCGCATGCGGCTAGTTCGGCGTCAAGGGCGCGGCCGGCGCCACCGGCGATGTGACGGCGGGTTGCGGCGGCGGCTCGGGCCGCAGCATCGGGGGCAGCTGCGGCGCGGCGTTGACCGGCACCACGACGCTCGGCTTGGGCTGGGCCGCGCCCTGCAGGCCGCGCATCAGGTCGTAGCGGTCGAGCGACAGTTCGTCCGCGCTCGGCGCGTCGCGCAGCACCACCGGCCGCAGGAACACCATCAGGTTGGTCTTCTTGCGGCTGCGGCTCTCGCTCTTGAACAGGTTGCCGAAGACCGGGATGTCGCCCACGCCGGGAATCTTCTCCTGGTTGCCCGAGTACTCGTCCTGCAGCAGCCCGCCGAGCACGACGATCGCCCCATCCTCGACCAGCACGCTGGACTCGATCGAGCGCTTGTTGGTGATCAGTCCGGATGGCGAATTGATGGACGAGGCCTGCACGCTCGACACTTCCTGGAAGATCTGCATCTTCACCGTGCCGTTCTCGCTGATCTGCGGCCGCACGCGCAGGGTGAGACCGACGTCCTTGCGCTCGATCGTCTGGAACGGATTCACGCTGCCGCCGCTGCCGACGTTGGCGTTGGTGTACTGCCCGGTGACGAACGGCACGTTCTGGCCGATCACGATCTTGGCCTCCTCGTTGTCCAGCGTCAGCAGGTTCGGCGTCGACAGCACGTTGCCGTCGGCGTTGGTTTCCAGGAAGCGGGCGAGGGCCGACAGCAGGTAGAAGCCGCTCACGTTGCGCACCAGGCCGAGGTTGCCGCCGGTCGAGGGGAGGGCGCCGCCCTGACCGCCCGAGGCGATTGCCTGCTGCACGTTGAGGATGTTGGCGCCGCCGATGCTGAAGTTGGTGCCGATGATGCCGATGTTCTTGTCGCCCTTGTTGCCCAGGACGTTCTGCCACTGGATGCCGAATTCGGCGATCTTGTCGGCGTTGACCTCGGCGATCAGGCTTTCCACGTAGACCTGCGCCCGGCGGGCGTCGAGCTGGTCGATCACCGCCCGCAGCTGCCGGTACTGCGGCTCGGGCGCCGTGATGATGAGGGCATTGGTGGCCGGGTCGGCCTGGATCTGGCCGCCGGTGGATGGCTGCGCCGGGCCCTGCGTCGACGCCTCGGCGGGACTGGCGCCCTGCATCGAGGAGGCGTTCGCGCTCACCGGCATCGGCGCGCTCACCGCGCCGCCGCCCGCGGCCCCGGTTGGGGTTGCCGCCGCCAGGGCCGCGCGCAAGGTCACGGCCAGCCGGGTGGCCTCGGCGTTCTTCAGGTAGACCACATGGATGTTGCCGCTGGTCGGCTGGACGCCGGGCTGGT
This sequence comes from uncultured beta proteobacterium, assembly GCA_963708655.1. Lineage (GTDB taxonomy): Bacteria > Pseudomonadota > Gammaproteobacteria > Burkholderiales > Burkholderiaceae_C > Ramlibacter. Next base: position 9,592 of record CAVPTY010000084.1, read on the forward strand.
CCAGCTTCTCGACCAGCGATCGCACGAGGTTCAGGCGGGCCGGGTTGGCGGCGCGCACCAGCAGGGCGTTGCTGCGCGACTCGGGGATCACCGTGGTGCGGAAGCTCGAATCGACCTGGCCCTGGCCGGGCGCGGCAACCGGTCCCACGGCCGGACCGCCGGCCTCCGCCAGCCGCTGCACCACCGGCGCCAGATCGACGGCCAGCGCGTGGCGCAGCGCAATCACCTCGACCTCGGTCGCGTTGGACACGTCGAGGGCCGCGATGATGCGCGCGAGCCGCTGCAGGTTGTCCGCATAGTCGGTGATCACCAGCGAGTTGTTGCCGGGATTGACGTTGATCGTGTTGTTGGGGCTGATCAGCGGCCGCAGGATCGGCACCAGGTTGGCGGCCGGCTCGTAGTTCAGGCGGAAGATCTGGGTCACGATCTGGCTGCCGCCGGCCGGCGAGCCGACCGATACGGCGCCGCCCTGCAGCTTGGCATCGGCCTCCGGGACTACCTTGAGCAGCCCGGCGGAGTCGACCACCGCGAATCCGGCGAGCCGCAGCGTGGCCAGGAACTGGTTGTAAGCCGCCGCCGGGGACACCGGCCGGTCGGTGCTCAGGTTGATCGTGCCCTTGACGCGCGGGTCGACGACGATGTTGCGCCCGGTGATGGCCGCCATGGTGCGCGCCACCGCCTCGATGTCGGCATTGACGAAATTCAGCGTGATCGGCTCGGAGGTGCGCTGCGCGTGGGTGACGCCCAGCGGGCCGGCACCGAGAACGCATGCAATGCAGAGGACGGCGAGTCGGTGTTTCATGTCAACCTATCGTGATGATGGAGCGCGCGCCGCTGCGCCGTCCGATGATGTTCAGCAGGTTCGAAAGGGCACCCTCGCGGTCCGGCGCGGCGCTGGCGACGCCCGAAAAACGCAGGCGAGAACCGGCCCAGCTGCCGCTGCCGCTGAGGTGCAGGCTTCCCTCGAGGGTGTCGAGCTGCAGCGTCGGCACTTGGCCGCCCACCAGGGTGATTCGATAGCTGCCCATGGGCCTCAAGGTGGACAGGCGCGACGAGATGCCTTGCGCCGTGAGTTCGGCCTGCCCGGCGATGGCGAGCCGTCCAGCGACCGATTCTACTGAAAGGCCCCTGGTCTGAAGCCGAAGGTCGCCCTCCAGTTGCAACGTGTTCCACGGCGTGCCCAACCCCGTGACCAGCGCCGCCGGCCAGCGGCTCTGGGAATCGTCGAATGCCAGCCGGGCGCCGCCCCAGCGCCAGCTCGCGCGCACCCGCAGCGGCGCCGGCGTGCAGCAGGCGCTGGCGAGCTCGCCCCGCACCCCGTTCCAGCGCAGGCGCAAGCGCCAGTCCAGGCGGGTGGGCAGGGCGGCGGCGTCGACGCTGCCAGGCCCGCCCGTGAGCACCAGCGTCGCGGACCCGTTCCACACCGTGCCACGCGGCTCGGTGAGGAGCACGTGGCCACCGGTGCGCTCGTTGACGGCATTCGCCACCCAGCCGGCCGGGGCGAACAGCAGCAATGCCAGCAGCAGCCCGGCGGTCGCGCCCGCGAGCGCCCAGGGCCACGATGCCCGTGAGCGCCAGTGGGGAGGGGGACGTGCCACGGCCGCCACGGCCTTCGTCAGCGCGGCGGCAGGGAGAGCACCAGGGTGCCTTCCCACAGGCCGGCGGCATTGCGCTGCAGGCGCGCTTCACCCGGCAACGCGCGCGCGTCCACCCGCGACTGCGTGAGCCAGCGCGCCAAGGCGTCGGCCGGGGCGCCGGTCAGGGCGACGGTCGCGCGGTCGCCCGAGATCGTCAGCCGGGCCGTCGTGCCCAGCCGCTCGCGCAGCGACCGTTCCAGCAGCCGCGTGGCCTCGTCGTGCCCGATCTTCGGCTGCGCCTGCAGCGCACGGGCCTGTTCCTGGAGCGCCGCCATCTGCTGCAGCTGCGCGTCGAGCGCCCGGTGCTGCGCCTCCGCGGAGCGCAGCACACCCAGCGCCGGCTGGATCGCCACCAGCCAGAACAGCGCCAGCACGACGATGGCGGACGTGGCGGCCACCAGCACTTTTTCTCGCGGCGCCAGCCGCAGCCAGCGAGCCCGCAGTGAGGCGGCGTTCATGGCGTGTCCCCCTTGGTGACGACCAGCACTTCGCCCTGGAGCGCGGCGTTGTAGCCTTGCCCGGCCAGCGCGGACACGACCGGCTCGGCCTCGTCCTGGTTGGAGGCGATGCCGCGCACCCGCAGCTCGCCACTCGCATATTCGATCGCGGCGGCCGGTCGCTGCGGCAGCGGCGCGCTGCTCAGCGCCCCCAGCATGGCTTCGAGGTCGCGGCTGGAAACCGCGCCGGTGGTCTGGCGCAGCGCCGCCACTTCCTTGGCCATCTGCACCGGCGGGTCCACCGCGACCTTCACGTGCGGGAAGGTCCGGGTCAGGATCTGCTGCATGGCCACTCGCTTGTCGGCGAGCGCAGCGCGTTCGCGCCAGGCCCACGCGTTGAGTCCCAGCAGGTTCAGCGCCACCAGCAGGACGGCGCCCCACCGGGCGGCGCGCCATTGCGGTGCGGCCAGCAGGTCGGCCCAGGCGGTGCCGATCTTCTTCATCGCCCGCGCCCGCCCGGATCTCGAGAACTCGAACTGGGCGAGGTCCCAGTCGGACTGCGCCGCCTGCAACCACCGCTGCGGTGCCTGCTGCAGTTCCGGGCGGTGCTGCAGGACCTGTTCGGCGAGCGCGGCGACCGCGGGCTCGGCCACGCAGCGGGTCGACTCCGGCAGCGACGGCAGCAGCGAGAGCGCCTGCGCCGTCAGCGGCAGCGTGATGACGCCTTCGCTGCCGGCCAGCACCAGCACCGGGTGCTGCGGGTCGCCGAGGCCGAAGAGCACGGGCTCGCCCTGCGGCGCGAACTCGGGAACGATGCGCGCGGCCGGCCGCTGCGCCGCGTCGAGTGCCTGCAGCGCATCTCGCAACCAGCCGCGGTCGCAGGTGGCGACCCAGACCGGCTCTCCGGTGCGCAGCTGCGGCGGCAGCGCGAAGTGCAGCGCCTCCGGCTCGTCGAGCAGCTGGTCCTCCAGCAGGCCTTCGAGCACGCTGCGCAGCCGCGCCGATGCGGCGGTGCTGCCCTTGGGCAACACGATGCGGTGCCAGGAAATTCTGGCGGCCGGCACCACCGCCACGACCTCGGTGCCGCCGCGGTGGGGCAGCGGCAGGAGTGCGGCCTGGGCGCTGCCGTGGCTGTCCGCTGCGACGCCGTCGGTCGTGACCACGTATTCGTATTCGGCGGAAGCGCTGGCCGGGTCCGGCGGCAGGAGAACGATGAGTGCGCTCATGGAATGTCCCCATTGTAGAAAGGTGCGCGCCCGGCCCGTCGGCCCCCCTTTCGCACCGGTCACCGCGGCGCCAGCGGGGCCGGGGCGGCCGGGCCCGGCGCCGCCGCCCGCCAGCGCTGCACGACCCGCACCTCCATTCCGTCGCGCCGCACCAGGGCGCGCTCCTCGATCATGAGCTGGTCCAGGCGCAGGCGCGAGCGGACTTCGAAATAGTTCGTGTTGATGCCGACGAACGCCCGTTCCGCGCCGAACATGTTTTCGTCGGCGCCGATGGCCAGTCGTGCCTCCGTCACCGTTCGGAACGGCGAACGCTCGCGGGCGGAAACGAGCCGCTGCGCGTCCGCCATGCTCAGCCCCGGCTCCATGGCGTGCAGCACTTCGGCGCTGGCCGTGTTGAGATTGACCTGCGTGCGGCTCGGCAGGATCGTCACGTGCTGCCGCAGCACGGCCACGGTGCTCTCTGGCACCCCGAGCCAGGTCAGTTGCTCGACCCGCTGCGGCGGCAGCGGCGCGAGCGGACTTGACCGGTTGGCGGGGCTGCTGTCGAGCGCGAAGCGCAGGTTCTCGGCCAGCGTGTCCAGCTGCGCCTGCGGCAGTTCGAGCAGTGCAAAGAGGCGGCTGAAGGCCTGCATGTCCTTGACCGAAATCTGACCGCTGTCGACCAGGTTGGTGACATTCATCAGCGACTGCTGGTCGACGATCTGCCCGGACAGGAACGCCTCCATGACGTCGGGCCCGACGTCGGTGCTGACGTTGCGTTCCGCCGCGAGGAAGTCGGACAGCCGCGCTTCCTCCAGCGGCACCGCCCAGGGCTCGCCCAGGTGGTCGGCGCCGCCGGAGCGGCCGTCCTCGCGCAGCAGCAGCCGGGCCCAGTCGAGGCCTCCCACCAGCAGCCAGGCGGCCTGGATGCGGGCGCGCTCGGCGGCCTCCACTTCGACGCTGCGCCACTGCTGCCACAGTGCCGCGGCCGCGAACGTGGCGACCAGGGCCACCGTGAGCATGGCCGAGAGCAGCGCCGCGCCGCACTGGCGCACGCTGGCCGGCCGGGCGATCCCATGCGTCACGACGACTTGCCGCCGCTGAAGGTGGGGCGCACCCAGTCGCGCGTCAGTACGCCGGTGATCGACGGACCCGGCGGCAGCGTGAGCACCAGGCGCACGCCGTCGGGCAGCACGGTGAGGGGTAGCGCGGGCGCGACCGGTGCGCTCGCCGGCAGGGCCGGTGCGGCCGCCGTCGCGTCGCTGGACAGCGGGTGCGACCAGGCGCCGCCGCGGAAATAGAAAATCTGCCATTCGGCCAGCGGCGTCACCGCGACTTCGCGCCGCCGCTCCTCCTCACCCGGGTTCTGCGACCAGAGGTCGGCCTGCTGCCAGGCCCGTTCCAGCTGCTCGCGTGTGGTGGCCGGCGCCGACTCCCAGCGCAGCCAGGTTCCGCGCCCTTCGATCTCGCGCCGGCTCCAGGCGGCGACGACCACGCCTTCGCCGGGCGCCGCGCTGCTGCGCCGCGTGATGCGCAGGACCCGCCCGTTCCAGTCGAGGGCGCTGGTCTGCGGCAGCTGGATCAGCGCATCGAGGTCCGCAGACCACTGCGCCAGGCCCACCTGCAGGGTCAACACGTCGTCGGCACGGGCCTGCGTCTGCTCCTGGGCGCGCGTCATGCCGTCGAGGCCGCGCCAGCTCATGACCGCGAGCAGCGCCATCGCGAACAGCGCCACCAGGAGCTCGACCAGCGTGAAGCCGGCATGGCGCGTGCGTGCCATCAGTAACGGCCCACCACGGTCGACAGGCGCAGCACCGGCACCTGGTCTTCGAACACCTGCGCATCGACCCGTCGGAAACTCGGGTTCGGCGTCGGCAGCACGGAGAGCGTGACGGCGAACGTGCGCCCGGCCTGCTCGCAGGCGACGTTCGCGTCGCCGATCGGGGGCATGGTGCTCGCGAGGCGCACCCGCACCAGTTCGTTCTCGGCGCAGACATGCGCCAGCAGCACGCTGGATTGGCGCAGCGCGTTGCGCGTCAGCGCCGTGGTGGCCTGCAGGCCCGCGCTGAGGGCGATGGCGACGATGGCCAACGCCACCAGCACCTCGATCAGCGTGAAGCCGCGCTGCGCCCGCTGGCCGTTCACGAACCGTCTCCCGGCGCGATCGCGAACGGCCGCAGTCCGTCGGTGGCGATGCGCAGGCTGCGCCCCGGCAAGGCCGTCGATTCCAGCACCACTTCCTGGCGGCCGATGATCGGCTCCGGGCCGAGCCGCAGCGTCACGTTCGCGCGCACCTGCGTCGTGTCGGCGAGCCAGCGCTGGGGCAGTACGCCGGCTGGCACGCCGTCGAAGCGGAACCCGCCTTCGGTCGGCGACCAGAGCACCGGCACGCCGGTGCTGCGCGACTGGGCGCGTGCCGACTCCAGCAGCGCGGCCAGCCGCTGGGCCTCGCGTTCCAACTGGGTCGCGCCGGAGTCGCGCAGCGCGAAGCTCACGCCGGCGGACGCGATCGCGATGATCGCGACCACCACCAGCA
>CAVPTY010000085.1:0-9322 GCA_963708655.1 uncultured beta proteobacterium
CCTACTTCTGGTTCTCCAGCCCCACCGGCGGCCGAGAGTCCTGAGCGCACCTGAATCACGCGAAACGAACTCCCCAAGAACCGCCGGCCGCCCCGGCGGTTTTTTTTTCCATGCCAGATCCGAGAGGAGCCCCAGTGAACGTTCCAGCCACCACCGCCAGTGACGCCTGGCATGCGCGCGCCGTCGAAAAGACCAGCCAGACCGACGACCAACGCATCAAGGACATCACCGTGCTGCCGCCTCCGGAACACCTGATCCGCTTCTTCCCGATCCGCGGCACGTCCGTCGAGGCGCTGATCACCCATACCCGCCGCGCGATCCACAACATCATGGCGGGCAAGGACGACCGGCTGCTGGTCGTGGTCGGGCCGTGCTCGATCCACGATCCGGCCGCGGCCCTGGAGTACGCGAAGCGCCTGAAGGAGGCACGCGAGCGCCTCAGCGGCACGCTGGAGATCGTGATGCGGGTCTACTTCGAGAAGCCGCGCACCACCGTCGGCTGGAAGGGCCTGATCAACGATCCCTACCTGGACGAGAGCTACCGCATCGACGAGGGCCTGCGCATCGCGCGCCAGCTGCTGATCGAGATCAACCGGCTGGGCGCTGCCGGCGGGCAGCGAGTTCCTGGACGTGATCTCGCCGCAGTACATCGGCGACCTGATCTCCTGGGGCGCGATCGGCGCGCGCACCACCGAAAGCCAGGTGCACCGCGAGCTGGCGTCGGGCCTGTCGGCGCCGATCGGCTTCAAGAACGGCACCGACGGCAACATCCGCATCGCGACCGACGCGATCCAGGCCGCCGCCCGCGGCCACCACTTCCTGTCGGTGCACAAGAACGGCCAGGTCGCGATCGTCCAGACCAGCGGCAACCGGGACTGCCATGTCATCCTGCGCGGCGGCAAGGCCCCGAACTACGACGAGGCGAGCGTCGCCGCGGCCTGCGGCGAGCTCGAGGCCGCCAGGCTTGCGCCGAGGCTGATGGTGGACTGCAGCCATGCGAACAGCAGCAAGCAGCACGGCCGCCAGGTCGAAGTCGCGCACGACATCGCCGGACAGGTCGCCAAGGGCTCGCACCAGGTGTTCGGCCTCATGGTGGAAAGCCATCTCCAGGCCGGCGCGCAGAAGTTCACGCCCGGCAAGGACGACCCGCGCCGGCTGGAGTACGGGCAGAGCATCACCGATGCCTGCCTCGGCTGGCCCGATTCGGTGCAGGTGCTGGAGATCCTGTCGCAGGCCGTGAAGGCCAGGCGCGCGCTGATCCCGCCGCTGCACCGCACGCGGGAAGCCGCGGCAGGCTAGGAAATCCGGCAGAACTGCTTCAGAATGTCGTCGAACAGCTCAGTTGCAGGGCCTCGTCGAACCTGCGCCTGGACGCGACCAAGAAAGGCGGACGGTTCATGGCAGTGCAAAAGCCGCGCGGGTTGCAGAACGAGCCGCCCGTCCTGTGGCTCGGCATGGTCGGTTTTGCCCCGGCCCAGCGCCAGTCGATCGAAGCGGCGGTCGCCCGCGCCTCGGGCTCGGCGCGATGGCGCGTCTGCCCGTTCGGTGACGCCGACGGCTGGTGGGTCAACGGCGCCAAGTGCAGCATCACCGAAGGCGGGCGGCTGAAGGTGGCGCCCGGCCTGCCCACCGAACACACACTGCGTCTGGAACTGCCGGAAGTCGACCGGCCGCTGGCGTTCGCCGAGCCGGTCGCGCCGGCCAACCTCGAGGCGCTGTGCGTCTTCGACCCGGCCTCGGAGCCGGGCATCCATGCGACGCTGGGCCGTTTCGAGAAGTGGCTGCAGCCGGTTCGCGTCCGGTTCACGCTGGGCGCCATGCTGCTGGCACGCGACAGCGAGGACCGGCGCGGCACCTATCACCTGAGCCACCGCGGCACCTTGCTGGCGGTGGTGGATTTCCAGCAGGGCATGGCCGCGATCGCGCCGAAAGCACAGCCGCCGGACTTGTGGGAGGCCGTGTGGGAGAAGCGGCCGTCGGCCGCGGGCCTGCCGCCGCATGGCTTCAAGAGCAGCACGATCACCGAACTGGCCTGGACCTACGTGCGGCGCACCGACCGCGACATGCTGCCGCCGCGCTACCGCACCGAGAAGATCTTCTACCGCCACGTGCCGCGGGTACCGATGCGCCAGCTGCGCGATTCGCAGCTGATGCTGCTGCGCGAACTCTCGGCCGAGCCCGGCACCTTGCGGGCGCTGTTCCAGCGCACCGCCGTGCCGCTGCCACAGCTGGCGCACGACCTCGCCTGTCTCTATTACGCCGGCTCGGTCACGACCAGCCCCGAGACGATCGACCTGGCGAGCGGAGCGGAAGGGAACTCGCTCGGCCTGTGGCCGGAGAGTGTCGCGAGCACCGGCGGCGACAGCCGCTCGCGCCACGACTTGACGGCGCCTGCCATGCTGGAGCGCCGTCCCCGCCGGGCGCCGTCCGCCGAGGAAGACGCAGGGTCCTAGGAGCGCGCCCGATCGGGGCCGCGCACGCGGGCGGTGGCCAGCGCCTGCAGCAGCTTGGCGTGGATGCCGCCGAAGGACCCGTTGCTCATGCAGACGACGTGGTCGCCGGGCTGCGCCGCCGCCGCCACCAACTGCACCAGTTCGTCGATGGAGCCGGCCACCTCGGCTCGCGCACCCATCGGCTCGAGGGCATCGCCCGCATCCCAGCCGAGCCCCTGGCCATGGCAGAACGCCAGATCGGCCGGCTCGAGACTCCACGGCAGTTGCGCCTTCATGCTGCCCAGCTTCATGGTGTTGCTGCGCGGCTCGAAGACGGCCAGGATGCGCCCGCCGTCATTGGCGATCCGGCGCCGCAAGCCATCGAGCGTGGTGCGGATCGCCGTCGGGTGGTGGGCAAAGTCGTCGTACACGGCGACGCCGGCGACGGTGCCGCGCAGTTCCATGCGGCGCTTGACGTTGCGGAACTCTCGCAGCGCGGCGGCGGCGGCGTCGGGCTCGACACCGACATGTTGGGCCGCGGCGATCGCCGCGAGCGCATTGAGCTGGTTGTGGACGCCGGTGAGCTCCCACTCGACCTGGCCGCGCGGCCTGCCGCGCTCCAGGACGTCGAAGGCGTGCGGCTCGCCCTGCGCCGTGAAGTCGCTCGCCGCGGCGCCGAAGCTGCGCACTTCGCTCCAGCAACCGTGGTGCAGCACGCGTGCGAGGCTTTCCTCCAGGCCATTGACGACGACCCGCCCGCTGGCCGGCACGGTGCGCACCAGGTGGTGGAACTGTCGCTCGATCGCCGCGACGTCGTCGAAGATGTCGGCATGGTCGAATTCCAGATTGTTCAGGACCGCCGTGCGCGGGCGGTAGTGGACGAACTTGCTGCGCTTGTCGAAGAAGGCGGTGTCGTATTCGTCGGCCTCGATCACGAACAGCGGGCGCGGCGAGCCGGCGGCGGCGCCGAGCCGCGCCGACACGCCGAAGTTCGCCGGCACCCCGCCGACCAGGAAGCCCGGCTGGCGGCCGGCGTGCTCCAGGATCCACGCCAGCATCGAGGTGGTCGTCGTCTTGCCATGGGTGCCGGCGACGGCCAGCACGTGGCGCCCGGGCAGCAGGTGCTCCGCCAGCCACTGCGGCCCGCTGGTGTAAGGCAGGCCCGCATCCAGGATCGCTTCCATCAACGGGTAGCGGGGCGAGCCCTCGGCCTGCCGCGCGCGCGAAACCACGTTGCCGACCACCCAGACGTCCGGCGCGATGGCGATCTGGTCGGCGCCGAAGCCTTCGATGAGCGCTATGCCGAGCGCGCGCAACTGCTCGCTCATGGGCGGGTAGACCGCGGCGTCGCAGCCGGTCACGCGGTGGCCGGCCTCCCGGGCCAGCGCGGCCAGTCCCCCCATGAAGGTGCCGCAGATGCCAAGAATGTGGATGTGCATCGGTCAATTATCGAGGACAGCCAATGCGGACAGCCGCAGGCAGAGGACGCGAAGGGTACGCAGAGGCAAGGTGGTGCGGCGAGCCCGGTGCCTGCGCAGCTTCGAAGGACCGGATCAGGCCCATCCAGATTGTCGGCACGCCCGGCAGGCGCGCGGCGGCTCCTGCTGAATCGGGTCCGGCCTCCGAGGCGGCGACCGCATCGTCGTGCTGTGCATCGGATCTCCGAGGATGGGCTGGCCGCTCTACGGATCCGTCCTGTTCCAAGCAATGCAGAATGCCCCCATGGACAGCCTGAAGTCGGAGATCGCCGCCACCGCGGCGCGGATGGTGGTGGAGGAAGGCCTGGAGTACGGACCGGCGAAACGGCGGGCCGTCAAGCAGCTCGGCGTGAGCGCGCGGACGGCCCTGCCGGACAACGACGCGGTCGAGGATGCGGTGCAGGAATACATCGAGCTGTTCTGCGCCGAGACCCAGCCGCGCGAGCTGGCGGCGCTGCGCCGGCTGGCCCTCAGCTGGATGGAGCGGCTCGAGCCGTTCCGCCCGCACCTGGGCGGCGCGGTCTGGCACGGCACCGCCACGCGGCTGTCAGACATCTACCTGCAGCTGTTCTGCGACGATCCCAAGTCGGCCGAGATCGCCCTCATCGACCACAACGTGGATTACGAGGCCCGCACCGTGACCGGCTTTCACGGGCAGCCGGTGGAGGCGCTCAGCCTGTCGAGCAGGTGCGCCGAGCTCGGGGAGACGGTCGGGGTGCACCTCATGATCCATGACCACGACGACCTGCGTGGGGCCTTGCGGCCCGACGCCAAGGGGCGCAGCCCGCGCGGCGACCTTGCCGCCGTGCGGTCGCTGGTCGGGCAGGCGTCGTGAACGCACCGCGGACCGGGGCACCGGCGGCGGAACGGCGGCGGCGCCAGCTCCTGCTCGGCGCCGTCGCCGCTGGTGCGGCGCTGGCCGGCGCCGGCGTCGCCTGGCGCCAATGGCGGCCGCAACCGGTGGCGGACGACGCCGCAGCTGCGATCTGGCCGCTCAAATTCGCGTCGCCTGCCGGCGCCGACCTGGACATGGGTGCGTTCCGCGGCAAGCCGCTGCTGCTCAATTTCTGGGCGACATGGTGTCCGCCCTGCGTCGAGGAGATGCCGCTTCTGGATCAGTTTTACCGGGAAAATGCTGCGAACGGCTGGCAAGTCGTCGGATTGGCGCTCGATCAGCCGCAGCCGGTGCGGCAGTTCCTGGCTCGGCGGCCGGTTTCGTTCCCGATCGGCATCGCGGCACAAGGCGGCCAGGAGCTGAGTCGCGCGTTGGGCAACCTGGCTGGCGGGCTGCCGTTCACGGTCCTCGTCGGCGCCGACGGCGGGCTGCTGCAGCGTAGAATGGGTCGCGTCACAGCCGCCGACCTGGCGCAGTGGCGCACTTTGCGGTAGCGAGTCGACGGCCGCCGGCCAGGGCTCCAAAGCGACGGTGGGGTCGCTTTAGATGCTGCTAAATAAAAGAAATTGGGGCGCAAAATGCAAAAAATACCGGTGAATTATTGTAAATTCGCTGGATTTCGTCCGCGCACAGGAGGGCAACAATGGACTTGCGCAAACTCAAGACCCTGATCGACCTGGTCTCGGAATCCAACGTGTCCGAGCTCGAAATCACCGAGGCCGAGGGCAAGGTCCGCATCGTGAAGGGCGGCCCTGCGCACTACCAGCCGGCCGCGCCGCAGCCGCTCCCCGCCAGCCAGCCGTCCGCGGCTGCAGCCATCCCCGCTGCGGCGGCGCCGGTGCCTGCCGCGCCCGCCGGACACACCGTGAAGTCGCCGATGGTGGGCACGTTCTATCGCGCGGCATCGCCGGGCGCCAAGGCGTTCGTCGAGATCGGCAGCCAGGTCAAGGAAGGCGACACCGTCTGCATCATCGAGGCCATGAAGATCCTCAACGAGATCGAGGCCGACAAGAGTGGCACCGTGACGCAGATCCTCTGCGAGAACGGCCAGGCAGTGGAGTACGGACAGCCCCTGTTCATCATCGAATGAGGCGGCGCCGGCGCACATGTCCAAGACGATATTGATCGCGAACAGCGCCAGATTGCGCGGCGGGCGCCGCCCGCGAGGGCGATCGAGTCGCGTGACACCATGTTCAAAAAGATACTGATCGCCAATCGCGGCGTTCGCGCCGCAGGCGCGGGGGTGCGCTCATATGCGCAGGTCGCATGTGAGCGCACACCAGATTGCGCGGCGGGCGCCCGCCCGCGAGGGCGATCGAGCCGCGTGACACCATGTTCAAAAAGATACTGATTGCCAATCGCGGCGAGATCGCCCTGAGGATCCAGCGCGCCTGCCGCGAACTCGGGGTCAAGGCCGTGATGGTCTATTCGGAGGCCGACCGCGAGGCCAAGTACGTCAAGCTGGCCGAGGAGGCCGTGTGCATCGGTCCGGCGCCCTCGGCCCAGAGCTACCTCAACATGCCGGCGATCATCTCGGCGGCGGAGGTGACCGACTCGGAGGCGATCCACCCCGGCTACGGCTTCCTGTCGGAGAACGCCGATTTCGCCGAACGGGTGGAAAAGAGCGGCTTCCAGTTCATCGGCCCGACACCCGAATCGATCCGGATCATGGGCGACAAGGTCGCCGCCAAGCAGGCCATGATCAAGGCGGGCGTGCCGTGCGTGCCCGGCTCGGACGGCGAACTGCCCGACGATCCGGTGGCGATCCGCCGGCTGGCCAGGACGGTGGGCTACCCGGTGATCATCAAGGCCGCCGGCGGCGGCGGCGGCCGCGGCATGCGCGTCGTGCATACCGAGGCGGCGCTGATCAACGCGGTGCAGATGACCAAGGCGGAGGCGGGCGCCGCATTCGGCAATCCGGCGGTGTACCTCGAGAAGTTCCTGCAGAACCCGCGCCACATCGAGATCCAGATCCTCGCCGACAAGTACAAGAACGCCGTGTCCCTGGGCGAGCGCGACTGCTCCATGCAGCGGCGCCACCAGAAGATCATGGAAGAGGCGCCCGCGCCGGGCATCCCGCGCAAGCTGATCGACAAGATCGGCGAGCGCTGCGTCGCCGCCTGCAAGCGCATCGGCTACCGCGGCGCCGGCACGTTCGAGTTCCTGTACGAGAACGGCGAGTTCTACTTCATCGAGATGAATACCCGGGTGCAGGTGGAACATCCGGTGACCGAGATGATCAGCGGCGTCGACATCGTCAAGACCCAGATCATGGTGGCGGCCGGCGAGAAACTGCCGTTCGCGCAGCGCGACATCCAGTTGCGCGGGCATGCCATCGAGTGTCGCGTGAACGCGGAGGACCCCTACAACTTCATGCCCTCGCCGGGACGCATCACCATGTGGCACGCCCCGGGCGGGCCGGGCGTGCGGGTGGACTCGCATGTGTACACCAACTACTTCGTGCCGCCGAACTACGACTCGATGATCGGCAAGATCATCGTGCACGGCGACACCCGCGAGCAGGCGCTGGCCAGGATGCGCACCGCGCTGCTCGAGACGGTGGTGGAAGGCATCAACACCAACATTCCGCTGCACCGCGACCTGACGGTGGACGCCAAGTTCCTGCAGGGCGGCACCAACATCCACTACCTCGAGGAATGGCTCGCGCATCACAAGCGGTGAGCGGCCGCGCGCGAGCAGGAGTGCCATGTTCGAACTGCAATTGCTGTGCCCCGAGGAGCGGGTCGAGGCACTCAGCGACGCGCTGGAGGCGCTGGACGCGTTGAGCGTCTCCGTCGAGGACGCGGATGCGCAGACCGACGCCGAGCAGGCGCTGTTCGGCGAGCCGGGGCTGCCGCCGCCGAAGACCGGGTGGCAGCGCTCGCGGGTGCTGGCGCTGTTTCCCGCGCGGGATGCGGCCGACGACGCGGTGCGGCTGCTGCGGCCGCAGGACTTCTTCGCCGGCTGCGCCGTGCTGGGCATCGCGCCGGTCGCCGAGCAGGACTGGGTGCGACTGACGCAGTCGCAATTCACGCCCGTGTCCATCACCGCTGATTTCTGGATCGTGCCGACCTGGCACGAGCCGCCGGCGCAGGCGCGACAGGTGATCCGGCTCGACCCCGGCCTGGCGTTCGGCACCGGCACGCATCCGACCACCCGCATGTGCCTGCGCTGGATTGCCACGCACCCGGTCGCCGGCCAGCGCGTGCTCGATTACGGCTGCGGCTCCGGCATCCTGGCGATCGCCGCCGCGCGCTACGGCGCCGCGGCCGTCGACGCGGTGGACATCGATCCCGCCGCGGTGGCGGCAGCCCAGGCGAATGCGCAGGCCAACGGGGTGCAGATCGCCACCGGCCTGCCGGAGCTGGGTGCCGGCCGCTACGGGACGGTGCTGGCCAACATCCTGGCCACGCCACTCAAGATGCTGGCGCCGCTCCTGTGCGCGCATGTCGCGCCGCAGGGATCGCTGGTGCTGGCCGGCATCCTGGAGCGGCAGGCCGCCGAATTGAGCGAGGCCTACGCACCGTACACCGTGCTCGAAGTGACCGATCGCGAGGACGGCTGGGTGCTGATGACGGCGCGCGCCTGATCCGCGGGGCGCGCGGCCGCCCCGGCTGGACCGTAAAATGGCCCGCTCATGCCGGCCCTGATCACGCGCTGCCCCGCCTGCGCCACGATGTTCAAAGTGGTGCCCGACCAGCTCCGCGTATCGGAAGGGTGGGTGCGCTGTGGTCATTGCAGCGAGGTGTTCGACGCCAGCGCGCATCTGCAGCCGCCAGCGGCGGTGGCGCACGCGCAGGAGCAGGAGCAGGAGCAGGAGCAGGAGCAGGAGCACGACGCGCAGTTCGGCGCCGGCGCGCCGCTGCCCGAGGCGGCACCGGAATCACATCCGCCGGATGCCGGACCGCTGCTGCGCGAGCCGCCCGGGTCGCGGTACGACGTGGCCGCCGCAGACGAGGAGCCCTTGGCCGCCGTCGATTCCGGACCCACGTCGGACCTGTCGCCCGACTCGGTCGCTTCGTCGCCGCAGACCGAGATCGACGAAGAACTGCCCGACGACGAGCCCGATCCGCTCCGGCTGCAGGCCGAACGGCAGGCGCTGCAGGAGGATCCGCGGGACCGGCCGTTCTCGCTGCGCCGCGAGGACCTGAGTGCACCCGCCGAACTCACTCCCAGCGAGCTGCCGGTCGCGGCCGCGCCGCTGGAGGAACTGACGTTCGTGCGCCAGGCCAGGCGCGATGCCCGCCGGCAGCGGCCCGCCGTGCGGGGGCTGCTGTCGCTGCTGGCGCTGGCGCTCGCAGGCTTGCTCGGATTGCAGGTCGCGGTGCAGGAGCGCGATCGCCTCGCAGCCGCCGAGCCGGCGCTGCGGCCGTGGCTCGCCAGGGTGTGCGATCCGCTCGGCTGCCGCATCGTGCCGCCGCGGCAAATCGAGGCGATCGCCATCGACGGCTCGACTTTCAACCGCCTGCGGCCAGACGCGTACCGGCTGCAGGTGACGCTGAAGAACCAGTCCGGCG
>CAVPTY010000086.1:0-32855 GCA_963708655.1 uncultured beta proteobacterium
TGTCCTCTACTTCGACGGTTCGGTCTTGCTCGTCGAACAGGCCCGAAGCGGGTGACGCGGACGCTGCGGCAGCTGCCGCGCGAAGTCGCCGGCGTGCTGCCGTATCGCAGCGTCGAGGTCCTCTCGATCCAGCCGTCGCAGTCGCTCGACGCGCTGGCGCAGGGCTCGGTCGGCGAGCTGCCGGTGTCGCTGCGGCGCGCGCTGCGCGCCCTCGGTGCGTTGCGGGGCGGCGGCGCGATGGCCAGCTACCTGCTGTTCGAGCCGCGCTTCGTGCAGTCGCTGATGCAGCTCGGCGCGCAGGACGCCTACGCGCGCAAGGACGAACTCCTCGCTCATTTCGAGGTCGTCACGGCATAATCCTGCGCCAATGCTCAACGTCTTCACGCTCGCCAACGGCCGGCTGTTCCAGGAAGAGATCGAATCGCTGGAAGAGTTGTCGCGGTTCCAGCCGATCTGGGTCGACCTGGAGTCGCCCACACTCGAGGAAAAGCGCTGGATCAAGCAGTATTTCGGGCTTTCCATCCCGGAAGACGCGATGGATGAGGACATCGAGGAGTCGGCCCGCTTTTACAAGGAAGACAACGGCGAACTGCACATTCGCAGCGACTTTCTGGTCGCCGACGAAGACGAGCCGCACACCGTCCGGGTGGCATTCATCCTGAACCTGGTCAACGACGAACTCAAAAGCAAGGGCGTGCTGTTCTCGATCCACGACGAGGACGTGCCGGTGTTCCGGCTGCTGCGCATGCGCGCGCGGCGTGCCCCCGGCCTGATTGAAGATGCCAGAGAGGTGCTGCTCAAGCTGTTCGACGCCGATGCCGAATATTCAGCCGACACGCTGGAAGAAATTTACGACGAGCTGGAAAAAGCCAGCGCCAAGGTGCTGTCGGGCGATGTGACCGACACCCTGGCGGGCGAAGTGCTGGGCGCCATCGCACGCCACGAGGACATGAATGGGCGCATTCGGCGCAACGCCATGGACACCCGGCGTGCGGTGAGTTTCATGATGCGCAGCAGAATGCTCAACGCCGAGCAATTCGAGGAGGCGCGCCAGATCCTGCGCGACATCGACTCGCTGGACACCCACACGGCCTTTCTGTTCGACAAGATCAACTTCCTGATGGACGCCACGGTCGGCTTCATCAACATCAACCAGAACAAGATCATCAAGATTTTCTCGGTGGCGAGCGTGGCGCTGCTGCCGCCGACGCTGATCGCCAGCCTCTACGGCATGAACTTCAAGTACATGCCCGAGCTGAACCAGACCAGGGGCTATCCCTTCGCGCTGGGGCTGATGGTGGCGAGCGCGCTGGTGCCGATGTGGTATTTCCGCAAGCGCGGCTGGCTGCGCTGAGCGCCGCCGTAGCTCGCGCGCCTCCAGCGACCGAAGCGGCGGCGCGCGCCGCACGAGGGGCTTTTTTGATCTTCGGCAAGCTTTGTGCCGGCAGGCGCCGACACCGGTCTCATTGCGAGCGATTCGCATTACATTTGAGCTCAGCCGGTCGCCGGCCAGGAGCAGCAAGTGAATCGCGCGCGCGGAAACGGGGGCCAGGAAACACGGAACAAGGCAGGTTCGGCACGGATCGCGCGGCTGGCGTCAGCCGCCGCTTTGCTGGGCCTGTGCAGCGGATTCGCCATGGCAGCCGGCGGCCACCATGCGGTGGACGACGCCGCCATCCTGGACGAGGGCGCCTGCAAGGTGGAAAGCTGGATCGCGCGCGGCGGCGGCGAACGCCTGCTGCACGCCGGCACCGGCTGCCGCGTCGGCCCGCTCGAACTCTCGGCCGGCGCCGATTACGCCCGCGCCGACGGAAGCAGCGCCACCGGCTACGGGCTGGCAGGCCAAATGGGCCACCGAGCTCGCGCCGGCGTCAGCGTCGGCGTGGTGCTGGCGCCGGGATGGCAGGCGCACGTGCGGCCGCGCTACCAGGGCAGGACGGTGCTGGCGCTCGCAACCTGGGCGCCGCGCGACGACCTGTCGCTGCACCTGAACGTCGGGCGCGATTTCCTGCATGCGGCCGCTGACGAATCGCGCTACGGCGTGGCCGCCGAATGGACGCCGCGGAGCGGACTGGTCGCTGGTCGCCGAACGGTTCCGCGCCGAGCAGACCCACTTCGTGCGTGCCGGTGCCCGCTGGTCGTTCCGGCAAGGCTGGAACGTGGACCTGAGCCGCGCCCAGCGCCTGAGCGGCCCCGGCGCGTCCGACTGGACGCTGGGCGCGACCTGGGAGTTCCCGCGGTAAGGCCGGCGCGGCGCCCATCTAGAATCGCTTCACCGACGCACCGTCGCCGGCGGCATCGCCGCCGCTCCCGCGGCGCGGATCTGCAAGAGACGCTCAGCACGCCCATGACTCACCTGTCGCCGCCACGCGGCTGCCTGCCGCACTCCCTCCCCATGCTCGGCCGCGTCCGGCTGCCGGCGCAGCGGCCGGCCCGGGCGGGCTCGCGGCCATGAGCGGCGGCACCGCAAGAGCGGTCATCGGGGTCCTGGGCGGCAGCGGCGTCTACGACATCGCCGGCCTCGCGAACAAGCGCTGGGTGAAGGTCGACTCGCCCTTCGGCGAGCCGTCCGACGAACTGCTGTTCGGCGACCTCGACGGCCAGCCGATGGTGTTCCTGCCGCGGCATGGCCGCGGCCACCGCATCGCGCCCCACGAGATCAACTTCCGCGCCAACATCGATGCGCTGAAGCGCAGCGGGGTCACCGACCTGGTCTCGGTCAGCGCCGTGCGGCTCGCTGAAGGAGGAACTGCCGCCCGGCACCTTCGTGCTGGTCGACCAGTTCATCGACCGCACCTTCGCGCGCGACAAGAGCTTCTTCGGCGACCGGGCTGGTGGCGCATGTGTCGATGGCCCATCCGGTGTGCCCGCGGCTCGGCGACATCGTCGAGGCGGCAGCCACGGCCGCCGGCATCGACCGTGCGCGGCGGGACCTACCTCGTCATGGAGGGCCCGCAGTTCTCGACGCAGCGCCGAATCGCACCTCTATCGGTCCTGGGGCTGCGACGTGATCGGCATGACCAACATGCCCGAGGCCAAGCTCGCCCGCGAGGCCGAGATCTGCTACGCCACGCGTCGCCATGGTGACCGACTACGACTGCTGGCATCCGGGACCACGACGCGGTGACGGTGCAGCAGATCATCCACGTGCTGCTGGCGAACGCCGACAAGGCCCGTTCCCTGCTGCACCATGCGGCGCCCCGCATCGGCGCCGACGGCGCGGCCCCGGCCTGCGGCTGCCGCCAGGCGCTGGACCACGCGCTGATCACGGCGCCCGAGGTGCGCGACCCGGCCGTGCTGGCGCGGCTGGATGCCGTGGCCGGGCGCGTGCTGCGGCGATGACGTCCGGAGACTGACGTGCCCGACGAAGCCGCGCTGCGGCGCGCCATGGTGGAAGTCGCTCGCGAGCTGGACGCGCGCGGCCTGAACCGCGGCACGTCCGGCAACGTGGGCGCACGCTGCGAGGACGACCTGCTGGTGACGCCCTCGGGCGTGCCGGCGCGCGCGCTGACGGCGCCGGCGATCGTGCGGCTGTCGGAGAGCGGCGAGGTGATCGGGGCGGGGCACCCCTCCAGCGAATGGCGCTTCCACCGCGACATCCTGCGGGCGCGGCCCGAGCTGCACGCGGTGGTGCACGTCCATTCGCCGTTCGCGACCACCCTGGCCTGCCTCGGACTGGAGATTCCGCCCTTCCACTACATGATCGCCGCGGCCGGCGGCAGCACCATCCGGTGCGCACCCTACGCCTTGTTCGGCACGCAGGAGCTGTCCGACCATGCGCTGGCGGCGCTGCGGGACCGCCGCGCCTGCCTGCTGGCCAACCACGGGATGATCGCCACCGGCGCCGGGCTGGAGCAGGCGCTGGCACTGTGCATCGAGGTGGAAAGCCTGTGCGAGCAGTACTGGCGCGCCCGCCAGATCGCCGAGCCCCGCCACCTGTCAGCGGCGCAGATGGCCGAGGTGATGGAGAAGTTCAGGACCTATGGCCGCCAGGCCGAACCGCAACCGCGCCAGCCATGACGCCACCTTCAGCAACCCGAGTGGAAACCCTGCGCTGGAGCGGCGGTCGCCTGGAGCTGATCGACCAGCGCGTGCTGCCGGCGCAGCTGCGCTACCTGAGCTACGACAGCGCCGAGTCGGTGGCGACCGGCATCCGCGACATGGTGGTCCGGGGCGCGCCCGCGATCGGCTGCGCCGCCGCCTACGGCGTCGCGCTCGAGGCGCTGCGCCAGCGCAGCGCGGCGCCGGCCGAATTCGCCGCCGCGATGGAACGCGCCTTCACCGTGCTGGCCGCCAGCCGGCCGACCGCCGTCAACCTGTTCTGGGCGCTGCGCCGGATGCGCGCGCACCGCGAGGAAGTCGCGGCGCGGCCGGTGGCGGAGCAGGCAGCGGCATTGCTGGCGCTGGCCCACGAGATCCTGGCCGAGGACGTCCGGGTGAACCGCGCGTTGGGCGAACACGGTGCGGCGCTGCTGGCCGACGGGGCGCGCGTGCTTACCCACTGCAACGCGGGCGCGCTGGCCACCGCGGGCCACGGCACCGCGCTGGGGGTGATCCGCTCGGCAGCCGAGGCCGGCAAGCGCATCTCGGTGATCGCCGACGAGACCCGGCCCTTCCTGCAAGGGGCGCGGCTCACCGCGTGGGAGATGGTGCAGGAGGGCATCCCGGTCACGCTGATCACCGACAACATGGCCGGCTTCATGATGAGCCACGGCGAGGTCGACGCGGTGATCGTCGGCGCCGACCGGGTCGCCGCCAACGGCGACGTCGCCAACAAGATCGGCACCTACATGGTGGCGGTGCTGGCGCGGCGCCACGGCATCCCGTTCTACGTCGCCTGCCCGATCTCGACCATCGACATGCAGGTGCCGGACGGCGCCGCGATTCCGATCGAGGAGCGGGCGGCGCAGGAAGTCACGGGCTACCGCGACACCCAGTGGGCGGCCGCCGGCGTCGCCGTGCGCAATCCGGCGTTCGACGTCACGCCGGCCGAACTGGTGACGGCGCTGATCACCGAGCGCGGGGTGATGCGCCAGCCGGACCGCGAACGGCTCGAGGCGCTGGCCAGGGGCTGACGGCCGCCCCGCGCCCTCCGTTCGGCTACTTCGCGTCCCGCAGCTCGCGCCGCAGGATCTTGCCGACCGGCGTTTTGGGCAATTCGGTGCGGAATTCGATCACCTTGGGCTGCTTGTAGCCGGTGAGGTTGGCCTTGCAGTACTCGCGCACCTTTTCCTCCGTGAGCGCCGGATCCTTCTTGACGATGACGAGCTTCACGGCCTCGCCGGTCTTCTCGTCGGGCACGCCGACCACCCCGCATTCCAGGACGCCGTCGAGCATGGCGACGACGTCCTCCACCTCGTTCGGGTACACGTTGAAGCCCGACACCAGCACCATGTCCTTCTTGCGGTCGACGATCTTGAAGTAGCCGCGCTCGTCCATGGTGCCGATGTCGCCGCTCTTGAAGTAGCCGTCCGCCGTCATGACCTTGGCGGTTTCATCGGGCCGCTGCCAGTAGCCGGCCATCACCTGCGGCCCCTTGATCGCGATTTCGCCGGGGCTGGCCGATTGGCACTTCGTTGCCGGCGTCGTCGATGCACTTCATCCAGGTGGAGGGCAGCGGCACGCCGATGGTGCCGGTGAACTCGGTGCTGGTGGTCGGGTTGCAGCTGACCGAGGGCGAGGTTTCCGACAGGCCGTAGCCTTCGCAGATCGGGCAGCCCGTCTTCTCCAGCCACAGCTTCGCGACGGCGCCTTGCACCGCCATGCCGCCGCCGACCGACACCTTGAGGTTCTTCCAGTCGACCTTGTCGAAATCGGGATGGTGCGCCAGGCCGTTGAACAGCGTGTTCACGGCGGGGAAGCTGTGGAGCTTGTGCTTCGCCAGCTCCTTGAGCGTGCCGGCGAGATCGCGCGGGTTGGGGATCAGGATCAGCTTCCCGCCGGTGCGCATGCTCAGCATCATCCCCACCGTGAAGGCGAAGATGTGGTACAGCGGCAGCGCGCAGACGCCGTTGGCTGCTCGCCGGCCGGCACCTTGTCCATCACCGGCTGGTTCAAGGCCTGCGACTGCAGCACGTTGGCGATGATGTTGCGATGCAGCAGCACGGCGCCCTTGGAGACGCCGGTGGTGCCGCCGGTGTACTGCAGCATCGCGATGTCGTCGGCCTTGATCTCGGCCTTGCGGAACGCGGCCTTCGCGCCGCGCGCGATGGCCTGGTTGAACCGCACGGCCCCCGGCAGCTCGAACGCCGGCACCATCTTCTTGACCTTGCGCACGACGTAATTGACGAGCGCGCCCTTCAACGCGCCGAGCTGGTCGCCCATCGCCGCCAGCACCACGTGCTGCACCTGGGTCCTGCCGATGCACTGCTGCAGCGTGTGCGCGAAGTTCTCGACGATGACGATCGCCCTGGCGCCGGAGTCCTTGAGCTGGTGTTCCAGTTCGCGCGCCGTGTACAGCGGATTCACGTTGACGATCACCAGCCCGGCCCGCAGGATGGCGGCCACGGCCACCGGATACTGCGGCACGTTGGGCATCATGATCGCGACCCGATCCCCTTGCGCCAGTCCCAGCCCCTGCAGGTAGGCGGCGAACGCCCGGCTGAGCCGGTCGGTTTCGGCAAAGCTCACGTCCCGGCCCATGAAACTGTAGGCGGTGCGGTCGGCGTACTGGCGAAAGCTCTCCTCCATCAACTGCACCAGGGAAGCGTACTGGGAGGCGTCGATGTCGGCGGGGACGCCGGCGGGATAGGCGGCGAGCCAGGGCCGGTCGGTGGTTGCTGCGCTCATTGCTTGCTGCTCCTCGGCCAGGTCGGCCTGGCCATTCTTGTTGTCCCGGCCACCGGGCCGGACGCCATATTGTCCACTGGCGGCGGCCAGGCCTTCCTTCGCTTTGCCCCGCCAAATCGAAAGCGGCCCCCAGGGGCCGCTTCCACCGCAGTGCGGGCTGCCGCCCCCCCGGGGTCAGGCCTTCAGCGCGACCAGCACCTCGTCCAGCATCTTCTTGGCGTCGCCGAACAGCATGCGGTTGTTCTCCTTGTAGAACAGCGGATTGTCGACGCCGGCGTAGCCCGAGGCCATGCTGCGCTTCATGACGATCGAGGTCTTGGCCTTCCAGACTTCCAGCACCGGCATGCCGGCGATCGGGCTGGTCGGGTCGTCCTGCGCCGCCGGGTTCACGATGTCGTTGGCGCCGATCACCATGGCGACGTCGGTCGCCGGGAAGTCGTCGTTGAGCTCGTCCATCTCCAGCACGATGTCGTACGGCACCTTGGCTTCGGCCAGCAGCACGTTCATGTGGCCGGGCATGCGGCCCGCCACCGGGTGGATGCCGAAGCGGATGTTGACGCCCTTCTCGCGCAGGTGCTTGGTGATCTCGTAGACCGTGTGCTGCGCCTGCGCCACCGCCATGCCGTAGCCGGGAACGATGATCACGCTCTTGGCTTCCTTGCAGCAGTTCGGCCGTTTCCTGCGCGCTGATGGGCACCACCTCACCGGCCGGCTGCGCGGCGTCGCCCTTGGCGGCCGGGCGTGCCGCCACCGGTGCCGAAGCCGCCGGCGATCACGCTGATGAAGTTGCGGTTCATCGCGCGGCACATGATGTAGGACAGGATCGCGCCCGACGATCCGACCAGCGCGCCGATCACGATCAGCAGGTCGTTCGAGAGCATGAAGCCGGTCGCCGCCGCCGCCCACCCGGAGTAGCTGTTCAGCATCGAGACCACCACCGGCATGTCGGCGCCGCCGATCGCCATCACCATGTGGATGCCGAACAGCAGCGCGATCACCGTCATCACGATCAGCGGCGTCATGCCGTCGGCGATCGACTGGGCGCGTTGATGAACTCGCGGCCGAACCAGATCACCACCAGCAGGCCGGCCAGGTTGAGCCAGTGGCGCCCCGGCAGCAGCAGCGGCGTGCCGCCGATCTTCCCGGTGAGCTTGCCGAACGCGATCAGCGAGCCGGAGAAGGTCACCGCGCCGATCAGGATGCCGATGTAGATCTCCATCTCGTGGATCGTCTTCTCGGCGCCCTGGAGTGGGGCCGACGTGTCGATGTAGCTGGCGAAGCCGACCAGGCATGGCGGCGAGGCCGACCAGGCTGTGCATCAGCGCGACCAGCTCGGGCATCTGCGTCATCTTGACGACCTTGGCCGCGTACAGGCCGATGCGCGCCGCCGACCACCATGGCGCCGATGATCCAGGGGATGCCGGCCGTCGTGACGCGCGGGCCGAACACCGTGGCCAGCACGGCGATGGTCATGCCGATCATGCCGTAGAGGTTGCCGCGGCGCGAGGTCTCGGGATTGGACAGGCCGCCGAGGCTGAGGATGAAGAGGATGGTCGCTCCGATGTAGGAGACGGTTGCCAGGGTTGCGGATCATGGCTTGTCGTCTCCTACTTGCGGAACATGGCCAGCATGCGCTGGGTGACGGCGAAGCCGCCGAACATGTTGACGGCCGTGAGCGCGATGCCGCCCACCGCCAGCCAGCGGATCCAGATGTCGGGCGCCGCGCCGCCCGCGAGCGGCGGCGCGATCTGCACCAGCGCGCCGATGGCGATGATGCTGGAGATCGCATTGGTGACGCTCATCAGCGGCGTGTGCAGCGCCGGCGTCACGTTCCACACCACCATGTAGCCGACGAAGCAGGCCAGCACGAACACCGTGAAGTGGGCGAGGAAGGCCGGCGGCGCATTGGCGCCGACGAACCAGAACAGCACCGCCGCGACGCCGAACATGATCGCCAGCTTGCTGCCGCCATCGGCTCGCTGGCGGCGCCATGGCCGTGGCCCTTCTTGGCCGCCGGCGCGGCCGCCGCCGGCTTGGCGGCCGGCGGCGCGGCGGGCAGCTTCGGCGGCGGTGGCGGCCAGGTGATCTCGCCGTCCTTGATGACCGTCAGGCCGCGGATGGCGTCGTCTTCCATGTTGACGTTGATGACGCCGTCCTTGGTCTTGCACAGTTCCTCGGTGAGGCGGAACAGGTTGGTCGCGTACAGCGTCGACGACTGCTTGGCCAGGCGGCGAGGCCAGGTCGGTGTAGCCGACGATGGTCACGCCGTGCTTCACCACCGCCTGGCCGGGCTCGGTCAGCTCGCAGTTGCCGCCCCGCTCGGCCGCCATGTCGACGATGACGCTGCCCGGCTTCATGCTCTTGCACCATCTCGGCGGTGATCAGCCTGGGCGCCGGCTTGCCGGGGATCAGCGCGGTGGTGATGATGATGTCCACCTCCTGCGCCTGCTTGGCGTACATCTCGCGCTGGGCCTGCTGGAAGCCCTCGCTCATCACCTTGGCGTAGCCGCCGCCGCCGGAACCTTCTTCCTCGTAATCGACCTTGACGAATTCGCCGCCCAGCGACACGACCTGGTCGGCCACTTCGGCGCGGGTGTCGTTGGCGCGCACGATGGCGCCCAGGCCGGCGGCGGTGCCGATCGCCGCCAGGCCGGCCACGCCGGCGCCGGCGATGAAGACCTTGGCCGGCGGCACCTTGCCCGCGGCGGTGATCTGGCCGTTGAAGAAGCGGCCGAAGGCATTGGCGGCCTCGATGACGGCGCGGTAGCCGGCGACGCCGGCCTGGGAGGTCAGGGCGTCCATCTTCTGGGCGCGGGACAGCATGCGCGGCAGCGAGTCGATGGCCAGCACGGTGACCTTCTTGGCCGCGAGCTGCTGCATCAGTTCCGGGTTCTGCGCCGGCCAGATGAAGCTGATCAGGGTCTGCCCTGCGTGCATCAGGCCGACTTCTTCGGCGCGTCGGCACGCCGCACCTTGAAGACGATGTCGGACGCGGCCCACAGCTTGGCCGCGCCGTCGACGATCTCGCGCGCCCGCGGCGCGGTAGATGTCGTCGCTGAAATTCGCCGCATCGCCGGCACCGCGATTCCACGGCGACCGAGAAGCCCAGCTTGATCAGCTTTTCCACGACCTCGGGCACGGTGGCGACGCGCTTTTCGCCGGCCAACGTTTCCCGCGGAACCCCGATCAGCAAGGCCTTCTTGGCCGTCTGGGGGGTGGCGGCAGCATTCGTTGCACCCGCCGTGGTCACGGCAGCATCGCCTATCAGCATGGAGGTCTCTCCTCGATGAAAAATCAAACGGTTGTGTCGACTCGAGCTTACATGAAGCCCTGTTTCGATCGATGAACGCGCCCCGCTGGCCGTCCTGGAGCGCAACAGTACCCCGAATGAAAATACGGGCATTTGATGCACCGCATGTCCGCGTGAATCAGCTTTCCGGAATGCGGAATCCGCCGAGGTCGTGAAAGTTTTCACGGTCGGCTTGGTCCGCCACTGAGCCGCTCCTACACTCAGGCAAGGCGTCGTCCGACGTAGCTCAGGTTGGGCGAGGCCAAAAACTGACCACCATGGCACGCCTCGCATCCCTCTCCTACCCCGTCACCGGCGCCCGCGCCAGCAACGTGAACTACTTCGGCGCGCACCGCTGCCGCCGCAATTTCGAACTGTTCTATCCCGAAGGGTTCGCCGACGAGACCTACCTCGTGGCCGAGCGCGCCCACAAGGAACGCGCGCACCTCGAATGGCAGGCCGAGCTCGGTCCCACCGAGTTTCGCAAGCTGCTGGCGCGCGGGGAGTTCCGCCGCATCGCCGACATCGCCGTGCGCGTCGAGGCCCGCACCAACCTGCTGTTCTCGTTCGAGAAGATGGCCTTGCGCGACGCGCTGCGCACGCCCGCCGGGGCGCGGTTGTTCGCGACCGAGCTGTACGCGTTCCTGTGGGGCCGCGGGACGCAGCAGCGCAAGTTCGAGGACTGGGTGCAGGCGGTCGCCGACCTGCCGCGGCCACGGGCGCGCGTGCTGACCTGGCCTGTCGTGACCGTCTTCGGCTTCCTCGGCCGGCCCGACCGCCACCTCTTCCTCAAGCCGATGGTCACCCGCCGTGCCGCGCGCCGCTACGGATTCGACCTCGAGTACGCCTCGGACCCGTGTTGGCCGGTGTACCGCTCGCTGCTCACGTTCGCGGCCATCGTGCGGCGCGATCTCGAGCGCAAGCCCGGCTTCCAGCCGCGCGACATGATCGACCTGCAATCCTTCATCTGGGTGCAGGGCTCGCCCGAATACGAGCCCTGACCCGGCCGCGCGGCCAGCGAGGCCCGGCGCGGGCGGCGCCGTCGCCATAATCGGGCGATGCAGACACGATGGAAGCCCAGCGTCACCGTGGCGGCGGTGATCGAGCGGGACGGCCGGTTCCTGCTGGTCGAGGAAGAAACGAGCGAGGGATTGCGGCTCAACAACCCGGCCGGCCATCTCGAGCCCTGCGAGTCGCCGCAGCAGGCGTGCACGCGCGAAGTGCTGGAGGAGACGGCGCACGAGTTCCGCCCGACGGCCCTGGTGGGCGTGTACCTCGCGCGCTTCCAGCGCCCCTCCGGAGACGACGTCACCTACCTGCGGATGACGTTCTGCGGCCAGCTCGGCGAGCGCGACCCGCTGCGCCGGCTCGATGAGGGCATCGTCGGCACCTTGTGGCTGACGCCGCAGGAAGTGCGCGCCAGCGCCGCCCGCCATCGCAGTCCGCTGGTGCTGCGCTGCATCGAGGACTACCTGGCCGGCGTGCGCCATCCGCTGGCGGTGCTCCACACCGACGAGAGCGTCTGGCGCCGGCCCTGAGTCCGGTCTGCGGGCACGCGCCAGGGATTTTGGCGCGCGCCCGTCGCCGGCCCACGGAAGGGTTGGGATAATCCGGCCATGAGTCGCAAGCCGCGTGTGGTCGTCGGTCTGAGCGGGGGCGTCGACTCCGCGGTCAGCGCGTACCTGCTCAAGCAGCAGGGCTGGGAGGTCGTCGGCATCTTCATGAAGAACTGGGAAGACGACGACGACGGCGAGTACTGCTCCTCGCACCAGGACTTCGTCGACGCCGCGAGCGTGGCCGACGTCATCGGCATCGAGCTGGAGCCCGTGAACTTCGCCGCGGAGTACAAGGACCGGGTGTTCGCCGAATTCCTGCGCGAATACCAGGCCGGACGCACGCCGAACCCGGACGTGCTGTGCAACGCCGAGATCAAGTTCAAGGCGTTCCTCGACCACGCCATGCGGCTGGGCGCGGACAAGATCGCCACCGGCCATTACGCGCGGGTCCGCTGGCAGCCAGCGGACCCGCGCGAGCCCGCCGGGCCGGATGGGACGTCGCACGCGACCGCGCGCGACGGCGCGCGGGTGCGCGAAGCCGGCGGCCGCTTCCAGCTGCTCAAGGGCCTCGATCCGGCCAAGGACCAGAGCTATTTCCTGCACCGGCTGAACCAGGCGCAACTGTCCAAGACGCTGTTTCCGGTCGGCGAGCTGCACAAGACCGAGGTGCGGCGGATCGCCGCGGAAATCGGCCTGCCCAACGCGAAGAAGAAGGACTCCACCGGCATCTGCTTCATCGGCGAGCGGCCGTTCCGCGAATTCCTCAACCGGTACATCTCCAAGGAGCCGGGGCCGGTCAAGGACCCGACGCGGGCGCACCATCGGCCGGCACCAGGGCCTGAGTTTCTACACGCTGGGCCAGCGCCAGGGGCTGGGCATCGGCGGCATCAGGGAGAAGGGCGCGCAGCGCGGCGGTGGCGAGCACGCCCCCTGGTTCGTGGCGCGCAAGGACACCCGGCACAACACGCTGTGGGTGGTGCAGGGACACGATCACCCCTGGCTGCAGTCCACGGCCCTGGATGCCGGCGACCCGAGCTGGATCGCCGCAGAGCCGCCGCCGCCGGGCGCCTACGCGGCCAAGACCCGCTACCGGCAGGCGGACGCGCCATGCACCCTCACCGGTCCGTCCGCGCAGGGCTTCCACCTGCAGTTCCAGCAACCGCAGTGGGCCGTCACCCCCGGCCAGTCGGCCGTGCTCTACGACGGCGAGGTGTGCCTGGGCGGCGGCGTGATCGCTTCCTGCGCCTGAACGGCGCCGAATCTGCAGCGCTCCTGTCCCAGATCATGGCCGGCGGCGCCGGCCGGGCGCACCATGGCCCCACAGACAGTGCGAGGCGCAGGTATGAATCCCCATTGGCAAGATCAAATGCTGGCCCTGGTGACCCGCTACGGCGAAGCGTGTGCCCAGCTGGCGGCCGAGCGCGAAAGCGGCCGGCGCGAACACCCTCCGGCCGATCGTTCCGGCGCCTGGCGGGCGATCCTGGCGCACCTGTCGGCCGCGCAGGAGCGCTCCGGCGCGGTGCCGGCGAGCCAGGGCGGGTCGTAGCAGCCTGGGCGGCTCTAGATTCTTGCTGCGGCTGCCGAGGCGCGAGCCGTAGCAAGGGAGAGAAACCCAACCGCCGAACGCAGAGGCCGCAGAGATTTCGCAGAGGACGCAGAAAAGAGAGAAAAAAGGATGAGAGAGGAGAGAACTCGCTCCTGCTTTCTTGAATTCCTTTTGCGTTCTCTGCGTACTTTTGCGGCCTCTGCGTTCGGCTGTTGGGTTTTCCCCTAGAACGGAATGTCGTCGTCCATGTCCTCGAAGCCCGTGGCCGGCTTCGACGCGGCCGGCTGGCGCTGCGGCGGCGCCGCGGGACGCTGCGGCGGGGCGGCGCGGCGCTGGCCGCCGCCCTCGTCGTCGGACGGCGCGCCCATGCCTTCGCGGCTGCCCAGCAGCTGCATCTCGGTGGCGATGATGTCGGTCGCGCTCTTCTCGACGCCGTCCTTGTCCGTGTACTTGCGGTACACGAGGCGTCCCTCGACGTAGATCGGGCGGCCCTTCTTGACGTATTCACCGGCGATCTCGGCCAGCCGGTCGAAGAAGGTGATGCGGTGCCACTGCGTCTCCTCGACCAGCTCGCCGGAATTCTTGTCCTTGCGCTTGCTGGTGGTCGCGAGGCTGACGTTGGCCACCGCCTGCCCCGAAGGCAGGTAACGGATCTCGGGGTCGCGGCCGCAGTTGCCGACGAGGATGACTTTGTTGACGGATGCCATTGCGCGTTCCTTGAGAGCTTGCTGTCGATTATGTCGCCTGGGCTTCGTCGGCCAGCACCTCTTCGGCCGATTTCGGGGACCTGGGCGCCCGCATGGGCCACGCCACCACCAGCCACACGACCATCAGCGCCGCGCAGGTGGCGAACAGCCCTGAGGCCCCAACGTTCTTGGCCAGCCAGCCGCCGACCGCCCCCCCTGCAAAAAACCCGAGGGACTGGAGCGTGTTGTAGACGCCCAGCGCGGAGCCCCGGGCATGCGCCGGGGCCAGCCGCGAAGCCAGGCTCGGCTGCGTCGCTTCCAGCACGTTGAAGCCGCAGAAGAACAGGAACAGCAGCACGCCCAGCGCCAGCAGCGGCGGCTGCTCGCCCAGGGCCAGCAGGCCCAGCTGCACCAGCGCGATCAGGCCGACGGCGGCCAGGAAGACGGCCCGCAGGTAGCCGCGCCGTTCCAGCGCAAACAGCCCGCCCATCATGACGAAGGAGCCGAGCACCGCCGGCAGGTAGACGTGCCAGTGCTGTTCCTTGGGCAGGCCGGCCTGCACCAGCAGGGCGGGGATCGCCACCCACATCGCCAGTTGCACGGCGTGCAGGATGAAGACGCCCACGTCCAGCCGCAACAGGCCCGGATGGCTGAGCACCTCGCCCAGCCGCCCGCGCGGCATGTCCTTGTGCTGCGTCGGCTCCGGCGGCGTCCACCAGGCGATCACGGCGATACAGGCCAGCGCCAGGCCGCCGGTCACGCCGAACAGGCCGGCCAGGCCGATCAGGGCGCCGAGCGCGGGCGCCGCCACCAGCGAGAGGGCAAACGTCAGCCCGATGCTGGCGCCGACCAGCGCCATGGCCTTGGTGCGCACCTCGTCGCGCGTCTGGTCGGCCAGCAGGGCCGTCACGGCCGCCGACACCGCGCCGGCGCCCTGCAGCGAGCGGCCGACGATCAGCCAGCCCAGGGTCGGGGCCGCGGCGGCCAGAAAGCTGCCGAGCGCGAACACCAGCAGCCCGAGGGCGATCACGCGCTTGCGCCCGAAGCGGTCCGAAGCCATGCCGTAGGGATACTGCAGGATGCCTTGGGTCAGGCCGTAGATCCCCATCGCCATGCCGACGCGCGCCGGGTCGTCGCCGCCGGGATACCGCGCCGCCTCGAGCGCGAACACCGGCAGCACCAGGAACAGGCCCAGCATCCGGGCGGCGAAGATCACGGCCAGCGAGCCGCTGGCGCGCCGCTCCTGCGCCGTCATGCGGCTGGAGGCGGAGGCGGCGGAGGCGGGGGAAGATTTCACGGCATCAGGCGGCTGGGAGCGGGCGGACGCCGCCCGGCAAAGCGCCGATTGTCCCGCATGCGCGAAACCCCGGCCCCGCGCCCGCCTGCGGCTGCTGCCGGACGCGGCGCCGCGGTGACCGCCGTTCTATGATGTCTGGTTTTGCTGCGGACCCGACCTTGACCTCCCCGACCGACGGCCAGCCCCCCGGGCAGCCGGGCGCGAGCGCCCCGACGCCGGCCCAGCTGATCAGCATCCGCGGGGCGCGGACCCACAATCTCAAGAACGTCGACCTCGACATCCCGCGCAACCAGCTGGTGGTGATCACCGGCCTGTCGGGATCGGGCAAGTCGTCGCTGGCCTTCGACACGCTGTATGCCGAAGGCCAGCGCCGCTATGTCGAGAGCCTGTCCGCGTATGCCCGGCAGTTCCTGCAGCTGATGGACAAGCCCGACGTGGATGTGATCGAGGGCCTGTCGCCGGCGATCTCGATCGAGCAGAAGGCGACCTCGCACAACCCGCGCTCCACCGTCGGCACCGTCACCGAGATCCACGACTACCTGCGGCTGCTGTTCGCCCGGGCCGGCACGCCCTACTGCCCCGACCACGGCATCGCGCTGCAATCGCAGACGGTGGCGCAGATGGTGGACGCAGTGCTGGCGCTGCCGCCCGAATCGCGCCTGATGATCGTGGCGCCGGTGGTGCGCGACCGCAAGGGCGAGTTCGTCGAGCTGTTCGCGGAAATGCAGTCGCACGGCTACGTCCGGTTCCGCGTCGATGGGCAGGCCTGTGAGTACGACGCCCTGCCGAAGCTGAAGAAGACCGAGAAGCACGACATCGACGTCGTGATCGACCGCCTGCGCGTGCGTCCCGACGTGCAGCAGCGGCTGGCCGAGAGCTTCGAAGCGGCGCTGCGGCTGGCCGACGGCCGCGCCATCGCCGTGGAAATGGATGCGGCGGCGCCATCGGACGGCGCGCCGGCGTCCCATGCACCGGCCGGTGAGCACTGGTTCAACGCGAAGTTCGCCTGCCCGGTCTGCAACTGGTCGATCGCCGAGCTCGAGCCGCGCCTGTTCTCTTTCAATTCGCCGGTCGGCGCCTGTCCGTCGTGCGACGGCCTTGGGCATCGCGAATTCTTCGATCCGGCGCGGGTGGTCGCGTTTCCCTCGCTGTCGCTCGCCAGCGGCGCGATCAAGGGCTGGGACCGG
Source organism: uncultured beta proteobacterium (assembly GCA_963708655.1). GTDB lineage: Bacteria > Pseudomonadota > Gammaproteobacteria > Burkholderiales > Burkholderiaceae_C > Ramlibacter. The sequence goes on from CAVPTY010000086.1 coordinate 16,351, forward strand.
CGCAACGCCTATTCCTTCGCACTGCTGGAGAGCCTGGCCAGGCACTATGGCTTCGACGTCGACGCGCCGTTCGAGAACCTGCCGCCAGCGGTGCGGCAGGCGATCCTGCAGGGCTCCGGCAGCCAGGACATCCGCTTCACCTACGCGCTCGAGTCGGGCGGGTCGGCCGGACGCAAGGTCACCAAGAAGCATCCATTCGAAGGCGTCATCCCCAACATGGAACGGCGCTACCGCGAGACCGACTCGGCCGCGGTGCGCGAGGAACTGGCCCGCTACCGCAGCCTGCAGCCCTGCCCGGAATGCCATGGCACCCGGCTGCGCAGCGAGGCCCGGCACGTGAAGGTGGGCGAAGGCGGCGAGGCCAGGGCCATCTCCGAGATCAGTCGCGCGACGCTCCGGGAGAGCCTGCAGTACTTCGCCGGCCTGAAGCTGCACGGCGCCAAGGGCGAGATTGCCGACAAGGTGGTGCGCGAGATCGGGCTGCGCCTGAAGTTCCTCAATGACGTGGGCCTGAACTACCTCAGCCTCGACCGCAGCGCGGAGACGCTGTCCGGCGGCGAGGCGCAGCGGATCCGCCTCGCCTCCCAGATCGGCTCGGGCCTGACCGGCGTCATGTACGTGCTGGACGAGCCCAGCATCGGGCTGCACCAGCGCGACAACGAACGGCTGATCGGCACCTTGAAGCACCTGCGCGACATCGGCAACAGCGTGCTCGTGGTCGAGCACGACGAGGACATGATCCGCGCCGCCGACCACGTGATCGACCTCGGTCCCGGCGCCGGCATCCACGGCGGGCGGGTGATGGCACAAGGCACGTATGACGAGGTCAAGGCGACGCCGGCCTCGCTGACGGGCCAGTACCTGTCGGGCGCGAAATCGATCGTGGTGCCGCGCCGGCGCACGCCGTGGCTGCCGGCGGTGGAGCGCCGGAAGCGCGAAGCCCGGCGAAGTCGCGCTTTCCGCGAGCCCGCCGCCGCCGCGCCGGCGCGAGGCGGCGCACGCGCGCGGGCCGGTGCAGCAGTTGCGCGTGGTCGGCGCGAGCGGCAACAACCTGAAGCGGGTGACGGTCTCGTTCCCGGTGGGCCTGCTCACGTGCGTGACCGGCGTGTCGGGCTCCGGCAAGTCGACGCTGGTCAACGACACGCTCTACGCCGCCGTCGCGCGCACGCTGTACCGGGCCCACGAGGAGCCGGCGCCGCACGAGGCGATCGAGGGTCTGGAATATTTCGACAAGGTGATCAACGTCGACCAGTCGCCGATCGGCCGCACCCCGCGCAGCAATCCGGCGACCTACACCGGCCTGTTCACGCCGATCCGCGAACTGATGGCCGACACCAACACGGCCAAGGAACGCGGCTACGGTCCCGGGCGCTTCAGCTTCAACGTCGCCGGCGGCCGCTGCGAGGCCTGCCAGGGCGACGGGGTCGTGAAGGTGGAGATGCACTTCCTGCCCGACGTCTACGTGGCCTGCGACGTCTGCCGCGGCCAGCGCTACAACCGCGAGACCCTGGAAGTGCAGTGGAAGGGCCGCAACATCGCGCAGATCCTCGACATGACGGTGGAGGACGCGCACCTGTTCCTCAAGCCGGTGCCGGCGATCGCGCGCAAGCTGCAGACGCTGCTCGACGTGGGGCTGTCTTATGTGAAGCTCGGGCAGTCGGCCACCACGCTGTCGGGCGGCGAGGCGCAGCGGGTGAAGCTGGCGCTCGAGTTGTCCAAGCGCGACACCGGCCGGACGCTCTACATCCTGGACGAGCCGACCACCGGCCTGCATTTCGCCGACATCGCCCTGCTGCTGAAGGTGCTGCACCAGTTGCGCGACGCCGGCAACACCATCGTCGTCATCGAGCACAACCTGGACGTGATCAAGACCGCCGACTGGGTGATCGACATGGGCCCGGAAGGCGGCGCCGGCGGCGGTCAGGTGGTCGGGGTCGGCACGCCGGAGGAACTGGCCGCCAATCCGGCCAGCCACACCGGCCGCTATCTGAAGCGCCTGCTCTGAGAGGCGGCCTGGTCAGCGCGGCTCCTGCCGCTGGGCCTCGTCCCTGCGATCGTCGCCGGCCGCGGCCGCCGGTGCGGTCGGCCCCGCCGTCGGCTTGGCCGCAAGCGTCTTCGCCAGGTAAGGCAGGATGCTGGCACTGCCTTCGCCGTTCCGGCGTCCCGGCGGCGGGATGGTCGGGTCGTCGATGAGGCGGTCAGGCACGGCGCTGCCCCTTGAGGCGCCGGGCGGCGCAGCGGCACGTGTCTGCTGTGATGGTCACCGATGGTGCTCCCGTCGAGTGGGGAGAGCCTACCGCAGCGGCGCAGTACGTCTGTAGGACGAATGCGACAGTCTGTTACCTCCGGCGGCAGTCCGGCGGGCTTCAGCCGCGCGCGGCCTCCAGCGCCTCGCGCGTCCTGTTCGCCTCGCGGGCGGCGGCCGCCGCGAAGTCGGCGCCGCCCGACGCGTACAGGATGGCACGCGACGAGTTCACCACGATGGGACCATCGGCCCGCCAGCCGGCCTTCACGGTGGCGGCCGCATCGCCGCCCTGCGCGCCCACACCGGGAATCAGCAGCGGCAGCGTCGGCGCGAGCTGCCGCACCCGTTCGATCTCCGCGGGGTACGTGGCGCCCACCACCAGCCCCAGCTGGCCATTGCGGTTCCAGGGACCCTGCGCCAGGCGCGCGATGTGCTCGTACAGCAGCGGCTGGCCATCGACGGAGGCGAGCCGCTGGTTCTGCAGGTCGTCGCCGCCCTTGTTGGACGTGCGGCACAGCAGGAACGCGCCCTTGTCCTCGTGCTTCAGGTATGGCTCGATCGAGTCGAATCCCATGAACGGCGACAGCGTCACGGCGTCGGCGCCGTAGCGCTCGAAGGCCTCGCGGGCGTATTGCTCCGCGGTGGAACCGATGTCGCCCCGCTTGGCATCCAGGATCACCGGCACGTGCGGGGCCACCCGGCGCATGTGCTGCATCAGCTGTTCGAGCTGGAACTCCGCCCGGTGCGCCGCGAAATAGGCGATCTGCGGCTTGAACGCGATCACCAGGTCGGCGGTCGCATCGACGATGCGCGCACAGAAGTCGTAGATCTTCGCCGGATCTCCGCGCATCGCCTCGGGAAAGCGCGCCGGCTCGGGGTCGAGGCCCACGCACAGCATCGAGCGGTTGCGACGCTGCGCCTCGCCGAGCATCGTGATGAAGGTCATGGCGTCAGATTGTAGTAACGGGCTGTCGCCGCGCATGCCCGACAATCGGCCAACCATGCAGCGCCTGAGCCGACACCAGTTGGTCACCCTCGTCGCCCTCACCCTGGTCTGGGGCATCAACTGGCCGGTGATGAAACTGGGGGTCAGCAACTTTCCGGCCCTCAGTTTCCGCGCCGTCACCGTGCTGCTGGGGCTGCCGGTGCTGGCACTGGTGCTGCTCGCGCTCAAGGTGCCGTTCCGCGTGCCGCGCCGCCACTGGGGCGAGCTGTTCTGGCTGGCGCTGACCAACATGGTGGTCTGGAACATCTGCATGATCCTGGCGCTGCGCACGCTGACCAGCGGCCGCGCCGCGATCCTGGCCTACACCATGCCGATCTTCTCTGCGCTGATCGGCGCCGTGCTGTTTCGCGCCCGCCTCGGGGCGCGCGGCTGGCTGGGCGTCGGCGCGGCGGCCCTGGGCGTCACGCTGCTGCTGTGGCATGAAGTCACCGTGCTCGCCGGCCGCCCGCTCGGGGTGGCGCTGGCCCTGTTTTCCGCCGCGGTCTGGGCGCTGGGCACGCACATGCTGCGGCGCAGCCGCATCGAGGCCGACACCCTGACGCTGTCGTTCTGGATGACGGCGCTGGCCGCCGTCGTCGCCAGCGGGCTGGCCCTGCTGTTCGAGCGCACGCAGTGGCAGTTGCCGCCGCGCGCGGCCTGGGGCGCCATCGCCTACAACGCGCTGCTGATCTTCGGCTTCTCGCAGGCGGCCTGGCTGTCGCTGGCGCGTGGGCTGCCGCCGATCGCGTCGACGCTCAGCGTGATGCTGATCCCGGTGCTCGGCGTGTTCGTCGGCGCCGCGTGGCTGGGCGAAGTGCTGCACTGGCAGGACTGGACCGCGGTGATCCTGATGATGGTGGCGATCGCGTCGGTGCTGTGGCCGAGCCGCAGCCGGCAGCAGCCGGAAGAAGCCGTTGCGCCGCGCTGACCTCAGGCGCGCTGCGGCACCCGGATCACCGTCAGGCTGCGGATGCCCTGGGCCCCGCGCACCAGCACGCCTTCGATGTCGGCGGTCGCCGAGGGTCCGGTCATCAGGGCGCCGTAGCGCACTTCGCGGAACCACGGCTGCCAGTAGGCGGCGTGCAGGTCTGCCACGATGGCGGCCGGGTCGAGCAGCACGACCAGGTGCTGCGACAGGAAGCCGAGCGCGTTGACGCCGAATTCGCGCTCGCTCAGCGCCACCGAACCGGTCTCGGCGACGCCGAACGCGGCGCGCACGACGCCGACATCGACGCCTTGCAGCTCGCGCGGGTCGCGCACGTCGGCGACCGAGAACGTGCCATGCACCTCGTCGGTGGCCGAGCAGATCACGCTGGCCTGCGGAAACAGCGACCGGATGAAGTCATCGAGGGAGGTCTCGGCCGGCGGCAGCGCGAGCCGCCCGCCCATCCGCTGCAGCGCGTCGCCGAATGCGACCGGCAGGTCGGCGGCCGCACGGTCGAACAGCGGCACCGGCGGCAGCGGTGTGGCCGCCGGCTGGTTGCGCCGGACGTTGGCCAGGACGAATTCGCGCGAGCTCATGGTGCCCACACGCTCAGCCCCGCTGCGTGGGGGTCGCTGCCCCCCAAGCGGGCCTTCTCGCCTTCGGGCGGCCGTGCGGCGCTCACGTGCCGCCGCCCCGGTTCTTGAGGTACCACTGGCGGAAGGTCAGCGGTGGCGTCGCCGGCAACTCGCGCTGCTTGCCCCAGGCGTTGAACGGGTTGTAGACCATGAATCGGGGCAGGTAGTCCAGCCCCGCGGCGGCGGCCTGCACCGCCCCGCGGTACAGCCGCGGGCTGCCGAGGATGCGGCCGGCCACCCGCATCGCCTCCTTCTTGGCCAGCGGCAGCTGGCGTCGCTCGGCGATCACCTGGCGCCAGCGGAAGATCTGCCGGTGGATGTCGATCTTGACCGGGCACACCATGCTGCAGCTGCCGTTCATCGTGGACGCATACGGCAGCGCGCTGTACTTGTGCAGGTTGAAGGTGGGGTCGACGATGACGCCGATCGGCCCCGAGTACGTGGCGCCGTAGCTCAGGCCCCCGCTGCGCCGGTACACCGGGCAGGTGTTCATGCAGGCGCCGCAGCGGATGCACTTCAGGGAGGTCCAGAAGTCCTCCATGCCGAGGCGCTCGGAGCGGCCGTTGTCGACCAGGACGACGTGCAGTTCCGCCCCTTCGCGCGGCGCGCGGAAGTGCGAGGTGATCTGCGTGATCGGCGAACCCAGCGCGCTGCGCGAGAGCATGCGCACGAAGACGCCGAGGTGCTCGATGCGCGGAATCAGCTTCTCGATGCCGATCGAGGCGATGTGCAGGCGCGGCACGTTCGCGCTGAGGTCGGCATTGCCTTCGTTGGTGCAGACCACGAACGAGCCGGTTTCGGCGATGGCGAAGTTCGCCCCCGTCATCCCGGCCACCTTGTCCTTCAGGTAATACGGCCGCGTGTGCTGGCGCTGGCTTTCCGCGAGGTAAGGGACATCGGCCTGCTGCGGGTCGGTGCCGATGGTGCGTCCGAACAGCTGCGCCACGTCGGCCCGCAGCTTGTGCACCGCCGGCATCACGATGTGGCTTGGCGGCTCGCCGTCGAGCTGCTGGATGCGCTCGCCGAGGTCGGTCTCCACCACCTCGATGCCGCGCCGCGCGAGGAAGGGACGCAGCTCGCATTCGTCGGTGAGCATCGACTTGCTCTTGACGAGCGTCGTGACGCCGCGCGAGGCGAGGACCTGGTGCACGATCTGGTTGTGCTCCGCCGCGTCGCGCGCCCAGTGCACGACGACGCCATTGGCCCTGGCATTGCGCTCGAACTCCTCCAGGTAGCCCGCCAGGTGGCTGAGCGTGTGCTCCTTGATGGCGCAGGCGAGCGAGCGCAGTTCCTCCCACTCGGGAATCGACTGGCATTCGTGGTCACGCTTGCGCCGGATCTCCCACAGCCGCCGGTCGTGGAACTCGACGTGCTGCGGCGCGGCGATGAACGCCGCCGCGGCGCCGGCGTGGTCGACGCGGTTGGCGCTGGCGCCGCCCGGCACCGTCACTCGCGCGCTCCGTTGAGCACCTGCGCGATGTGCAGGAACTTCAGTGGCAGCCCCAGGCGGCGCGCGCAGCCCTGCTGGTGCATCAGGCAGGACAGGTCCGGCGAGACGATGTACTCGGCGCCGGCGCCGGCGTGGTCGTGCACCTTGTCCTGGCCCATGAGCGCCGAGACCGGCTCCTCGAACACCGAGAACGTGCCGCCGAAGCCGCAGCACTCGTCGACGCGCTGCGGCGCCACGAACTCGACGCCGCGCACCGCCGACAGCAGCGCGCGCGGCTTGTTGAACGCCGGGCCGGCCACCTCGGACGTGCTGGCCTCGCCCAGGCCGCGCAGCGTGGCGCAGCCGATGTGCAATCCGACCTTGTGCGGGAACTCGGCCCAGGGGAATTCGCGCACCTGCAGCACGTCGTGCAGGAATTCGACCAGCTCGAACGTGTTGCGCCGCACCGCCTGCACCGACGCTGTCTGCTCGATCGCGGTGAGGTGCTCGCGCACGTGCTGGCAGCAACTGCCCGACGGCGTGACGATGTACTCGTAGCCGGCGAAGTTCCTGGCGAACAGCGCCTCGGCGGCGCGCGCGTCGTCGTGGCAGCCGGCGTTGGCCATCGGCTGGCCGCAGCAGGTCTGCTCCAGCGGGTATTCGACTTCGCAGCCGAAGCGCTCCAGCAGTTCCAGCGTGGCGATGCCCGCCTCCGGGAAGAACGCATCGACGTAGCAGGGAACGAACAGCGCGACCTTCATGCGGCGTGTCACCATGCAATCAGCCAGCAACGGGCGAAGCGCGCCGCCGGGCGCGCTTCGTGCGGATGGGCGCTAATGCGCCAGCGCCGGCGCCTGCTGCAGCGCCTCGTGGATGGCCTGCGGCCGAACGCTTGCCGGCGCCGGCCGCCAGGATCACCGTCGCCGCGCCGGTGACGGCGTCGCCGCCGGCGAACACCAGCGCCTTCGACGTGAGTCCCGGTGCTCTCGTCGGCGACCAGGCAGCCCTTCTTGTTGGTCAGCAGGCCGGACGTCGTGCGGGTGAGCAGCGGGTTGGGCGTCGTGCCGATCGCCAGCACCACGTTGTCGACCGGCAGCACGAATTCGCTGCCTTCGATCGGGATCGGCCGGGCGCGGCCGGAGGCGTCGGGCTCGCCCAGCTTCATCTTCTGGCACTTCAGGCCGCTCACCCAGCCGTTGCCGTCGTCGACGACCTCCAGCGGATTGGTGAGCCAGCGGAAGTCGACGCCTTCCTCGATCGCGTGGTGGTATTCCTCGACCCGCGCGCCCATTTCCTTCTCGCTGCGCCGGTAGACGATGTAGGCCGCTTCGGCCCCCAGCCGCAGCGACGAGCGCACCGCGTCCATCGCGGTGTTGCCGGCGCCGATGACGGCGACGCGCTTGCCGACCTTCATCGGCGTGTCGTTCTCGGGGAACTTGTAGCCGCCCATCAGGTTCATGCGGGTGAGGAACTCGTTGGCCGACATCACGCCGTTGAGGTTCTCGCCAGGGATGCCCAGGAACTGCGGCAGCCCCGCGCCGGTGCCGATGAACACCGCCGCGTAGCCCATGTTCTCGAACAGCTCGTCCATCTTGATGGTGCGGCCGATCACGACGTTGCACACGATCTCGACGCCCATCGCCTTGAGCACGCCGATCTCCCAGTCGAGGACCGCCTTGGGCAGGCGAAACTCGGGGATGCCGTAGCGCAGCACGCCGCCGGGCGCATGCAGCGCCTCGTACACCGTGACCGTATATCCGAGGCGCGCCAGTTCGCCGGCGCAGACCAGGCCCGACGGGCCGGCGCCGATCACGGCGATCTTCTCCTTGCGCGTGACGTTCGGCTTGACGTTCACCGGCTGGGTGCGTTCCCAGTCCGCCACGAAGCGCTCCAGGTGGCCGATGGCCACCGGGTTGAAGCGCTTGAGCATGTGGCACTGGGCCTCGCACTGGTTCTCCTGCGGACAGACGCGGCCGCAGATCGACGGCAGCGGGTTGGCGCCGCGCAGGATCTGCGCGGCCTTGGGCATGTCGCCCGCGGCCACGGCGTGGATGAAGTCCGGGATCGGGATGTTCACCGGGCAGCCGTCGACGCAGGCGGCGTCCTGGCAGCGCAGGCAGCGTTCCGCCTCGAAGGCGGCATGGGCCGGCGTGTAGCCGGTGTTGACCTCGACGAAGTCGTGCGCGCGCAGCTGCGCGTCGTGCACCGGCATCGGGGTCTTGTCAGAGCGCTTGACTGGCATCAGTGCACCTCCTTGGCTGCTGTGCGCGTGCATTTGCTCACCCGCTCGAGGGAGAGCTTTTCCTCGTTGACGTAGGCCTTGTTGCGGCGCATCGCCACGTCGAAGTCCACTTCATGGCCATCGAACGCCGGACCTTCCACGCAGGCGAACTGGGCCTTGCCGCCGACCATGACGCGGCAGCCGCCGCACATGCCGGTGCCGTCCACCATGAGCGGGTCCATCGAGACCAGCGTCTTCACCTTCGGCCCGCGCGTGGTCTCGGCGACGGCGCGCATCATGGCCATCGGCCCGATCGCCACCACGCAGTCCGGGCGGCCCGGGCCTTCGCCCCCGATGAAGCGTTCGAGCTGCTGCGAGACGAAGCCCTTGAAGCCGGCCGAGCCGTCGTCGGTGCAGATCGCCAGGAAATCGCAGTTTGGCTTGAGCTCGTCGGCCAGGATCAGCAGGTCCTTGTTGCGCGCGCCGATGATCGCCGTGGTCCGGTGGCCCTTGGCCTTGAGCTCGCGCATCAGGCCCAGCAGCACCGCGGAGCCGAAGCCGCCGCCGACGCCGCAGACATGGGCGCCGGCCGCCACCTCGATCGGGCTGCCGAGCGGGCCGGCCACATCGAGCAGGTCGTCGCCGGCTTCCAGCGCGGAGATCAGGGTCGTGGTCGCGCCGACCTGCTGGATCACCAGCGAGATGGTGCCGGCCTGGCGGTCGTAATCGGCGATGGTGATCGGGATGCGCTCGCCGCCTTCGCGCACGCGCAGCATCACGAACTGGCCCGGCATGGCGGAGCGCGCGATCAGCGGCGCGTCCAGCCGGAAGTACTTGGTGACGGGGGTCAGCCGCCGGGTTTCCAGGATACGGGTCATGGCGGTCTTCCTTTACAGCAGCGGATGCTCGTGCATCGCCTTGATGCGGCTCCAGCGACGGTCGACTTCGCCCTGGATCCCTTCCAGCACCTGCGCGTTGGCCGGCGTGACGATGTGCTTCGTCTTGCCCATCAGCTTGAGCCAGTCGGCCATCGGCTTGCGGCGCCCGGCAGCCTCCGGGTCGTAATTGAGCGTCGTGTGGCCGTGCTCCACCTCGTACAGCGGGAAGAAGCACGAGTCGATGGCGGCCTGCAGCACCGGCTCGGCCGCGTCGTCCGCGGTGCGCCAGTTGAGCGGGCAGAACGACAGGATCTTCCCGTACACCAGCCCTTCGCGCTTGGCGTAGTACTGCGCCTTGGCGACCTTGCGCATCAGGTCCTCGGGATAGCCTTCGCTGGCGGTGAACACGTAGGGCAGGTGGCAGGACGCGAAGATCTGCGCCGTGTCCTTGTGGTGGTAGCGCTTGCCGGGCAGCGCGCCGCCGACCTCGCTGGTCGACGTGCGGTGCGCGAACGGCGTCGAGTACGACAGTTGCGCGCCGGTGTTCATGTAGCCCTGGTTGTCGTACTCCAGGATCATCATGCGGTGGTTGCGGTGGGCCGCGCCGAGCGCCGCGCCCATGCCGATGTCCATGCCGCCGTCGCCGGTGATCATCACGAAGGTCGGATCGTCCAGCCGCTGCAGCTCGCCGCGGCGCACCTTCTCGTGGTACATCTCGACCAGGCCGGACAGGGTCGCCGCGCCGTTCTGGAACAGGTTGTGGACGTAATTGATGCGGTGCGCGGTCGTCGGGTAGCCGGTGGTCACCACCATCGCGCAGCCGGTCTGGAACAGCACGACGACGTCGCCTTCCAGCACGCGGTCGATCTGGTGCAGCGTCGGGAATGCGCCGCAGCCGGGGCAGGCGCCGTGTCCGGGGGCGATGCGCCCGGGGGTCTCGGTCATCTTCCACAGCGGCGCCAGTTCGACCTTCAGGCGTCCCGTGGCCGGATCGGTGGTGACCGTCGCGTTGCCGCGCGACACCTCCTCGACGCGGATCGGCGGCAGGCCGGGCTTCGCGCCCTGGCCCACCCGGCCGGCGGTGGCGCCGTGGTAGGCGAAGACCGGCGGCGTTGCCTGCTGGCTGGCCGCCGCCTGCGCGGCCTCGTCGAAGAACACCTTGGCATCGGCGCCGACGAAGTCCTTGCCGCCCAGGCCGTAGATGCGCGAGAGCACCAGCGTGTCGTTGGCGCGATCGAGCTGCAGCGAGGCACGCACTTCGAGCGAGAGGTTGCCGCCGCCGGCGCCGTAGGAGTCGGCGCGGTCGCCGATGGTGGCCGCCTTGACGCCCTTCAGCGCACGCCGGAACTCCTCCGACGGGAACGGCCGCATCACGTTGGGCGACAGCACGCCGACCTTGCGGCCCTCGTCGCGCAGTACGTCCGCCACTTCCTTGGCGGTCTCGGCGGCCGAGTTGATCAGGATCTGCGCCACCTCGGCGTCTTCCATCCGGTACGAGTCGAGCACCGCATACGGCCGGCCGGTGAACTGCTCCAGCTCGGCGAAGATCTTCGGGATGACGCCGCGCGCCGCTTCCATCGCCTGCGACAGCTGCACCTTGTTGTTGATCAGGTCCGGGTCGTTCATGTAGGCGCCGAACGTCGCCGGGTGCTCGGTGTCCAGCGGCGACGGCCATTGCGGGCGCTCGCCCAGGAAGCGCTGCACCGCCGCCGGGTCGTCGAACACCTGGATGCGCCGCTTCTGGTGGCTGGTGAAGAAGCCGTCGTAGACGACCATCACCGGCAGCCGCACGTCGGGATGCTCGCCGATGCGGATGGCCGCGAAGTTCAGGTCGTAGGCGGCCTGCGGGTCGCGCGCGCACAGCACGATCCAGCCGGTGTTGAGCGCGTAATAGAAGTCCGAGTGGTCGCCGCGGATGTCCAGCGGGCCCGACACCGCCCGTGCCGCCACGTTCAGCACCATCGGCACGCGCGTGCCGGCCTGCACCGGCAGCTGCTCCAGCGCGTACAGGAGGCCCTGCGAGCTGGTGGCGTTGAGCACCCGGCCGCCGCCGAGCGCCGCGCCGTAGCAGATGCCCGCCGCGCCGTGCTCGCCGTCGCCGGCGATCATGGCGATGTCGTGCTGGCCCTCGGCCTGCATCTTGGAGAGGTTCTCGGCGACCTCGGTCGACGGCGTGATCGGGAAGAACCCCATCACGTGGTAGCCGATGTCGCGCGCGGCCAGCGCGGCGGCCTCGTTGCCGCTGCGGAATTCGATGCGTTGCCGCACCGGCGCGGACGGCGCGGGCGCGACATCCGGTGCCTGGGCGATGGCTTGTGTGTTCATGGTGTGACCCTCAGGCAATCAGTTCCGGGAACAGCGGCACGCGCAGCTTGTCGGCCAGTCCCGGCGTTTCGGTGGTCTTGGCCAGCGCGCCGGTGGGGCAGGACTCGACGCAGCGCAGGCAGCCCTTGCAATAGCGGTAGTCGACGCCCTTGAGCTTGCGCACGAACTTGTCGCCGTCGTCCGACTCGCCCCAGGCCAGGCAGTAGTCGGGGCAGACCAGGTCGCACACGCCGCAATGGATGCACTTGGCCGCGTCGAGCACCGGCATCCAGCCGGTGCGCGAGGTCGTGAGGTCGTTCCAGATGGTGTTGCCGGGGGCCGGCAGCAGGCCGCCGGCCGGCTGGGTCTCGTAGCCCCACAGCGCCTCGCCCTGCAGCGGGCTCAGGTCGCCGTCGGCGGTGCCGACGCCGGCGAGCTCCTCGAACCCGGCGGCGCCGGCCTCGAAGGCACGCTCGTTGGACGCCACCGCTTCCGGGTGCTTGCCGGCGAATTCCTCGGACAAGGCGTCGAGCACGCTCTGCCGGTCCAGCCACGGGCACACGGCGCACACCGTGCCGAGGAACACCGCGTTCGGCCGCGAGTGCTGCTGCATCGCGATGCCGGTGGCGTCGACGCGGATCACGCGCGCCGTCTTCGGCAGCGCGGCGAGCTCGGTGGGCACCACGCCGGGAGGCGCGTTGTAGATCAGGACGCCGTTGGCCTTGAGACCGGAGCAGGTCGCCGCGTTGCGCAGCAGCGCGGCGTGGAACACCACCACGACGTCCGGCCGGTCGACCGGCGCGCTGGTGCGGATCGGGCGCTCGCCTTCGGCCAGCCGCACGTAGGAGCGGATCAGCGAGCCCTTCTTCTCCGACCCGTAGGACGAGAAGTGGGCGCCGTTCAGGCCCATCCGGACCACCGCCGCCGTGGCCAGCACCTGGCCGGCGGCGTGGGCGCCGAGTCCGCCGATGGACTCGAAGCGGACCTCGAAATACTCGTCGGCGTGCGGCAGCGACACCGGGGTCGCGGGTTGCGGGCTCGCGGCCCGGGCGTGGGGCGAGGGGGAGATCAGCATGGCGGTCTCCGAAAAGAAGGTTGTGACGCGAAGGCGCCGGACGACGGGCGGCTGGGGGCGGCGGGTGCCGTCCAGCGTGCCTGTCCGCGAATGCAAGGTTGCGACATGTGAAATTGCCTTCCACAATCTGTGTAAGGCGATTCTTCCGCCGCGCCGCCCCTGGCCATTGATGTGGGTCAACCAGCACGCTACCCCTGCTGCACGCGCCTCTGGGGGCGGCGCACTGGCGGCTCGCCGCGTGGGCGGCTCAATCTCCCAGCTGGACCGTAGGGAATCGGTTCAAGCGGCGAAACCGGCCGCATCGGGCTGGCGTCATGGCCGCCCGGCGGCGATCGGCCGGGTGCCGCGCCGCGGCTGCCCGCCGCGCGCGACCGCCTGCTGGTAGAGGCCGCGCACCCGCGGGATGTTCTCCTGCAGGCGGCGCATCCGGTCCGGTCCGCTCGGGTGCGTCGAGAGGAAAGCCGGCCCGCCCTCGCCGCCGCTGGCCTGTCCCATCTTCTGCCAGAGGCTGAGCGAAGCCTGCGGATCGAAGCCGGCGCGGGCGGCCAGTTCCAGGCCCACCAGATCGGCCTCGATCTCGTCCTCGCGGCTGAAGCGCAGCGTCAGCAACTGGGTGCCGATGTTGGCGGCCACCTCGCCGAGCTGGCCCAACCCAAAAATCTGCGCGCCCAGCGACAGCAGCGTGCCGGTGCCCTGCGTCTTGGCGATGCGTTCGCGCGCATGTTCGCGCAGCGCATGGGCCATCTCGTGGCCGACCACCATCGCGGTTTCGTCTTCGGTGAGCCGCAGGCCATTGAGCAGCCCGGTGAACACCGCGATCTTGCCCCCAGGCATGCAGAACGCGTTGACCTGCTTGCTGCCGATGAGGTTGACTTCCCAGCGCCATTGGCTGGCACGCTCGTTCCAGCGCGCGCTCTGCGCGATCAGTCGCGACGAGATGGCGCGCAGCGCCTGCAGTTGCGGATGGCTCTCCGGCGCCAGCGCCCCTTGCTGCCGCGCCTGCGCGAGCAGCTTGCCGTATTCCTGGGTCGCCGCTGCCTCCAGCTGGTCGGCCGGCACCAGCGAGCGCAGGCGCGAGGCCTCGCCGACCTGCACCTGGGCGAGCGCCGGCGCGGCCGCGGCGGCGCCAATCGCGGCGAGGAAGCCGCGGCGCGGCACCCACGATGACCTGGCGTAGCACTGCTGGCACATGCGGCCATGATAATGACGGACCATCGCGCCCATGTCGGACAACACCCCCACCGCCCCTCGGACCGCAGAGCGTCCAAGCTGGGGCCAGACCCTGAAGGTGTACCTGGAACCGGCGACGCTGCGCATGCTGTTCCTCGGGTTCTCCGCCGGCCTGCCGCTGCTGCTGGTGCTGGGGACCCTGAGCTTCCGCCTGCGCGAGGCGGGCGTCGACCGCGCCACCATCGGCTTCCTGAGCTGGGTCGGTCTTACCTACGCCTTCAAGTGGGCTTGGGCCCCGCTGGTCGACCGCCTTCCGATTCCCGTGCTCTCGCGGACCCTGGGACGCCGCCGCGCCTGGCTGCTGGTGGCGCAGGGCCTGGTGGTCGCTGGCCTGGCCGGCATGGCGCTGAACGATCCGCAGCGCGCGCTGGAGCCGATCGTGTGGTGCGCCCTGCTGGTGGCGTTCGGCTCCGCGACGCAGGACATCGCGCTGGATGCGTTCCGCATCGAGTCGGCCGACAGCAGCCGACAGGCCGCGCTCGCCGCCGCTTACCAGACCGGCTACCGGCTGGCGATGATCTGGGCCGGCGCCGGCGTGCTGTGGGTCGCGGCGCGTGCCGAAGTGGCCGGCGCGGCCAGCTACCAGCATGCTGCGTGGCAGACGGCTTACCTCGTGATGGCGGCGTCGATGGCCGTCGGCGTGGTCACGGTGCTGCTGTCGCCGGAGCCGGCGCAGCGGGTGCTGCCGCCTTCGCGCAATGCCGCCGCCTGGCTGCGCGAGGTGCTGGTCGAGCCTTTCGCCGAATTCCTGCGCCGCTATCGCTGGCAGGCGGTGCTGATCCTGGCGCTGATCGCGGTCTACCGGATCAGCGACGTGGTGATGGGCATCATGGCCAATCCGTTCTACGTCGACATGGGGTACACGAAGGACGAGGTGGCGGCCATCACCAAGGTGTTCGGCGTCATCATGACCCTGGTCGGCGCGTTCGTCGGCGGCGCGCTGGCGCTGCGCTTCGGAGTGATGCGGGTGCTGATGCTCGGCGCCGTGCTCAGCGCGGCGAGCAATTTGCTGTTCGCCTGGCTGGGCGGCCTCGGCCACGACCTGCAGGCGCTGGTGTTCGTGATCTCCGCCGACAACCTTTCTTCGGGCATCGCGTCCGCGGCGTTCATCGCCTACCTGTCGAGCCTGACCAACGTGAACTACTCGGCCACCCAGTACGCGCTGTTCAGCTCGATGATGCTGCTGCTGCCCAAGTACCTCGCCGGGTTCTCGGGCGTGTACGTCGATGCCTTCGGCTACGTCAACTTCTTCACTTCGACGGCGGCGCTCGGCGCACCGGTGCTGCTGCTGGTGTGGCTGGCCTCGCGCCTGACGCCCGTGCAGGCGTCGCCGTAGAAACCGGGAACGACGGTTTACCTAACTTTACCCCCGGTACGCGCGGGGGCCGGGCGGCGCGACCACCATCGAGCCGGACCGCGCATTCCGGCAGCGGCCGGGGGAAACTCATTACCATGGCTGACATGCAGCACCTGTTGATCATCGAGGATGACGCCCGCCTCGCGCAGATGGTGGGCGAGTACCTGGAGCGCTCCGGCTTCGGCATCACCCACGCCATCGACGCGAAGGCGGGGCTGGCCCTGCTGCAGGAGCCTGGGGCGGGCCCGGCGCCGGACCTGGTGATCCTGGACCTGATGCTGCCCGACATGGACGGCCTCGAGGTGTGCCGCCGCATCCGCTCGCTGCCCGGCGAGCGCGGCCAGCTGCCGGTGCTGATGCTCACCGCCAAGGGCGACCCGATGGACCGCATCGTGGGCCTGGAGATCGGCGCCGACGACTATGTGCCCAAGCCGTTCGAGCCGCGCGAGCTGCTGGCGCGCATCCGTGCCGTGCTGCGCCGGCGCGGCGCCGGCTCGCAGCCCGCGGCCAAGGTGATGCGCTTCGGCTCGCTCGAGATCGACCGCGACGCACGCACCGTGACCGTGGCCGGCAAACCGTGCGAGCTGACCTCCTACCAGTTCGACCTGCTGATCGCGCTGGCCGAGCGCGCCGGGCGCGTGTTGACGCGCGACCAGATCATGGAAGCGGTAAACTGGATGTTATCGGTTATGGTGATTATGAATCAGAAGTTAAGTCCTGGTCTAAAAAATTAGGAATTGAAGACCGGGTTAATTTCCTGGGCTTCGTAAAAAATGAAGAGGTTGCGCCTTATCTGCAAAACGCAAAAGCTTTTCTTATGCCTAGTTTCAGTGAAACATTTGGTGTTGCTTATGCAGAATCACTACTTTGCGGTACACCGATTATGTACTCCGAAGGAACTGGATTCGATGGAACATTTGAGAATATCGGTGTTTGTGTAAAACCACGCTCTACACAATCAATAGCAGACGGCATTAAAACAATAATTTCCAATAATTCGCTGTATAGAGAAAATATTAAAAAATTATATACAGAAGGGGCTTTTGATATATTTGACAGAAAGAACGTAAGTAAAATTTATTCTAAACAATTGTGAATTTTATTCTTTAAGATACTTGAGATTTTTTAAGTAATTTTCTTTTGTAAACAGTTTGGAATCAAAAGTCGAGTTGTGCCACAGAAAAACAAAATTACCGCCGTACTTTTTAACTATATCAGTCA
>CAVPTY010000087.1:0-9302 GCA_963708655.1 uncultured beta proteobacterium
TCATCGTCTGCCGGGACACCTCGAGGGTATAGGCGGAATAATTGCTGGCCAGCACGATCCCGTTGCGGTCGAGGATCAGCCCTCGGTTGGGCACCACCGGCACGATCGCGGTGCGGTTGCTTTCCGCCTGCTGGCTGAAATCGTCGTGGCGCACCACCTGCAGCCACACCAGCCGGCTCGCCAGCAGCAGGAACGCGATCAGCACCACGAGGCTGGCGACGAACACCCGCACGCGAAAGCGCGAAAGGTCGGCCTCGACGTTTCTCAGTTCGGTCATTGCTGGCGCCGTTGGCTAGAGCGGCCTATTTTCGTCCGGATCGGGCGCCCGCCGCTGAGGTGCCAGCAGGACGATGCTGATCAGCGGCCAAAGCAGGGATTCGATCACGGGGGCGAGCAGCACCGACATTCCGGGGAATGTGCCGCCCGCCATCATCCGCACCGCCAGCTGGATGGCATGCGCCGCCACGAACAGCGGCAGCACCTGCAGCGCCTGCGACGGCACGCTGAACCACAGCAGCCGGCGGTGGATGGCGATGGCGAAATAGCTCAACGCCGTGTAGGCCAGGGCGTGCTGGCCCAGCAGCCCGGTCTGGTGCACGTCCATCGCCAGCCCGAACATGAACGCAGCCACGATGCCGACCCGCAGCGGCTGGTGGACGCTCCAGAACACCAGCACCAGCGCGAGCAGGTCCGGCATCCACGGGGTGCGGCCAAGCGGGACCATGTTGGTGATCATCGCCAGGAGCAGGGTGCCCCAGATGAAGACGGGGTTGGCGGGCAGCAGCAGCTGCTGACCCGGTCGCATGATCATCGCCGGTCCCTCACTTGCGCTGGCCCTTCTTGAGTGGGGCCGGGGCGTCCTCCGGCAATGGGCGTTGCGGCAACTCGGCGGCCAGCGGGTTGAGCACCATGACATGCCGCGCGCCCTGGACCATCGCCAGCGGCGCGCACTCGATACGGGCGAAGCCCGAGTCGGCACGCCGCTCGACCTTCACGACCTTGGCGACCGGCAACCCGGGCGGGTACACGCCATCGACGCCGCTGGTCGTCAGCAGGTCCCCGACCTGCACGTCCGAGTTGCCCGGCATGTAGCGCAGCTCGAGGACGCCGCCCTGGCCCGACGGGTCGCCATACGCCAGGCTGCGTGACCCGGTGCGGGCGTTCAGGACCGGGATCGCCTGCTCCCGGTCGATCACCAGCGTCACCTCGCTGACCAGCGGGTGCACCCGCGTGACCTGCCCCAGCACGCCGCTTTCGTCGACCACCGGCGAGCCGGGCTGGATGCCCTGGGTGAGGCCGCGGTCGATGATGACCTTGCGCGAATATGGATCGGCCGCGTCGTACAGCACTTCCGCGGCCTGCGAGGGCGTGCCGATGCGCTCGCGCAGTTCCAGGAGCTTGCGCAGCCGCGCGTTCTCGACCTCCAGCTGCTCGACCTGGTTGGCCCGCAGCGATTGTTGCGCCAGCTTGCGCCGGGCCGCCGCCTCGCTGGCCTGGGCACTCTGGAGCGACTCGAAATAGGCGCCGACGAAGCGCAGCCCCAGCACCGGGCGCATGACCAGCCATTCCAGCGGATAGAGGGCGGTGGCGACCGCGGCGCGCAGCGGCTGGGCGATCTTGAAGCGCGCGTCGGCCACCATCAGGAACAGCGCCAGGGCGCTGCAGACCATCAGCTTGGACAGTGCCGACGGGCCCTGCTTGAAAAAGGGCGGCGGACTGCGGTCAAGAGTGCCGAGGGGCATGGCGAATTGTGCACCGGCCTCCGGCGGGCAGGGCAGGGTGCGGAACTCCACCCGAGCCGACCCGCGGCGGCGGCACAGGCCGGGGTCACTCGCTGGTGAAGATGCTGCCGAGGCGTTCCATGCGCTCCAGCGCGATGCCGCAACCGCGCACGACGCAGGTCAGCGGGTCCTCGGCCACCAGCACCGGCAGGCCGGTTTCCTCGGCCAGCAGCCGGTCCAGGTCGCGCAGCAGGGCGCCGCCGCCGGTCAGCATCATGCCGCGCTCGGCGATGTCGGCGCCGAGTTCCGGCGGCGTGCTTTCCAGCGCGTTCTTCACGGCCGACACGATGTTGTTCAGCGGATCGGTGAGCGCTTCCAGGATCTCGTTGGACGAAATCGTGAACGAGCGCGGCACGCCCTCCGACAGGTTGCGGCCCTTGACCTCGATTTCCTTGACCTCGCTGCCGGGAAAGGCCGAGCCGATGTTCTTCTTGATCGCCTCGGCGGTGGGCTCGCCGATCAGCATGCCGTAATTGCGCCGGATGTAGCTGATGATCGCTTCGTCGAACTTGTCGCCGCCGACCCGGACGCTGCCCTTGTAGACCATGCCGCCCAGCGAAATCACGCCGACTTCGGTCGTGCCGCCGCCGATGTCGACCACCATCGAGCCCGAGGCCTCCGACACCGGCAGGCCGGCGCCGATCGCCGCCGCCATCGGCTCCTCGATCAGGTACACCTCACTGGCACCGGCGCCGAGCGCCGATTCGCGGATGGCGCGCCGCTCGACCTGGGTCGAGCCGCAGGGCACGCAGATGATGATGCGCGGGCTCGGCTTGAGGATGGAGCGGGGGTGCACCATCTTGATGAACTGCTTGAGCATCTGCTCGGTGACGGTGAAGTCGGCGATGACGCCATCCTTCATCGGTCGGATCGCCTCGATGTTGCCGGGGACCTTGCCGAGCATCGCCTTGGCTTCGTGGCCGACGGCCTGGATCGTCTTCTTGCCCTGGGGGCCGCCCTCGTGGCGGATTGCCACCACCGAAGGTTCGTCGAGGACGATGCCACGGTCGCGGACAAAGATCAGGGTGTTGGCGGTGCCCAGGTCAATGGCCAGGTCGGTCGACAGATACCGACGGAAAGCTCCGAACATCAGGAAGTCCTCTCGCGGGCGGTGGGCCGCGGCCCCCGCCACCGCATGTGAATTGGTTCTTCGGGCGCCGTCGCCCTGTCTGCCAGCAAGAAAGCGGCCGCCATCAGCAGTCGCGATAAAGACGGGATAATACCCGATCCCCTGTGCAGCGCCGCCGTGCGGCAGGCCCTCCGCCTGGCCCGTCCGCCTGCGTCGGCATCACGTTTTCGCCATGTCACTGAACTCCCAAGATATCGCCAGGATCGCACGCCTCGCACGGCTCGAACTCGGCCCGCAAGAGAGCGAGCGCATGCTCACGCAGCTCAATG
The DNA here is from genome assembly GCA_963708655.1 of uncultured beta proteobacterium. Taxonomy (GTDB): domain Bacteria; phylum Pseudomonadota; class Gammaproteobacteria; order Burkholderiales; family Burkholderiaceae_C; genus Ramlibacter. The sequence continues at coordinate 3,180 of CAVPTY010000087.1, forward strand.
GCTTCTTCGAGCTGGTCGAGAAGATGCGCTCCGTCGACACCGCCGGCGTCCAACCGCTGGCCCATCCGCTGGACGCCGTGCAGGACATCCCGTTGCGCCTAAGAGAAGACGTCGTCAGCGAGCAGGTGGACCGCGAAGCGAACCAGCGCAGCGCCCCGGCCGTGGAGCGCGGGCTGTTCCTGGTGCCGAAGGTGATCGAATGAGCCGAAGGGCGAGGGGCCCCTCTGGGGATCGACCCGGCGAATTCGATCAAGCGGCCGACGTCAAGGAACTCACGATGACTACACGACTTGCGGAGGCAGCCGAATGAGCCAGCTCCACGATCTCACTGTCGCGCAACTGGCGGCGCAGCTGCGCGCAAAGGATGTCTCGGCGGTCGAAGTGGCGCGGCATTTCCTGGCCCGCGCCCGGGCGCACGACTCGCTCGGCGCCTACCTGGCGCTGAACGAGGAGGTGACGCTGGCGCAGGCGCGTGCCGCCGACCAGCGGATCGCGGCCGGCGAGCTGGCGCCGCTGCTGGGGGTGCCGGTGGCGCACAAGGACATCTTCGTCACCCGCGAGTTCCCGAGCACCGCCGGCTCGAAGATGCTGGACGGCTACCGCTCGCCTTTTGATGCGACGGTGGTGGCTCGGCTGGCGCAGGCTGGCGCGGTGAGCCTGGGCAAGTTGAACTGCGACGAGTTCGCGATGGGCTCCTCGAACGAGAACTCGGCTTACCGGGTGGCGCGCAATCCCTGGGACCCGGAGCGCATTCCCGGCGGTTCGTCGGGCGGCAGTGCCGTGGCCGTGGCGGCGCGGCTCGCGCCCGCGGCGACGGGCACCGACACCGGCGGCTCGATCCGCCAGCCGGCATCGTTCTGCGGCATCACCGGCATCAAGCCGACCTATGGCCGCGCCTCGCGCTACGGGATGATCGCGTTCGCCTCCAGTCTGGACCAGGCCGGGCCGATGGCGCGGACCGCGCAGGACTGCGCGCTGCTGCTGTCCGCCATGTGCGGACCCGATCCGGACCGCGACTCGACCTCGCTCGACGTGCCGCCCGAGGACTTCTCGCGCTCGCTGACCGAGTCGCTGAAAGGCCTGCGCATCGGCGTACCGCGCGAGTTCTTTGGCGCCGGGCTGGCCGCCGAGGTGCGCGCCGCCATCGATGCCGCGCTGCAGGAATACCGCAGGATGGGCGCGCAGCTGGTCGAGATTTCGCTGCCTCGCACCGAGCTGTCGATTCCCGTCTACTACATCATCGCCCCGGCCGAAGCCTCGTCCAACCTCTCGCGCTACGACGGCGTGAAGTTCGGCCACCGCGCCAGGCAGTACGGCGACCTCACGGACATGTACCAAAAGACGCGCGCCGAAGGCTTCGGCGACGAGGTCAAGCGCCGCATCATGGTCGGCACCTACGTGCTGTCACACGGCTATTACGACGCGTACTACCTGCAGGCGCAGAAGATCCGGCGCATGATCGCCGACGATTTCCAGCAGGCGTTCGGCAACTGCGACGTGATCGCCGGCCCGGTGGCCCCCACCGTCGCCTGGAAACTGGGCGAGAAGGCGGACGACCCGGTGGCGAACTACCTCGCCGACATCTACACGCTGCCCGGCTCGCTCGCCGGGCTGCCCGGGATGAGCGTCCCCTGCGGCTTCGGCGAAGGCGGGATGCCGGTGGGACTGCAGCTGATCGGCAACTACTTCGGCGAAGCGAAGCTGCTGAACGTCGCGCACCGGCTGCAGCAGGCCACCGATTTCCATGAACGCATTCCCGTGGCGGCCGACGCCGCGCCGGAGGCGAGGTCATGAGCCGCCGGGCCGCTCCCAAGGCGAATGCCGCAGCGCTCGGCGCGGAGGTTTTCGAATGAGCAGCAAGTTGGTCCAGGGCTATGAAGTCGTCATCGGGTTCGAGACGCATGCCCAGCTTTCCACGCAGTCGAAGATCTTCAGCCGCGCGCCGACGGCGTTCGGCGCCGAACCCAACACGCAGGCCTGCCCGGTCGACCTGGCGCTGCCCGGGACGCTGCCGGTGATGAACAAGGGCGCCGTCGAACGCGCCATCGAGTTCGGCCTCGCCGTGAACGCGCACATCGCCTCGCGCAGCGTCTTCGCCCGCAAGAACTACTTCTACCCCGACCTGCCCAAGGGCTACCAGATCAGCCAGTACGAGATCCCCGTCGTGCAGGGCGGCGGCGTCGAGTTCTATGTCGGCGACGAGAAGAAGAGCGTGCGGCTGGTGCGCGCGCATCTGGAGGAAGACGCCGGGAAGTCGCTGCACGAGGATTTCATCGGCCAGTCCGGCATCGACCTGAACCGCGCCGGCACGCCGCTGCTGGAGATCGTCACCGAGCCGGACATGCGTTCGGCGGACGAAGCGGTCGCCTACGCGAAGGAACTGCACAAGATCGTCACCTGGATCGGCATCTGCGACGGCAACATGCAGGAGGGCAGTTTCCGCTGCGACGCCAACGTTTCCGTGCGCAAGCCGGGCGCGCCGCTGGGCACCCGCCGCGAGATCAAGAACCTGAACAGTTTCAAGTTCATGCAGCAGGCGATCGACTTCGAGATCCGCTGGCAGATCGAGGAGCTGGAGGACGGGCGCGCGATCCAGCAGGCGACGGTGCTGTTCGATCCGGACATCGGCGAGACGCGCGCCATGCGCACCAAGGAGGATGCGGCCGATTACCGCTACTTCCCGGATCCCGACTTGCCGCCGCTGGTGATCGCGCCGGAGTGGGTCGAGCGGGTGCGCGCGCAGATGGCGGAGCTGCCGCGGGTGATGGCGAGCCGGTTCGTTGCGCAATACGGCCTGCCCGAGTACGACGCGAGCACGCTCACCCAGAGCAAGGCGATGGCCGCCTACTTCGAGGCGGCGGCGCAGGCCAGCGGCCAGCCCAAGCTCGCGAGCAACTGGATCATGGGCGAGCTGTCGCGCCGCCTCAACGCCGAAAGCCTGGCCATGGAGCAGGTACCGGTGGCAGCGCCCATGCTCGCGACGCTGATCGGCCGCATCGCCGACGGCACGATCTCGAACAACGCGGCCCGGCAGGTGTTCGACGACCTGTGGACCACCGGCGGTGAAGTGGATGCCGTCATCGAGGCCAAGGGCCTGAGGCAGATCAACGACACCGGCGCGCTGGAGAAGATCGTCGACGAGGTCATCGCGGCGAATGCCGACAACGTCGCGCAGTTCAAGGCCGGCAAGGACAAGGCGTTCAACGCGCTGGTCGGCCAGGTGATGAAGGCCAGCAAGGGCAAGGCCAATCCGGCCCAGGCTAACGAGCTGCTGCGCAAGAAGCTCGCGTGACGGCGGGTATCAGCGCTTGACTGAGGACGCAGCGGTCACCGGCGGCTGCGCCTGTGCCGCCCTGGCTTGCGCCCACAGTTGGCGCAGCTTGGCCAGTTCCTCGTCGAACCGCGCGTTGATGCGCTGCTTCTCGCCTTCCTGAGCGGCGATGAACCGCTGCTGCGCGCTGGCGTGCTGCACGTTCTCTTCCAGCTGGCGCTTGAGCCGCGCCGGCGCCCTGGACGGGTCCTTGCGGTAGAACTCCATTTCGGCGTCGAGCTTGCGGCGGTCGGCGGCCAGCGACGCCATGCGCCTGGTGGCGGCCGCCACCACGTCGTCGGCGACCGACAGCACGGCGCTGCGCTCCTTGTCGTGGGCCGCCTGGTCCGGGTAGCGGGTGATCAGCGCGTGGTCGCGCTTGCGCTCCTCGGCGGCCCGCATCTTCTCTTCCTGGGCCTGGCGCGCCTTTTCTTCCGCCAGGGTGCGTTCGCGCGCGGTCAGCGTCGGCGGCACGGTGCGCTTGACGCTGCCGCTCGGGTTCAGCTCCTTCTGTTCCCGGTCGATGCAGGCGGCGATCGGCCGGTCCGCCGTGACGGTGCGGCCCTGGGCGTCGACGCAGCTGTAGATGCCGGGCTGGGCCGCGGCGGGCAGCACGCCGCCGGCCAGCAGCAGGGCCGCAGCAAGAACCTGTACGCTCGTCGTTGCCAAGATGTTGCTTACTCCTGCACGCCGTAGCGCTCCCGGTAGGCCAGCACCTGTGCGTGATGGACGCCCAGCCCGCCGCTGCGATGCAGTTCCAGATACTGGAGCAGATCGGCCAGCCGCGCAATCGCGCACACGGCAAGCCCGAGCTTGTCGCGCACGTATTGCACTGCGCTGTGATCGACGTCAACGCCTTGCTCGACGGCCTTTTCCTGCCGGTCCAGCGCGATCGCCACCGCGTGCGGCACGGCGCCGGCCGCACGGATCAGCGCGATCGATTCGCGCGCCGCGGTGCCCGCGGACATCACGTCGTCGACGATCAGCACCTTGCCGCGCAGCGGCGCTCCCACCAGGCTGCCGCCCTCGCCGTGGTCCTTGGCCTCCTTGCGGTTGTAGGCATACGGTACGTTGCGCCCCAGCCGCGCCAGCTCGATCGCCACCGCGGCGGCGAGCACGATGCCCTTGTAGGCAGGGCCGAAGATCATGTCGAACTCGATACCCGAGGCGATGATCCGGCGTGCATAGAATTGCGCGAGCCGTCCGAGCTTGGCGCCGTCGTCGAACAGGCCGGCGTTGAAGAAATACGGGGACAGGCGGCCTGCCTTGGTCTTGAACTGGCCGAAGCGCAGCACGCCAGAATCCACCGCGAACTGCACGAAGTCCTGCGCCAGACCATCCTGCCCGCCGCCTGCCACCATGGGAAATTCCTTGTTCAAACTGACCAGCCTCAACCTGAATGGCATCCGTTCCGCCGCGGACAAGGGCCTGGAGGCCTGGCTCGCAAAGAGCAGACCGGATTGTATTTGCCTGCAGGAGATCAAGTGCCAGGCCGGCGATGTTCTCGGGCGCTTCGACCACTTGGCCGGCCTCAGGGGCCACTTCCATTTTGCCGAGAAGAAGGGCTATGCGGGCGTGGCGATCTACACCCGGCACGAGCCGAGCGACGTGGTGGCGGGCTTCGGCTCCACCGAGTTCGACGCCGAGGGCCGCTACCTCGAGCTGCGCTTCGACACTCCGGCGCGCAAGCTGTCGATCATCAGCAGCTATTTCCCGAGCGGCTCCGCCGGCGAGCACCGGCAGCAGGCCAAGTTCCGGTTCCTGGATGAAGTGGAGCCGCTCCTGGTGAGTCTGCGCGGCTCGCGCGACTTCATCCTGTGCGGCGACATCAACATCGCGCACCAGGAGCAGGACCTGAAGAACTGGCGCGGCAACCGCAAGAACAGCGGCTTCCTGCCGCAGGAACGTGCCTGGATGACGAAGTTGCTCGATCAGATCGACCTGGTGGACGTCTATCGTCATTTGCAGCCACAGGCCACCGACGCCTGCTACACATGGTGGAGCAACCGTGGACAGGCCTGGGCCAAGAATGTCGGCTGGCGCCTGGACTATCATGTGGCGACGCCGCCGCTCGCTCACACGGCGCGCGCAGAGTCGATCTACAAGCTGGAACGGTTTTCGGACCACGCCCCGATCACGGTGGACTACGGGTTCGCGCTCTGACGGGCTGCGCGACCGCGAGCGGCGCCCGTCGCCCGTGTTCAGTCGAAGATCTCGCTCAGCCAAGACTTGTGTAGGATCGTTGTTGACGCGGCCGAAGAACTTCTCCCGAGTCCACTCCAACACTCCTTTCGCCGGCTGCCAAGAGCCGGCATCATCCCCGGAGTTTCCACTGATCGCGCTGCGCTGTTCAGATTTGCGGGGCCGCTTCTCTCTTCTCTCTCCCCCCCGGGAGTTCAGGCAGTTTCAGGCCGCGCAACCGCGCCAGGCCTCCCGAAACGGATCGGCGCCGACTTGCGACGAGGCAGTGTCGGGGAGTACGGCAGCGACCACTTTCACCCCGAAGGGTGGGCCCATGCTGGGCGCACAAGACAAAAGCCCCTGCGCTTTCGCGAGGGGCTTTTGGGGCTGTAGAAGCCTGACGATGTCCTACTTTCACACGGGAATCCGCACTATCATCGGCGCAGAGGCGTTTCACTGTCCTGTTCGGGATGGGAAGGAGTGGGGCCACCTCGCTATGGTCATCAGGCATAACTTGTTGCCATCTTGACGGGGTCAAGACGACCAATTCATAGAGCAAATCAGCTTGTTCGATTGCGTCAACTTGGCATAACGCCTTGATCGACATCGGAGGTGACTCCGACTGCATGATC
>CAVPTY010000088.1:0-17387 GCA_963708655.1 uncultured beta proteobacterium
TGTAGACCTCTTCGTTCGAGAGGTACGTATTGCTGTGCAGCGCGATGCCGTTCATGATCGCCGCCATGCCGAACTCGCGCACGCCGTAATTGATGTGGCGGCCGATGCGGCGCGGACCGTCGCCCTCGGGCTCCTCGGCCAGCTTGACGTTGCCGGCGAGGTCGAAGCGCAGCGGCGGCGTGCTCTTGGTGTTGGTGAGGTTGGAGCCGGTGAGGTCGGCCGAGCCGCCCAGCATTTCCGGCAGCGCCGCGGTGAATGCTTCCAGCGCGAGCTGCGACGCCTTGCGTGACGCCACGGTCTCGGCCTTGGCGTGGGCGGCCACCGCCGCATCGACGACGACCTGCGCGAAGTTGCGCGGCAGCTCGCCCTTGACGCGGCGCATGAATTCGGCCGCAAGCTCGGGATGGGCGGCGCGGTAGGCGGCGAAGCGCTCCTGCCACTGCGCCTGCTCGGCGGCGCCCTTCGCGCGCGCGTCCCAGTCGGCGTAGACCTCCCTGGGCACCGTGAACGGGTCGTGCGGCCAGCCCAGCGCTTCGCGCGTGAGCTTGACTTCCTCCAGCCCCAGCGCCTCGCCGTGCGCCTTGGCGGTGTTCGCCCGATTCGGGCTGCCCTTGCCGATCTGGGTCCTGGCGACGATGAGCGTCGGCCGCTCGGCGCTGCGGCGTGCCTGGGCCAGGGCCTTGTCCACGGCGTCGACATCGTGGCCGTCGATGGGGCCGATCACGTTCCAGCCGTACGCCTTGAAGCGGGCCGGCGTGTCGTCGATGAACCAGGGCTTGACCTCGCCGTCGATCGAGATGCCGTTGTCGTCGTACACGGCGATCAGCTTGTTCAGCTTCCAGGCGCCGGCCAGCGCGCAGCACTCGTGGCTGATGCCTTCCATCAGGCAGCCGTCGCCCATGAACACGTAGGTGAAGTGGTCGACGACCGTGTGGCCTGCCCGGTTGAACTCGGTCGCGAGCAGTTTCTCGGCCAGCGCCATGCCGACGGCGTTGCTCAGGCCCTGGCCGAGCGGACCGGTGGTGGTCTCGACGCCGGGCGTGACGCCCACTTCGGGGTGGCCGGCGGTCTTGCTGTGCAGCTGGCGGAAGTTCTTCAGCTCCTGCAGCGGCAGCTCGTAGCCGGTGAGGTGCAGCAGCGCGTAGATCAGCATCGATCCGTGGCCATTCGACAGCACGAAGCGGTCGCGATCCGGCCACGCCGGGTCGGCCGGGTTGTGGCGCAGGTGCCGCCCCCACAGCGCCACGGCGATGTCCGCCATGCCCATCGGGGCGCCGGGATGGCCCGAGTTGGCTTGTTGCACGGCGTCCATGGCGAGCGCGCGGATCGCGTTCGCCATCTGTGTTTCGTTGGCCATTCGGTGGCTGCTCCGGGATTGGGGGAAGCCGCGGATTTTACCGGCCGGGCCCCGCGCGGCCCGTAGCGGCGCTGCGCCGCTGCCGCGCCGGCGCCCGCCGGTCTTCGTCTACAGTCCGCTGATGCCGGGTCTTCACCTCACCGCCGACCTCTACCGGTGCCGCTGCGACGCGGCCTGGCTGGCCGACGCCGACCGGCTCGGCGACTGGTGCGTGGACGCCGCCCGCGCAGTCGGCCTGCAGCCGGCGGACCGCCTGTTCCGCCCGGCGCCGGCGGCCGGCGGCGTCACCGGCGCGGTGCTCCTCGCGCATGCGCATGTGGCTGTGCACACCTGGCCCGGACCGCGCAGCGCGGCGCTCGACGTGTACCTGGGCGAGGCCGCCGACGGCCGGGCGGCGCAGGCACGCGCGCTGATGACGGCGCTGGTGGAACGGTTCCAGCCCGAATGGACCGAGCAACGCTCGCTCGACCGGGGCGACGACCAGACATGAGAAAAGCAATTCGATGACCGGCGCCCCAGCGATGATCCTGGCCGCCGGCCGCGGCGAACGCATGCGGCCGCTGACCGACGACTGCCCCAAACCCCTGCTTCGGGTGCGAGGCAAGCCGCTCCTCCAATACCACCTCGAGGCCCTGGTGCGCGGCGGGTGTGGCGACGTCGTCGTCAACACCGCCTGGCTGGGCGAGCGGATCGAGCAGTGCTTCGGCCCCGGCGGCGGCGAATGGCCGCGCATCCGCTATTCCAGTGAAGGCCGCGACTTCGGCTTCGCGCTGGAGACGGCCGGCGGCATCGCCCGCGCGCTGCCCCTGCTGGACGACGTGTTCTGGCTGGCCGGCGGCGACGTCTTCGTACCCGAGTTCGAGTTCAGCCGCCAGGCGCTCGACCGGTTCGCCGCGTGCGGCCGGCTCGCGCACCTGTTCCTGGTGCCGAATCCGCCGCACAACCCCGAGGGCGACTTCGGGCTGCTGCCGGACGGCCTGGCCGTGCGCGAGGCGGAGCAGCGCTACACGTACTCGACCATCGGCCTGTACCGGCGCGAGTTCTTCGCCAGCCTGCCGGCGGGCAATCCGCAGGGCCTGAAAGTCCCCATGCTGCCGCTGCTGCTGGCGGCGATCCACAATGGGCAGCTGACCGCGGAGCTCTATACCGGTCCCTGGACCGATGTCGGGACTCCGCAGCGGCTGGCCCAACTCAACGCACCATGAACAACGACACCTCGATCCATGCGCAACGCCGTGCGCGCGTGGCCGCGCAGCTGGGCGCGGGCGGCATCGCCATCGTTCCGACGGCGCCCGAGCGTGCGCGCAACCGCGACAGCAGCTTTCCGTTCCGCCACGACAGCTATTTCTACTATCTCACCGGATTCACCGAGCCGAACGCCTGGCTGCTGATCACCGCCGACGGCGCGAGCACCTTGTTCTGCGCTCCCAAGGACCTGGAGCGCGAGATCTGGGACGGCTACCGGCTGGGCCCGGAGGCGGCACCGGCGGCGCTCGGCGTCGACGCGGCGCACAGCGCCGACGAGCTGAACGCGCTGCTGCCCAGGCTGCTGGAGAATCGCGCGTCGGTGTGGTATCCGTTCGCGATCCACGACGGGCTGGAGGTGCGGATCGCCGGCTGGCTGAACCAGGTGCGGGCGCGGGTGCGCTACGGCGCGCTGTGTCCGCAGCGCCAGCACGACCTGTGCGCGGTGCTCGACGAGATGCGCCTGGTGAAGGACTCGCACGAGCAGGACACCATGCGCCGGGCCGCCGCGATCAGCGCCGCGGCGCACGTGCGCGCCATGAAGCTGTCGGCGCGCCTGTTGCGCGAAGGCCGGGACGTGCGCGAGTACCACCTGGAGGCCGAACTGCTGCACGAATTCCGCCAGGCCGGCTCGCAGTTCCCCGCGTACACGTCCATCGTGGCAGCCGGCGCCAACGCCTGCGTCCTGCACTACCGGGCCGACATCGCGCCGGTGCGCAGCGGCGAGCTGGTCCTGATCGACGCCGGCTGCGAACTGGACGGCTATGCCAGCGACATCACGCGCACCTTTCCGGCCGACGGTCGCTTCACCGGCCCGCAGCGCGCGCTCTATGACCTGGTGCTCGCGTCGCAGGAGGCCGCGGTGGCCGCCACCAGACCCGGTGCGCGCTTCAGCGACCCGCACGACGCCACGGTGAAGGCGCTCTCGCAAGGGATGCTCGACCTGGGCCTGCTGGATCGGGACAAGGTCGGCGGCGTCGAGGACGTGATCGAGAAGCGCGCCTATTTCCGGTTCTACATGCACCGCACCAGCCACTGGCTCGGGATGGACGTGCACGACTGCGGCAGCTACGTCGAGCCATCCGAGGTCGGCGAGGTGAGCGAGCGCAAGGATCCGCTCTCGGGCGAGATCATCAAGAACCGGCCCAGCCGGATCCTGCGGCCCGGCATGGTGCTGACGATCGAGCCGGGCCTCTACGTGCGGCCGGCCGAAGGCGTCCCGCCGCCGTTCCACGACATCGGCATCCGGATCGAGGACGACGCGATCGTCACCGCCGGCGGCTGCGAGCTGATCACGCGCGGCGTGCCGGTGCGCGCCGACGAGATCGAAGCCTTGATGCGGGATTGACGGGGCCGCGTCAGCCGCCGTGCGGCCGCTCGGCGCCGCCGCGCGCCACCATGGCGTCGCGCGCCACCCGGCGGCTGACGTCGAGCCCGGCGCCGCTCGCCGCGGGCGGCGGTGGACCGTCGGCCAGCAGCCGCTGGTATTCGCTGGCCACCCGCCGCTCGCAGGGGCAAGCCACCGTCCGCAGTGCCGCGCCATCGCGCACCGCAAACACACCGGGCCGGCGCCACGATGCCGCGCCGGCCTCGCACAGCCGGTCCACGGCCGCGCCGAGTTCCTTCGCGCAGACGCCGAGCAGTTGCGCTGCGCTGTCCCGGGGCAGCACCACTTCCTCCCCGGCCAGGCGGTCGAGGCTCATCAGGAGCAGCGTGCCGAGTTGCTGGTCCAGCGAGTGCCGCCCCCGGCAGGCATTCAGGACCACCTTCTGGGCGGCCAGCGCGCGGTTGTAGCGCATCAGCAGCCGCATGAACGTGCCGCCGCGTGCCCATTCCTCCAGCAGCTGGTCGCGTCCGAGCGCGAGACCATAGCCCGCGGATTGCACGGCCACGCGAACCACCGAAGGATCGCTCATGAACTTCGGCAGGCCGACCACGCCTTCGCTGCCCACCATGGCCGACACCCGCTCGCCACCGCCGGCGGTGCCCTGGATCAGGGAGACGACGCCGGCCACCGGAAAGTAGGCGCGTGCGAAGTTGCCGCTGGGCTGGCCGAGCTGCTGCCCGGCGGGCAGGTCGACCAGGGCCAGGTGCGGCAGCAGCCGCGCCCGCACCTCGTCCGGCAACGCCGCGAGCACGCCGTTCTGCGGCAGCAGCTTGGCCAGCGCGCGTTCGCGCAGGGCGCCGGGAAGCGGGACGAATGGCATGCTGGCACTCTAATGACCCTGTGGTATTTCGCACCGGGCGCGTAACGGCGGGTTCACGCTGCCGAGTCCAGGAGCGCGGATCGCGCGGTGCGCTCGTACCGGGTCGCGGCGTCCGCGCTGACATGGGCCAGCGCCGGCTGCGCTCTTATACCGCCGTGAGCGCTCCAGGTCGTAAGCGGAAGCGGTGCGCAGCAAACGATCGCAACACATGTAAGACACACAATTTCGCGCGATTCGACACGCCGCCTTACACGGCGTGGCGCCGAGGCAGGCTTTACCCCCTCGAGGTCTACAATGGCAGCCCCGCAGATTCGGCGCCCTCCCATGGCGCTTTCGAAGCGCGGCGTCCAGGAGAAATGAATGCCTCCCCCCAACCCGGCCCACGCCGAAGACAAGCGCGACGAACTGCGCGAGGCAGCACTGCGCTACCACGAATTTCCTACCCCGGGCAAGATCGCCATCTCCGCCACCAAGCAGCTGTTGAACCAGCGCGACCTGGCGCTCGCCTATTCGCCCGGGGTTGCCGCACCCTGCGAGGAAATCGTCAAGGACCCGGCCGCTGCGTTCCGCTACACCAGCCGCGGCAACCTCGTCGCCGTCATCACCAACGGCACGGCCGTCCTGGGCCTGGGCGACATCGGCCCGCTGGCCGCCAAGCCGGTGATGGAAGGCAAGGGCGTGCTGTTCAAGAAGTTCGCGGGCATCGACGTCTTCGACATCGAGATCAACGAGAAGACCGACCTCGACCGGCTGGTCGACGTGATCGCGGCGCTGGAACCCACCTTCGGCGGCGTGAACCTGGAGGACATCAAGGCCCCCGACTGCTTCTACGTCGAGCGCAAGCTGCGCGAGCGCATGAAGATCCCGGTGTTCCACGACGACCAGCACGGCACGGCCATCACCGTCGGCGCGGCGATCCTGAACGGGCTGAAGGTCGCGGGCAAGGACATCGCCAAGGTCAAGCTGGTGACCTCGGGCGCCGGCGCCGCGGCGCTGGCCTGCCTGAAGCTGCTGCTGAAGCTGGGGCTGCCGCGCGAGAACATCTTCGCGACCGACCTGGCCGGCGTGGTGTACGAAGGCCGCCAGGAGCTGATGGACGAGGACAAGATCCAGTTCGCGCAGAAGACCTCGGCGCGCACGCTGACCGAAGTCATCGCGGGCGCCGACATCTTCCTCGGCCTGTCGGCGGCCGGCGTGCTCAAGCCCGACATGGTGCGGCGGATGGCGGCCAGGCCGCTGATCCTGGCGCTGGCCAACCCGAACCCGGAGATCACGCCCGAGGAAGTGCAGGCGGTGCGGGCGGACGCGATCATGGCGACCGGCCGCACGGACTATCCGAACCAGGTCAACAACGTCCTGTGCTTTCCCTATATCTTCCGCGGCGCGCTGGACTCGGGCGCGACGACCATCACCGACGAGATGGAGATCGCCGCCGTGTACGCCATCGCCGATCTGGCGCAGGCCGAGCAGAGCGAGGTGGTGGCGGCCGCGTACGCCGGCCAGCAACTGGCCTTCGGGCCCGATTACCTGATTCCCAAGCCCTTCGATCCGCGGCTGATGATCAAGATCGCGCCGGCCGTGGCACAGGCCGCCGCCGACAGCGGCGTCGCCTCGCGCCCGGTCAAGGACATGGACGCCTACCGCGAGAAGCTGCAGAGCTTCGTCTACGCGTCCGGCACGACCATGAAACCGATCTTCGCCGCGGCCAAGCTGGCGGCCAAGAAGCGGGTGGCGTTCTGCGAAGGCGAGGAAGAGCGGGTGCTGCGGGCGGCGCAGATCGTCGCCGACGAAGGCGTGGCGCGGCCGACGCTGATCGGACGGCCGAAGATCATCGCCCAGCGGATCGAGAAGTTCGGCCTGCGACTGAAGGAGGAACTGGACTACGACGTCGTCAACGTCGAGCAGGACCACCGCTATCGCGACTTCTGGCAGACCTACCACCGCATGACCGAGCGCAAGGGCGTGACGGTGCAGATGGCCAAGATCGAGATGCGCCGGCGGCTGACCCTGATCGGGGCCATGCTGCTGCACAAGGACGAGGTCGACGGCATGATCTGCGGCACCTGGGGCACCACGCCCGATGCACCTGCAGTACATCGACCAGGTCATCGGCAAGCGCCCGGGCGTCAACACCTACGCGTGCATGAACGGCCTGCTGCTGCCCAACCGGCAGGTGTTCCTGGTGGACACCCACGTCAACTACGACCCGACGGCCGAGCAGCTGGCGGAAATCACGGTGATGGCGGCCGAGGAGATGATGCGCTTCGGCCTGAAGCCGAAGGCGGCGCTGCTGTCGCACTCCAACTTCGGCAGCAGCAACCAGCCGAGCGCGGTGAAGATGCGCCAGACGCTGGAGCTGCTGCGCGAGCGGGCGCCCTGGCTGGAAGTCGACGGTGAAATGCACGGGGACGCCGCGCTGGACGAGCACACCCGCCAGCAGATCATGCCCGCACAGCTCGCTGGCCGGAGACGCCAACCTGCTGGTGCTGCCGAACATCGATGCCGCCAATATTTCGTACAACCTGCTCAAGACGGCGGCCGGCGGCAACATTGCCATCGGTCCGGTCCTGCTGGGGGCGGCCAAACCGGTGCATATCCTCACCGCCAGCGCGACCGTCCGCCGGATCGTCAACATGGCGGCCCTGACGGTCGCCGACGCCAACGCGACGCGCTGAGCCTGCAGCCGACAGCCGGCGCTCACTTTTTTCGGGCCGCAGCGGACCGGAAAGTCCATGGAGCCTGCCCAAAAATTGGGCATCGAGCTTGCGTTTTCGCAACGGATACGTCACACTAGCGCCTTGATTTTTCCGGGTTAACCCGGAGTGGCGTCCCGAGAAAGGCGCCCCGAGAAGGCCTCGTCATGGCGCGCATCGCCGCTGTCAAGTTTGCGCTTACCAGCCTCGCGCTGACAGCAGCGATGGCCGCCCCCCTGGTGCAAGCCAGGGGCTGGACGGACCGTCCCGCCGACAGCAGGTCGGCCGCCGTCCGGGTGGCCGAGTTGCCGCCGCAGGCTCGGGAGACCTACGGACTGATCCGCCGCGGCGGACCCTTCCCGTACGAAAAGGACGGCACGGTGTTCGGCAACAGGGAGCGGTTGCTGCCTGCGGTCAAGCGCGGCTACTACCGCGAATACACCGTCGCCACGCCAGGATCGCGCGACCGGGGCGCCCGGCGCATCGTGTGCGGCGGCCCAGCCCGGGCGCCTCACGCGTGCTACTACACCGCTGACCACTACGCCAGTTTTCGACAGATTGTGGAGTGACCCCGATGAAGCGGGACTTTTTTGTGACTATGGAAAGAGACGCGGAGATGGATGCACCACTTCGTAAGGAACTCAGCGAGACGCCGCTCAAGGGCGTGCGCAGCAACATCGTGCAGTCGATCCGCGCCTTCAGGGTGCAGGACCTGCAGGATTCGGCGCGCGCGATGGGACATCACTTCCTCTACGCGAACCTGGCGACGGGCCAGAGCAAGCAGGAAGTGCTCGAGCTGATCGCCCAGCAGTTCATGCTCCCGGCGCACTTCGGCAAGAACTTCGACGCGCTGTACGACTGCATGACCGACCCGGTCCACAAGTCGGGGCCGCAGCCGGGCTTCATCGTCGTGCTCGAGCAGATCCCGGCCAACGCCAAGTTCGACAAGGAAGCGCGCGAGCAGCTGCTCGACATCTTCCGGGACACCGCCGACTACTGGGCGGACCGGAAGATACCGTTCAGGTGTTTCTATTCTTTTCTGTAGCCCGTTCTGCACACACCAGCCAAGCAGAACGGGCGAACGAGGCTCAAGGCACCGAAGTCGCGAACAGCGCTGCGGCCGCCACCGACAACGGCGAGAAGATGCCCACCGACAAGCTGGTGGACGTCTCGCCCCTGGCGCTGCGCATGAGCAGCCCCTTCAACGCGGGGTACTGGCTCTCGGCGGCGTAACGCCCAGTCAGTGGAAACGGCCGGGGAGACCCGGCCGTTTTTCTTGAAAGCTAGCCAGCGCCCGCGACCCGCTGCGCCAGCGCGAGATATTCCTGCACCGGCACTTCCTCGGCCCGGCGCTGCAGGTCGAAGGCGCCGGCGAACTGCCGCTGCTCCAGCCACTTGCCCAGGCTGTGGCGCAACAGCTTGCGACGCTGGCTGAAGGCCGTCCGGACCAGCTGCGAAAGCAGCTTTTCGTCGACGGCGGCCGGCTGCGCCAGCGGGACCATGCGCACCACCGCGCTGTCCACCCTGGGCGGTGGATCGAACGATCGCGGCGGCACGAACAGCACGTCCTCCATCGCATAACGCCACTGCAGCATCACCGACAGCCGGCCGTAGTCGCTCGTTGCCGGCCGCGCGACCATCCGGTCTATCACTTCCTTTTGCAGCATGAAGTGCTGGTCCTGCACGCTGTCCACGTATTGCAGCAAGTGAAAGAGGATCGGCGTCGAGATGTTGTACGGCAGGTTGCCGGCCACCCGCAGCTTCGGCGCGCCGAGCGACGCTGCGAGCGCGGCGAAATCGACCTGCAGCACGTCGGCCTCGGTCACGGCCAGTTGCGGATGCCGGCGCAGTCGCGCGGCGAGGTCGCGATCGAGCTCGATCACGGCCAGCCGGCCCAGCCGCTCCACCAGCGGCTGCGTCAGCGCGGCCAGGCCCGGGCCGATTTCCACCATCGCCTGCCCCGGCCGGGGATCGATCGCCCGCACGATCGCGTCGATGATCGCCGGGTCGGTCAGGAAATGCTGGCCGAAGCGCTTGCGTGCTACGTGATGCACGGTGTCAGATGTCGATCGAGGGCGGCTCTCTGGCTGGGGCACGTTGCGCTCGAAGTCGAGTTCCTGGCCCCGCGAGCCATGGTCACGTCGGCGGCTCGCGCAGTTCCACGTAGGCGCGGCCGCGGACGTCCTGCGCCCACTTCGCGTAGGCCTCGTCCAGCTTCTTCTCGCGCAGCATGGCGCGCGCCACTTCGCGCCGCTCGCGCGCGCTCAGCGTCGCCTCGCGCCGCTCCAGCAGCTGGATCAGGTGAACGCCGAAGCGGGAAACGACCGGGTCGGCGATCTCCCCGGGCTTGAGGCTGTCGATCGCCTCCTCGAATTCGGGCACGAACAGCCCCGGGCTGGCCCAGCCGAGATCGCCGCCATTGGACGCGCTGGCGTCATGCGAATGCTCGCGGGCGAGCTGGGCGAAGTCGGCCTGCCCGGCCTGGATCCGGCGCTTGTAGTCGGCCAGCCGCTGGCGCGCCGCCGCTTCCGTCAGTTGCGGACCGGTGCGCAGCAGGATGTGGCGCGCGCGGCT
Source organism: uncultured beta proteobacterium (assembly GCA_963708655.1). GTDB lineage: Bacteria > Pseudomonadota > Gammaproteobacteria > Burkholderiales > Burkholderiaceae_C > Ramlibacter. Next base: position 10,077 of record CAVPTY010000088.1, read on the forward strand.
CTGCACGACCTGCGCCCCCGGCAGGTCGGCCCGGCGCTTTTCCAGCACCTTCACCACGTGAAAGCCGGCGCCGGAGCGCATCACATTGCTGACCCCGCCTTCGGGCAGCTCGCGCACGGCCTCGAGGAACAGCGGCGGGTAGCGATCCGCCGTGCGCAGGCCCACCACGCCGCCGGTCTGGGCCGCCCCCGGCGCATCCGACAGCTCGCGGGCGAGCTTGATGAAGTCCTCGCCGGCGCGCGCCCGTTCCCGCACCCGCTCGGCCCGCGCCCGCAGCTGGGCGACCTGCGCTTCGCCCGCGTTCTCCGGCACCGCGATCAGGACGTGCGCCAGGTTCAGTTCCAGCGAGGCCGGGTCGTTGCTGTTCTCGCGCTCGCGCAGGTACTGCTCGACCTCCAGGTCGCTCACCTTGGTCGCGGCGAACTCGCGCTCGCGCAGCCGCGTGAGCAGCAACTGGTTGCGCAGCTCCTCGCGGAAGCCGGCCAGTGGAATGCCGTCGGCCTGCAGCCGCCGCCGCAGTTCCGCGACGTCGATCTGGTTCTGGCGCGCGATGTTCTGCTCGGCCTGGTCGATCGCGGACTCGTCCACCCGGATGCCGTTTTCGGCGGCCAGCTGCAACTGCGCCTTCTCGCTGATCAGGCGCTCGAGCACCTGGCGCGCGAACTGCGGCCGCGGCGGCAACGGCTGTCCCTGCTGGGCCAGCTGCGCCTCGAAGCGCGCCATCCGCTGGCGCACCTCGTGGTTGGTGATCGGCTCGGAATTCACCACCGCCACGATGTAATCGGCCGTGCGAGGCGCGGCCTCGGGCGCGCGGACGGCGGGACGCTCGCCCGAGGGCGGCAGGCGCAGACCCTGCGCGCCGGCCGGCAGGGTCAGGGCGAGGGCCTGGGCGGCGCAGGCCAGCCACAGGACATGGGGGCGTTGGTTCATCTGGTCAATCGTAATTGCTGAAGCGGCTGGGGGCGCTGACCTGCTCGCGCAGGAACTGGTAGCGCGGGATATTGTCCCTGAGGCGCTGGAGCGCGTTCGTGCCGAGCCGGGTGAAGCCCACGAACTCCAGCTGAAACAGGATGCGCTTGTTCGAGGTGTTGGTGCTGCTTTGCAGCCGCTCGAGCACGATCCGGCCGAGCCAGCAGCCGGCGTCGTACTCCAGGCCGACCACGGTGTCGACCGGGCGCCGGTCCTTCAGGCTCAGGTTGAGGCGGCCGACACTGTACCAGCGGCCCTCGCCCTCGCCGCGGCCCGGGCCGAGGTTGAGCCCCCGGTCGCCCCACAGGTCGTTGAGCGGCCACTGCCAGCCGATGTCCAGCTGCTCGCTGAAGCCGCGCTGCAGCCGGTAGGCGGCGCTCACGACCCGGTAGTTGCCCGGGCTGTAGCGCCCGCCGATGGTGGAGCGGATCGAGCGGCCGGTCTTTGGGTTGTACTGCACGGTGGAGTCCAGGCTCCAGCGCGGGGTCCAGTTGATGGTGGCGCCGAACAGGATGTCCGACAGCCGTTCGCTGACCGGCGCGCCGCCGGGCAGCGTGACCCGCTGGTCCTCGAAGCGCAGCCGCTGCGCCACGCCGAAGCGGACCGCCTCGGCGCCGGTGTCCGGATCGAGCAGCCGGGTGCTGGCGCCCAGCGTCAGCAGGTGGGTCTCCGAGATGCGGTCGTGGCCGCCGAACTCGTTTTCGGTGTAGATGCTGGCGAAATTGAAGTCGTTCAGCGCCGAGTCGTAGTTCGGCAGGTGGTTCTGCTCACGGAACGGCGTGTAGACGTAGAACGCCCGCGGCTCCAGCGTCTGGCGGAAGCTGCGGCCGAAGAAGCTGGCGTCGCGTTCGAACACGAAGCCGGAATCCAGGCTCGCGGTCGGCACCACCCGGCTGGCCGATTCCTGGCCGGTCGCCAGCGGCGCGTCGAACCGGTAGTGCGTTGCGTGCAACTGCAGCTTGGGCGTGAGGAACCAGCCCGGCGTCTGCCAGGGCCGGCTGAACTGCGCCAAGGTGTAGCTGCGCTGCGCGTTCGGCTGCCGCGTCAGGCGGCGGTCGGCGTCGAAGCGCGTGTAGTCCGCCTCGACCGAGGCTTCCAGGCCGCCCGGAAGGTTGCCGCGCAGGTAGCGCACCGCCACCTGCGGCATGCGATCGTACGGCGGCAGGATGGGCGCGTCGACGTCCTGCAGCACCTGCCACTTGAGCGCCCGAGCCAGCACCGAGACGTCGCCGCGCGACCAGGACAGCGCGCCGTCGTTGGCGAGCAGCCGCTGCGTGAGCGACGCCGTGTTCCGGGAAAAGTCGCGCCAGTAGTTGTCGTCGCTGACCCGGTTCAGGTTCAGGTTCAGGCCGATGCCGCCGATCGGCGAGCCAGCGAACAGGGCGCCGTCATGCTGCGCCGAGAAGCCCCAGCGGTCGCGGTCGCGCAGGCTGTCGCTGGGCATGTAGTTGGCGCGGACCTGCCCGGCATAGCTGCGCTCCAGGTAGCGGAACTCGCCGCCCAGGTCGACCCCGCGCTTGGTCATGAGCGTCGGATACAGCGTCGCATCGCGGTTGGGCGCGATGTTCCAGTAGTAGGGCAGCGTCAGCTCGAAGCCGTTCAGGCTGTCCAGGCCGATCGTCGGCGGCAGCACCCCCGACTTGCGCTTTTCGGTCAGCGGGAAGCTCAGCGCCGGGATCGGCAGGATCGGCACGCCCATGAAGCTGAGCAACGCGCGGCTGGCCTGGCCCGTCTCCTCCTCGTTGTCGATGCTGATGCTGGCCGCGCGCAGGATCCAGTCCGGCATCCAGCCCGGGCCGGGCCGCCGCTGGCAGGTCGTGTACGTCGCGTTGCGGATGATCGCCCGCTTCTCGTCGATGAAGTCGACCCGGTCCGCCTGCCCGTAGGCGTCATTGCGCAGGAACCGGTAGTTCGGCTGGCTGAAGAAGCCCTCGAACGACTCCACCTTCAGTTCCAGCAGCGGTCCTTCGAACACGTTGCCGGCGCGATTCAGGTGCACGTTGCCGCGCGCCCGCGCCAGGTCGTCGGGCTGCCAGTATTCGAGGCGGTCGGCCCGGATCAGCGTGTCACCCCGGCGCAACTGCGCGTCGCCCTCGACGACGGCATCCAGGTCCGGCCGGCCCCGGATATGGCCGCCTTCGACGAACACCGGCAGCTCGTGCGCAACGTCGCCGGGAATGCCTTCGCGCAGCATCGGGCTCGGCCTGAGCACCAGCGGCGACTGTTCCTGGGCCAGGACGGCGTGGCCCTGCAGCAAGGCGCACGCGACCAGCGCGACGGGCGTGAGGGCAAAGCGGGGGCGGAACGCCCGGCGGGTCGAGTCGTGCATCAACGGCGATGGAGATTCCCGCCGCGGCGCGGCGCCGCGCCGGCGGGACGGCATTTGTAGAATGGATTATCCATGAGCGTTCCCGCCAATCCCCCTTCCGAAGCGCCAGCCCGGATCACGTGGGCCGACCCACGGCGTGAAGCGGCGTTCCACCGCTGGCTGGAGGCGCTTGCCGGCGAGCACGGCCTGCGGCCCGCCACGCTGCGGCCGGCCTCCGCCGATGCCAGTTTCCGGCGCTACCTGCGGGTCGATGTCCAAGGCGGCAGCCGCATCATCATGGATGCGCCGCCCGACAAGGAGGACTGCCGGCCCTTCGTGAAGGTGGCGCGGCTCATGGCCGACGCCGGCCTGAACGTGCCGCGGGTGCTGGCCTGGGACCAGCCGCTGGGCTTCATGCTGATGGACGACCTGGGCACGCAGACCATGATCGAGGTGGTCGGCGCCGAGCCGACCAGGGAAATGCAGCGGCTGTATCTGCGCGCGGTCGACGCCCTCGTTGCCTGGCAGGCCGCCTCCCGACCCGGCGTGCTGCCGCCTTATGACGAGGCCCTGCTCGCGCGCGAGCTGGCGCTGTTTCCCGACTGGTACCTGGAGCGGCACCGCGGCGTCGCGGTGCACGGGGAGTCGCGGGCGAAGCTCGATGGCCTGTTCAAGCTGATCATCGAGCGCAACCTGGCCTCGCCGGCGGTCTACGTGCACCGCGACTTCATGCCGCGCAACCTGATGATGCCCGGCGACGCGGCCGAACCGCGGCTGGGGGTGCTCGACTTCCAGGACGCGGTGGAAGGCCCGATCACCTACGACATCGCCAGCCTGATGCGCGACGCCTTCCTCAGCTGGGACGAGGAGTTCGTCCTCGACATCACCGTGCGCTACTGGCAGGCGGCGCAGAAGGCGGGACTGCCGGTGGACGCCGACTTCGGCGAGTTCTACCGCGCCGTCGAATGGATGGGCCTGCAGCGGCACCTCAAGGTGGCGGGCATCTTCGCGCGGCTGACGCTGCGCGACGGCAAGCCGAAGTATCTGGCCGACGCGCCGCGCTTCATCGGCTACATCCGGGCCACCGCCAGCCGCTACCGCGAACTGGCCCCGCTGCTGCGGCTGGTCGACGAGGTCGAGGGCAGCACGCCCGCCACGGCGTATGCCTTCGGCCGCCTCTGACGCGGCCCGGCCCCCGCGGATCCACTGCCCGCAGCCGCTGGCCGCCGGGGCGGCGCTGGACCTGCCCCCGGGCGCGGCCCGGCACGTCCAGGTGCTGCGCCTGCAGCCCGGCGCGCCCCTGATCCTGTTCGACGGCCGCGGCGGCGAGTGGCGCGCGATCGTCCAGCACATGGGCCGCAACGCCGTGCAGGTGCGCCTGGAATCGCACGACCCCGTCGAGCGCGAGGCGCGCCGCGCGATGCATCTGGCCGTCGGCATGCCCGCCAACGAGCGCATGGACTGGCTGGTCGAGAAGGCGACCGAGCTCGGCGCGGCCAGCATCCAGCCGCTGCTGGCGCAGCGCAGCGTGGTGCGGCTGGCCGGCGAGCGCGCCGCACGCAGGCAGGCCCGCTGGCAGGGCGTCGCCGTCGCGGCGTGCGAGCAGTGCGGGCGCAACCGCATCCCGGTGGTGCACCCGCCGCTGGAACTCGCGGCGTGGTTGCAGGGACTGGCCGGCGCGCCCTCCGCCGGCGGCCAGCGCTGGGTGCTGTCGCTCGATGGCGCCGGGCGGACCCTGCCGGCGCACGACCCGGACCAGCCGGTCACGCTGCTGTCCGGCCCGGAAGGCGGGCTGACTCCGGCGGAGCAAGCCGCCGCCCGCGCCGCCGGGTTCCGTCCGATCTCGCTCGGCGAGCGGGTGTTGCGCGCGGAAACGGCGCCGCTCGTGGCACTGGCGCGCTGGGCTCAGTAGCCCGGCCGGAAAGACGCGAGAATCGTGACTTCGCCCTCCACCGCCGCAGTGCGCCGCCGCGGCGGGCGCTCCCAGGACACGACATGAACCGCAATCTCGGCCTGCTGACGCTCTGCCAGGGCCTCTTCATGACCAACAACGTCACCTTCATCGCCATCAACGGGCTGGTGGGGTTGGCGCTGGCGCCGCTGGGCTGGATGGCGACGCTGCCGGTGATGGCGTACGTCGTGGGCGGTGCGTTCGCCACCGGCCTGGTGGCGAAGACCCAGCAGCGCTTCGGACGCAAGGCCTCGTTCCAGACCGGGCTGGCGGTCGCCCTGCTGTCGGCGCTGCTGTGCGCCTATGCCGCGTTCAGCCGCAATTTCTGGCTGCTGTGCTTTGCCACGCTGGTCGCGGGCTATTACAACGCGAACGCCAACCTCTATCGCTTTGCCGCCGCCGAACTGGCCGGCCGCTGCGCCCCGGAGAAGGCGGTGTCGTGGGTGATGGCCGGCGGCCTGCTCGGCGCCGTGCTGGGTCCCAACCTGGCGGCGCGCACCCGCACCATGTTCGAGGTGCCGTTCGCCGGCGCCTACATCGCGCTGGCGGCGGTGGCGCTGCTGGCGATGGCCGCGCTGTCGTTCATCCGGTTCCCGCCGCCGGCCGAAAAGAAGTCGGCCCACGGCGGGCGGCCGCTGGCGGAGGTCATGAAGCAGCCGGTCTTCATCGTCGCGGCCCTGGCTGGCGCGCTCAGTTACGGCGTGATGAACCTGCTGATGGCCGCCACGCCGATCGCGATGCAGCAATGTGCGCTGCCGTTCTCGGACGCCGCCATCGTGCTGCAGTGGCACGTGATCGGCATGTTCGCACCCGGCTTCTTCACCGGCAACCTGATCAAGCGCTTCGGCGCGCTGCCGGTCATGGGCGTCGGCGTCGCGCTCAACCTCGCCTGCATCGCGACCGCCCTGTCGGGTGTCGACCTGCACCAGTTCCTGATCGCGCTGTTCCTGCTCGGCGTGGGCTGGAACTTCCTGTTCACCGGGGCCACCACCTTGTCGCTGTCGGCCTACCGGCCCGAGGAACGCGACGCCGCGCAAGGCGCGCTGAACTTCTTCGTGTTCGCGACGCTGGCCCTGAGCTCGTTCTCGTCGGGCGTGCTGGTGACGACGCAAGGCTGGCAGCTGCTCAATTACGGCTCGCTGGTGCCGGTGGCGCTGACGGCCGCGGCGCTGGCGTGGCTGGCCCTCAAGCGCCGAAGCGCTCGCCCAGCCACTGCCTGAGCCGCTCGAACACGGGCTCGCGTTCGAGCTCGTTGAAGATCTCGTGGAACAGCGGCTCGAAGCAGTGAGCCGTGACGACGTCCGCCGGCGCGGCCGCCGCGAAGGCGCGGCTGCCTTGCGGATCCACCAGCTTGTCGGCACCGGCGTACAGCAGCAGCGTCGGCACGCTCCATGCACCCGCCTGGCGCACGAGCTGTGGCCCTTCCTGGGCGATGAACGCGGCCAGCCGGCCAGAGATCCGGTCGTGCACCAGCGGGTCCGCGCGGTAGGCGGCCACCACCGCCGGGTCGTGCGAGAGGAACCGAGGATCGAGCCCGTTGCCCACCGCCAGGTCGGGCGCCACGCGCGGCAGCGTGGCGAGCAGCAGTTTCTGCAAGCCGCTGAGGCCCGCCGCCAGGGCCGGCGAGGACAGCACCAGGGCGTCGACCCCGGCGCCGTTGCGAGCCACCAGACCCGCCGCCACCAGCCCGCCGAGGCTGTGGCCCAGCACGATCAGCGGCGCCCGGGTGCCCAAGCGCAGCCGGGTGCTCTCCAGGACGTCGGCCAGGTCTTCGATCAGCCGCGCCGTCGCCGGCAGGCCGCCGCGCGGACCGCTCGACTCGCCGTGCCCGTACTGGTCGTAGCCGCGTACCGCGTAGCCCCAGGCGTTGAGCCGCCGCGCCAGTTCCTCGTAGCGTCCGGCGTGCTCGCCGAGGCCGTGCACCAGCACGATCACGCCGCGCCCGGCGCTGTGGTCCGGCAGCGGCCAGTCGCGCAGCGCGATGTTCTCGCCGTCGCTGGCCGTGAAGGGCGACAGGATGGCCCCGGATGCCTGCATCGGACCGGCTCCCTGGCGCCGCTCACGGTGCCCGAGAGATCACCTG
>CAVPTY010000089.1:0-16162 GCA_963708655.1 uncultured beta proteobacterium
GTGACCCTTAACTTGGCATCCCTGGACTTCAGCTTTGAGCATAACCGCGCCGTCCGGTATTCGCAGCCAGACGATCAGGAGGCCGAGGCGACAAGGAAGCAGTTGATCGATCAAGTGACTGCCCCGATGGTGGGGGACTTGACCGCAGCACGCAGCGCTGCCGGTGGCGCCGCGCCGACGATGAACCTGCAAGTGACTTGGCATGGGTTTCATTTCCTTCGCGAGCATCCACTCGTTAGGTCACTCCGCTTGCGCGGCTTTGTGGATTCGCGGCCGACGGACCTTAGTCAGGAGGCCATGGAACATGCGCAACATTTTGGGTTCGCGGATGTCATCGTGGAACTGCGCGGTGAACATCCTTTTTCCGCGGCGTCGGCCACATGCCGCCCAAAGCCTGGCAACTACAGCGTTCCGCCAACGCGCGGGCGCTCAACGAGATCCTGGGATCAGAGGCTAAGGTCCGCGTCGATCTGAGCGCCTCGGCGGCCATGTCGGTCCGCCTTACCCAGGCGGCGCTTTCGCGCATCTATGCCACCCCTGATCCTAGGCTGCTGCGTATTAGCATCAACAAGGTGGTCGCTCAGCCGCTGTTGACGACAAGTACGGTCCTGACCAACATGCCACCCGCATGGAACCTCGGCTATCGCGCGGCGGGGCAGACCATCGTGGTGTACGACACAGGCGTTCTCAAATCGCATTCGTTCTTTAGCATGAACGGTGCGCCGAAAATCTCGTACGAGTTTTGCGCCGGAACGGATTCCACGAGCGGCCCCCTGCGTTCAATTTGTCCTGGCCGGCCAGCGGAAGACACAACCGGAGACAGTCCCCTGAACTTTCCGGCGTGCCGCGAGCCGCCGTCACTGCTGAGCTGCCCCGTTGGCTCGACGTGGTATAGCGCATGCACCCATGGCACGCATGTGGCCGGCATCGCGAGTGGACGCAACAATTCCAACTTCGTCTCGGGCTTTCAGGGTATCGCACCTGATGCCGCCCTGATTGCCGCTCAGGTGTTTTCTTTCGACCCGGCGAACGCGGCAGGGCCAGGCATGTTCCGCGATGACATGCTCATGGGCATTCAAACCCTTGTAAACGAAACGACCACTGACGCGTATATAGCCAGCATGAGCGTCGGCCAGACCGGCTCGCGCTTTGCTGTCGATTGCGGGTTGGGATCCAACGCTGGAAGGCTTGGTCTGGACACTGAACAGCCGCAACATTCCTGTCGTCATCGCGACCGGAAATGACGGCTTTACCAATGGAATCAACTGGCCCGCCTGCACCCCTAACACGATTAAAGTCGGCGCTACAGACAATTGGGGCACGGGAAACGACGTGAGCACGTTTACGAACGTCGGCAATCCGATCAACTATTCTATTCTGGTGGCTTCCTCCTTGCCCCTGGTCGCGCGGTGACGTCATCGATTAACTCCGGCACGACGGCTATCGGCGGTATGAGCGGCACCTCGCAAGCCACGCCTCACGTTTCAGGGTACATCGCCGCTGTGAAAGCTGCGATGCCGGGAATCTCCAACGCAGACGCCATTGCATGGATGACCTCGACGGGCAGCGTGGTCGTTTCCTACGTGGGCGTCAACTACCGTCGTATTCGGGCGCCGTTCTGACACATGACTTAGGAAAGACACTGACCATGAGCCGATTTACCCCACAGTTCGCTCTCGGTGTTGTCGCGGCCATCGCGCTGGCCGTTGCTGGTTGCGGAGACGGCTCGGAAGCCGAATCGGCTCCCGTGATATCAATCGGCGACAAGAGCATTACGGGAACGGCCAACGTTTGGCTAAATGCAATGCCCAGTGTCGAGCCTGGCGGGTGTGTCACCGTTAACGTCTCGGGACGGCTCTCGGCCCAGCCGGCACCGATGCCAGAAGGTGCCATCGTCTCCCGCATTACGCTGAACGACGCCAGTGGTTTGCCGGTGTGGTCCGCTGAAGTGGCCGCCGCAGACGTTACCCAGGAACCGGATGGCACGCTGCGCGCGGACGCGCGCGGTTGCGCTCCGACTAACGTCCAGGCTGATCAGACCGTATCGGTCGCCGTTCGTGTGGAGCACTCCAGCGGCGGGGGGACGGTCTTGACAGCGCCAACTCGCGTCTTCATCACCCTTTAGACCGAAGGGGCCGCGTCTGCGAGACGGGCCGCGACGAGTTCGTCGCAACGACCGGTTGCCAGCGCCGAGGATCACCAGGTGGTATGTACGCGGCCATCACGGTGCGCCAGGGCGGCGTGGGCCGCAGCGCGCTCGCTCCGGAGATCATGCTGGCCCCTCGGCTCTCAGACCAGCTTGACCAGCTGCTTGCCGAAGTTACGGCCCTTCAGCAGGCCGAGGAACGCCTCCGGCGCCGACTCGATGCCCTGGGCGACGGATTCGCGCGGCCGCAGCTTGCCGGCCGCCACCAGGCCGGCCAGTTCCTGCAGCGCCTGCGGCCACACTTCCATGTGTTCGCTGACGATGAACCCTTCCACGGTGAGACGGCTCCTCAGGATGATCTGCGGATATGCCATGGGCACGGGCTGACCGTCGTAGCCGGCGATCATTCCGCACACGGCGATGCGGCCGAAGTCGTTCATGCGCAGCATCACCGCGTCCATCACCATCCCGCCGACGTTCTCGAAGTAGCCGTGCACGCCGTCGGGGCAGGCCTCGCGCAGCGCCTTGGTCAGCGATCCGGCATCGGCGTGCTGCTTGTAGTCGACGCAGGCGTCGAACCCGAGGTCCTTGACGACGTAGTCACACTTCTCCTGGCCGCCGGCGATGCCCACGACGCGGCAGCCGCGCGCCCGGGCCAACGCGCCGAAGGCGCTGCCCACGGCGCCGGCCGCCGCGCTGACCACCATGGTCTGCCCTTCCTTGGGCTGCAGGATCTTCACCAGCCCGTACCACGCCGTCACGCCCGGCATGCCCACGGCACCCAGGTAATACGACAGCGGAACCTGCGAGGTGTCCACCTTGCGCAGCGCGCCGGGCTGGGTCGGGTCGACCACGCTGTATTCCTGCCAGCCGCCCATGCCGACCACCTTGTCGCCGGGCTCGAAGCCGGGCGAGCGGCTCTCGACCACCTCGCCCACGGTGCCGCCTTGCATCACCTGCCCCAGCGGTTGCGGCTTGGCGTAGCTCCTGGCGTCGTCCATGCGGCCGCGCATGTAGGGGTCGAGGCTCAGGTAGTGGTGCCGCACCAGCACCTGCCCGTCCTGCAGCGGCGGCGTTTCGCTGGTGACCAGCTTGAAGTTGGACGCGCTCGCCTCGCCCTGCGGGCGGCTGTCCAGGAGGAACTGACGGTTGCGTGGCATAGGGACTCCCTGTGGATCAATCGGTGGAGATCACGCCCTGGCCGCCGGCGGTGCCGGGCTGCTGGCGCCTGACGTACTTGAAGGTGCCGGTGCCGTGCGCGCAGGCCCGGCCCTCGCTGTCGTAGATGGTGCCTTCGGTGAACGCCATCGAGGCGGTGCGATGCATCAGCCGTCCCTTGCCGGTGAGCACGCCGCGGCACGGTTGCATGAAGGTGGTCTTCATCTCGATGGTGACCACGCCCATGTCCTGCTGGATGCTGCGGGCGGCGGTCGCCATGGTCACGTCCAGGAGCGTCATCACGGCGCCGCCGTGGACCACGTGGAACGAATTCTCGTGTGCCGGCTGCGGTGCGTACCGGATCTCGGAATGTCCGCCCTCGAACAGCGCGAGCTCGAAGCCCAGGTGCTGCACGAAGGGGATGTCGACGCCAAACTGCATGGTGTTCCTCGTGACTGCGCGGCCGTTCAGCCGCCGGTGACGACGCTCACGCCGCCGTCCACCGCCAGCCACTGCCCGGTGATGGACGCGATGTTGATGATGCGGCCGTACCTGCGCGGAATCATGCTGCGCCTGCCGATCTGCTGCGACAGGATGAAATAGCCGCGCACGTTCAGGTTCATCAGCTTGTCCCAGGCCTCGACCGGATGGTCCTCGGCCGGGGCGCCCCACGCGGCGCCGGCATTGTTGACGAGGATGTCGACGTCCCCCATGCGCTGGAGCGTCTCGTCCGCCAGCCGCCGGATGTCCTCCTCCTTGCCGCAGTCGGCGGCGATCCAGCGCGCGTCGATGCCGGCGGCCTGCAACTGCGCCGCGGCCTGCTCGAGGTCGCCCGCCTTGCGCGAGGTCAGCATGATGCGCGCGCCGGCCTCGCCCAGGGCGTGGGCCATCTGCAGGCCCAGCCCGCGCGAGCCCCCGGTGACGAGGGCGGTCCTGCCCCTGAGGTCGAACAGCTGGGATACGGTGCGGGTCATGGTGCTCTCCTGTGCAGCGGCCGATTGTGCCGTCCGAGGCCGCGGCGCGGCTGTCGCGGCAGCGATATCGCTTTCACTCGTCCGGTTTCAGATCAGGATCCACACCAGCCGCTCGACCCACGCGATGGTGCGGGCCGATGGCATCAGAAGGCGGCCTCCGGCATCTGCGCGCAGGTCGGATCGCGGTTGGCCGCCACCTGCAGCCAGGCGCCGATCTTCGGCAACTCGTAGCGGTAGAAATAGCGTGCCGCGTAGAGGCGCCCTTGCGACGCCGGGTCGTCCCGGCCCGCGGCAAGCACGGCGGCAGCCACGTCCAGCCACAGCCAGGCGACTACGGCGTGGCCGAAGGCCTGCATGTACGGGACGGCGTTGGCCAGGGCCTCGGCCGGGTTGCCGGTCGACCAGGCGGCCTGCGTCGCCGCCTGGACCTGTTGCAGCGCATCGCCGAGGGCCCGGGCGTGTTCGGCCAGCGATGGATGATTCTGCGCAATGGCGACCGTCGCCTGCACCCGCTGCGCCAGCAGGACGAGGCCCTTGCCGCCTTCCATCAGCACCTTGCGCCCCAGCAGGTCGGCCGCCTGGATGCCGTGCGTGCCTTCATGGATCATGTTCAGGCGGTTGTCGCGCCAGTACTGCTCCACCGGGAAATCGCGCGTGTAGCCGTAGCCGCCATGGACCTGGATCGCCAGCGAATTGGCTTCCAGGCACCACTCGCTCGGCCAGCTCTTGGCAATCGGCGTCAGCACTTCCAGCAGCAGTCGCGCGTCGTCGGCGGAGGCCGGCTCGCCGGTGTGCTGTTCGTCGACCAGCCGGGCGCAATACAGCTCCAGCGCCAGCCCGCCTTCGCACAGCGACTTCTGCGCGAGCAGCATCCGCTTGACGTCGGCGTGCTCGATGATGCGCACCTGCGGCTGCGCGGGATCCTTGCCCACGGCGCTTGCGCCGTCTGCCGATTTCTGTCCGACGGGCAGCCGGCCCTGTGGCCGGGTCATCGCGTATTCGAGCGAGGCGTAGTAGCCGGCCATCCCGAGCATCACCGCCGCCGTGCCGACCCCGATCCGCGCCTCGTTCATCATGTGGAACATGCAGCGCAGACCCTCGTGCGGGCGACCGACGAGGTAGCCGACCGCTCCAGGCTTGCCCCGCACCGGGTGGCGGCCTTCGCCGAAGTTCAGCAGCGTGTTGGTCGTGCCGCGCCAGCCCAGCTTGTGGTTCAGGCCGGCCAGGGCCACGTCGTTGCGCTCGCCGGTCAGTTCGCCCTCGGCGCCAACCAGCTTCTTCGGCACGATGAACAGCGAGATGCCCTTGGTGCCGGGGATCAGCTTGCCGTCGGGCCCGGGGATCTTCGCCAGCACCAGATGGACGATGTTCTCGGCGAGTTCGTGCTCGCCGGCCGAGATCCACATCTTGTTGCCGGTGAGCCGGTAGCGCGGACCGAGCGGATCGGCCTCGAAGCCGTCGCCGTCCGGGACGGCGCGGGTCGCGATGTCGGACAGCGACGAGCCGGCCTGCGGTTCGGACAGCGCCATCGTTCCCGACCAGCGCCCGGAGAACTCGTTGAGCGCGAAGACCTTGCGCTGCAGCTCGGTGCCGTGCTTGAGCAGCAGGTTGGCGTTGCCGATCGTCAACATCCCCGAGCCGATGCTGACCGAGGCCATCGCGAAGAAGCTGTTGGCCGCGGCTTCCACGGTGTACGGCAGTTGCATGCCACCGATCTCGTAGTCCTGCGCCGCGCCGAGCATGCCGGAGGCGGCGTAGGCGTCGTGCGCCTCGTGCGTCGCCTTGGGCAGGATCACCTTCTCGCCGTCGAAGCGCGGCTCCTCGATGTCCACCGTGCGGTTGAACGGCGCGTACTTCTCGCGGGCGATGCGCTCGCAGGTGTCGAGCACCGCGTCGAAGGTCTCGCGCGAGTGATCGGCAAAGCGCGGCCGGCTGGCCAGCTGCTCGACGCGCAGCCAGTCGTAGAGGAGGAATTCGAGGGTGGGACGGTAGGACATGGCACGCTGGCAAGCGGACACCCGTACGCAGAGGACGCAAAGGTTGCGCAGAGGACGCAAAAGGAAACCGGAAGAAAGGATCTCTGAATCAATCCATATCTGTCTTCTTTTGCGTCCTCTGCGAGCCCTCTGCGTCCTCTGCGTACGGAGGTCCGATGTCGATGTTGGACAGCTAGAGGACTTCGAACACCCCCGCCGCGCCCATTCCCCCGCCGATGCACATCGTCACCAGCACGCGCCTGGCGCCGCGGCGCTTGCCTTCGATCAGCGCATGGCCCGTCAGCCGCTGGCCGGACACGCCATACGGGTGGCCCAGCGCGATCGCGCCGCCGTTGACGTTCAGGCGGTCGTTGGGAATGCCCAGCTTGTCGCGGCAGTAGATCACCTGCACGGCAAAGGCCTCGTTCAGCTCCCACAGGTCGATGTCGTTCACCGACAGGCCCAGTTTCTTCAGCACCTTCGGCACGGCGAACACCGGGCCGATGCCCATTTCGCCGGGCTCGCACCCCGCCACGGCGAAACCGAGAAAGCGGCCGAGCGGCTTCAGGTTGTTGCGGCTGGCGTACTGCTCGCTCACCACCACGCAGGCGCCGGCGCCGTCGGAGAACTGGCTGGCGTTGCCGGCGGCGATCGAGCCGCCAGGCAGCGCCGGCTTGATCCCGGCGATGCCTTCCTTGGTGGTGCCTTCGCGCGGGCCTTCGTCGCGGCTGACGGTGACTTCCTTGCTGCGCAGGCCCATCACCGGGTCGGCCACGCCCGCCGTCACGGTGATCGGAGCGATCTCGTCGTCGAACCTGCCCGCGTTCTGCGCCGCGCACGCCTTCTGCTGGCTGGCCGCTCCGTATTCGTCCATCGCGTCGCGGCCGATCTTGTAGCGCTTGGCGACCTGCTCGGCGGTCTGCAGCATCGTCCAGTAGATCTCGGGTTTGATCTCCATCAGGCCCGGGTCCCGGAGCATGTGCATGTTCATCTCCTGCTGCACGCAGGAGATGCTCTCGACGCCGCCGGCGACAAACACGTCGGCCTCGCCCGCGATGATGCGCTGCGAAGCCAGCGCGATCGTCTGCAGCCCCGACGAGCAGAAGCGATTGACGGTCATGCCAGAGACCGTCACCGGCAGGCCGGCGCGCAGCGCGGCCTGGCGCGCGATGTTCATGCCGGTCGCGCCTTCGGGGTTGGCGCAGCCCATGATCACGTCCTCCACCTGCGCGGCATCGACGCCGGCGCGCTGGAGCGCGTGCTTGACGGCATGGCCGCCGAGGGTGGCGCCGTGCGTCATGTTGAAGGCACCCTTCCAGCTCTTGGCCAGGGGCGTGCGGGCGGTGGAAACGATGAGTGCGTTGGTCATGGCGGGACCCTTTCGAATTCGTGTCAGGTGGTCTGGTTGAAGGTCTTGCCTTCGGCGGCGAGGCGCGCCAGCAGCGGCGCCGGCTCCCAGAACGTCTGGTCGTCGCGCGGGTTCTTCTGGAACCGCTTCATCGCCTGCACCACGTTGAACAGGCCCACCTGGTCCGCGTACAGCATGGGGCCGCCGCGGTGGATGGGAAAGCCGTAGCCGGTGAGGTACACCATGTCGATGTCGCTGGCCTTGGAGGCGATGCCGTCCTCCAGGATGCGGGCGCCTTCGTTCACCAGCGAGTACACCAGCCGCTGCACGATCTCGTCGTCCGAGATCTTGCGCGGGGTGATCCCCAGTTCCTTGCGATGGTCCTCGATCATCTTGTTGACCAGCTCGGACGGGATCGCGTCGCGCTTGCCGGCCTGGTAGTCGTACCAGCCGGCGCCGGTCTTTTGCCCGAAGCGGCCCAGCTCGCACAGCTTGTCGGCGGTGCGGCTGTACTTCATGTCGGGATGTTCCACGGCGCGGCGCTTGCGGATCGCCCAGCCGATGTCGTTGCCGGCGAGGTCACCCATGCGGAACGGACCCATGGCGAAGCCGAAGCGCTCGATCGCGCGGTCCACCTGCGCCGGCAGCGCGCCTTCGTCCAGGAGGAAACCGGCCTGGCGGCTGTACTGTTCGATCATCCGGTTGCCGATGAAGCCGTCGCAGACGCCGGAGACCACCGCCGTCTTCTTGATCTTCCTGGCCAGCGTCATCACCGTGGCCAGCACGTCCTTGGCCGTCTTTTCACCGCGGATCACCTCCAGCAGCTTCATGACGTTGGCCGGGCTGAAGAAGTGCATCCCGATCACGTCCTGCGGCCGCTTGGTGAACGCCGCGATCTTGTTCACGTCCAGCGTCGACGTGTTGGACGCCAGGATCGCGCCGGGCTTCATCACCGCGTCGAGCTGCTCGAACACCTTCTGCTTGACGCCCATCTCCTCGAACACGGCCTCGATCACGAGGTCGGCATCCTTCAGGGCGGCGTAGTCCAGCGTCGTCTTCAGCAGGCTCATGCGCTGCTCGTACTTGTCGGCTTTCAGCTTGCCCTTCTTGACCTGCGCCTCGTAGTTCTTGCGGATGGTGGCGACGCCGCGGTCCAGCGCGTCCTGCTTCATCTCGAGGACTGTCACCGGAATGCCGGCGTTCAGGAAGTTCATCGAGATGCCGCCGCCCATGGTGCCGGCGCCGATGACGGCGACCGACTTGATCTCGCGCTGCGGCGTGTCGGCGGGCACGTCCGGGATCTTGGAGGCGGCGCGCTCGGCAAAGAAGATGTGGCGCAGGGCACGGCTCTCGGGGCTGATCAGCAGGGATGCGAACAGCTCGCGCTCGCGCGCCAGGCCGTCGTCGAACTTGTTCTGGGTCGCCGCTTCCACCGCGTCCACGCATTTGGCGGGAGCCGGCAGGTTCCTGGCCATGCCCTTGACCATGTTGCGAGCGAACTGGAAGTACGCGTCCCCCAGCGGGTGCTTGCACGGCAGGTCGCGCACGCGCGGCAGCGGACGTGCATCGGCGACGGAGCGGGCGAAGGCGATCGCCTCCTCCAGCAGCGACTCGGGCGACTTGGCCATGCGGTCGAACAGCTTCTGGCCCGGCAGCTGCGCCAGCAGTTCGCTCTTGACCGGCTCGCCGCTCACGATCATGTTGAGCGCCGTCTCCACGCCCAGCACGCGCGGCAGGCGCTGCGTGCCGCCGGCGCCGGGCAGGAGCCCCAGCTTCACTTCGGGCAGCGCGATGTTGGCGCCCGGCGCGGCGATGCGGTAGTTGCAGCCCAGCGCGAGTTCGAGGCCGCCGCCCATGGCGATCGAGTGGATCGCGGCGACCACCGGCTTGTCGGACGCCTCCAGGGCGAGGATCACGGAGTGCAGGTTCGGCTCGGCCATGGCGGCCGGCTTGCCGAACTCGGTGATGTCGGCGCCGCCGGAGAACGCCTTGCCGGCGCCGGTGATCACGATCGCCTTGACGGACGCATCGTTGCCCGCCTGCTCCAGCCCCCTGGTGATCCCGACGCGGGTGGCGTGCCCCAGCCCGTTGACGGGCGGATTGTTGATCGTGACCACGGCCACGTCGCCGTGCACCTTGTATTCAGCCGTCATGCTGGTGTGCTCCTGAAAAAAAGAACGACCGGAAGGATCGTTCGACGCAGCGCTGGTGCGCTCGTTGCGAAACGATTGTAGGGACCTGCGGGGTCCCCGCAACGCCGTTTGTCCCGGCAGAGACAAGGCTGCGCGCCGGCGGGGCCGCTCAGACCTCCAGCCACTCCTTGCGGATGTAGGCGTCGGCGCGCAGCGTCTGCGGCGTGCCCTGGAACACGATGCTGCCGTGTCCCATCACCAGCGTCCGATCCGAGATCGCGAGCGCGATCGTCAGCTTCTGCTCGATCAGCAGCACGGAGATGCCGCGCTGCTTGAGCCGCTGCAGGTATTCGGCGACCAGTTCGACGATCTTGGGCGCCAGTCCCTCGGTCGGCTCGTCGATGATGATCAGGTCCGGGTCGCCCATCAGCGTGCGGCACAGCGTGAGCATCTGCTGCTCGCCGCCGGACAGCACGCCGGCGTCGGTGTGCTGGCGCTCCTTCAGCCGCGGGAACATCGCGTACATGTCGTCGAAACTCCAGCGTCCCTGCTGGCGCGCGCTCTTCTGCCCCAGCATCAGGTTCTGGTGCACCGTCAGCTTGGGAAAGATGTCCCGGTTTTCCGGCACGTAGCCCAGGCCCAGGTGGGCGATCTGGTAGGGCTTGAGGCCCATCGTGTCCCGCCCCTTCCAGTCGACGACCCCGGTGCACTCCACCATCCCCATGATGGCCTTGGCGGTGGTGGAGCGTCCGGATCCGTTGCGACCGAGCAGCGCCACGATCTCGCCTTCGCCGACCTCGAAATGCACCCCGTGCAGCACGTGGCTCTTGCCGTAGAAGGCATGCAGGTTCTCGACCTTGAGCATCGTGTTCATTGCCGGGCCACCTGCGCATCGGCGACGTGCGAGCCGAGGTAGGCCTCCTGCACGCGCTGGTTGGACCGCACCGCCTCCGGCCGGTCGAAGGCAATCACTTCGCCGTACACCACGACGGCGATCTTGTCGGCCAGGCCGAACACCACCCCCATGTCGTGCTCCACCGTCAACAGGGTCTTGCCAACCGTCACTTCCTTGATCAGTTCGATGAAGCGCTTGGTCTCTTCGCGACTCATACCCGCAGTCGGCTCGTCGAGCAGGATCACGTTCGCGCCGCCGGCAATGGTGATCCCGACTTCGAGGGCGCGCTGCTCCGCATAAGTGAGGTTCACCGCGAGCACGTCGCGCTTCTTGTGCAGTCGGATCATCTCCATGAGCTGCTCGGCGCGGTTGTTCGCATCGTCGAGGCTGGCCAGGAAGCGCAGGAAGGTGTACTTGTAGCCCAGGCTCCACAGCACGCCGCAGCGCAGGTTCTCGAAGACCGACAACTTCGGAAAGATGTTGGTGATCTGGAAGCTGCGCGACAGGCCCATCCGGTTGATCTCGAACGGCTTCTTGCCGTCGATGCGTTGCCCGTTGAGCAGTACTTCGCCCGAGGTCGGCGCGAACCGGCCGCTGATCAGGTTGAACAGCGTCGACTTGCCCGCCCCGTTGGGGCCGATGACCGCGACGCGCTCGCCGGCCGACACGGCCAGGTTGCAGCCGCGGATGATCTCTGTCTTGCCGAAGCTCTTGCGCAGGCCGCGCAGTTCGAGGGCGGGGGCCGTCACAGGGTTTCCCTCCGCTTCATTTCGTTCTCGATGAACTCCTGGATCTCGCCCCAGTGGCGCAGGAAATGCCGGCGCGCGAGCTCGAACATGCCGAGGCCGGTGATCATGACGAACAGGGCCCCGAACCAGCTGTCGACGCTCGTGGTGTTCAGCGTGAGGCCGAGGAAACGCACCTGGTCGCCCATGACCACGTTGAGCTGCAGGTGGTAAACCATCTCGATCATCGCGGCGGCGCCTACCAGCACCAGCAGTGCCGTGACCGCCAGCGCCAGGTAGCTGACCCACACCTCCCGCAGCCGCCCGAACGCCGCGATGCGCAGGTTCATCATGATCAGGCTGGCGATGCCGCCGGGCGCGTACATCACCATGAACATGAAGATCAGGCCGAGGTACAGCAGCCACGCCTTCGTGAACTCCGAGAACAGCACGAAGGCCAGCACCATCAGGATCCCGCCGATGATGGGTCCGAAAAAGAAGGTGGCGCCGCCGAGGAACGTGAACAGCAGGTATCCGCCGGACCGCGCCGGGCCGACCACTTCCGCCGTGGCGATCTCGAAATTCAGGGCGCCCAGCCCGCCGGAGATGCCGGCAAAGAAACCGGCCAGGATGAACACGAGATAGCGCACCCGCTGGGTGTCGTACCCGATGAACTCCACGCGCTCGGGGTTGTCGCGCACCGCGTTCAGGATCCGCCCGAGCGGCGTGCGCGTAAAGGCGTACATCGCGGCCACGCAGAGGAAGGTGTAGATGGCGATCAGGTAGTACACCTGCGTCGGCGGCCCGAAGGTGATGCCGAAAAACGGCTCACCAACGACGCGGTTGGCCGAGATGCCGGCCTCGCCGCCGAAGAACTCGGAGAACATGAGCGACATCGCGAACACCAGTTCAGCCAAGCCCAGCGTGATCATCGCGAACGGCGTGCCGGCCTTCTTGGTCGTGACGTATCCCAAGAGCACGGCGATCCCCATGCCGCCGAGCCCGCCGATCAGGGGCAGCAGGCTCACGGGGACCGGCAACTGGCCCCGCGTCGCGGCATTCAGCGCGTGGATGGCGAAATAGGTGCCAAAACCGGTGTACACCGCGTGCCCGAAGCTGAGCATGCCGCCCTGCCCCAGCAGCATGTTGTAGGAAAGGCAGGCGATGATCGCGATGCCGATCTGCGACAGGATGGTGATGCCCAGGCCGCTGGTGAACAGCATCGGCGCCACCGCCAGCACCAGGGCAAAGGCCGTCCAGACGACGACGCGCGCGACGTTGTACGGCCGGAACTCGTAGTACTCCTTGCTGGAGTGCCTGCCGCCGGGGACACGGCCGGCGCCGCTGCCGGGCAGGCCCATCGCGACGCCCACGCGGCGGTTCTCTCGCTCGGCCTCGGAGCCGGGCTGGATGTCTGACAAGGAGGCCACTTCAGCCCTCCCGCGTGCCGAGCAGGCCGCGCGGCCTGAAGATGAGGATGAGCACCAGGAACAGGTAAGGGAGGATGGGCGCCACCTGGGAGATCGTCAGTTTCAGGAAAGTGCTGTCCAGCGCTCCCGGGCTCATGGCGACGCCGGCGCGCTGCAGCAGCGAGCCAACGGAGTGGTCGAGCGCCACGGCGAAGGTCTGCACCAGGCCGATCAGCAGCGAAGCCACGAAGGCCCCGGCCAGCGAGCCCATGCCGCCGACCACCACCACCACGAAGATGATGGAGCCGACGGTGAGCGCCATGTTGGGCTCGGTCACGAAGGTGCTGCCGCCGATCACGCCGGCCAGTCCGGCGAGGGCGGTGCCGGCGCCGAACACCAGCATGAACACGCGCGGCACGTTGTGCCCGAGCGCCTCGACGGTGTCCGGATGCGTGAGTGCCGCCTGGATCACCAGCCCGACGCGCGTCTTCGTCAGCAGCAGACCCAGTGCGCCAAGCATGAACACGGCCGTCAGCATCATGAACCCGCGAGTGGCGGGAAACGGCGAACAGACCACCCGCACGCCCGCTTCGGCCGCGTTGCATATGGCCGCCGGCGCGCTGCCCCACACCACGCTGATGCCGTCGATGGAATGCTGCACCAGCGTGAACGCCGCCCCGCGCAGTGCATCAGGTGGCTGGAATTCGACGGCGGTGCGGCCCCAGATGAGCTGCACGAGTTCGAGCAGCACGTACGACAGGCCGAAGGTGATGAGCAACTCGGGCACGTGACCGTACTGGTGCACCTTGCGCAGGCTGGTGCGCTCGAAGGCGGCGCCCAGCAGCCCGACCAGCAGTGGCGCGATCACCAGCGCGGGCCAGAAGCCCACCAGATGCGAGACGGTGTAGCCGACGTATGCCCCCACCATGTAGAAACTGGCGTGGGCGAAATTGAGGACGCCCATCATGCTGAAGATCAGCGTGAGCCCGGAGCTGAGCAAGAAGAGCAGCAGCCCGTAGCTCAACCCGTTGAGCGTGGAGATGACGACGAATTCCATGGATCAGTGGCTGTTGTTGGTCGGCGGCAGTCGGTACGCAAGACAAGGGGCCCGCTACGTTCACCGCAGGGGCCCCCGGGGATCTGACGCGTGCGAACCTACCCTGGCCGCTTCATCTGGCAGCTGGTCGGCGTGCTCGAGACGTACGACTCGTAGGTCGCGACCGGCGCCAGCGTCATGCCGGTGTTTTCAGGGCTGTACGGGTACTGCTTGCTGGCCTTCTGCCACACCGTCATGTACAGACGCTGCTGCAGTTGGTGGTCGGTCTTGCGCATCTCGACTTCGCCGTTGAAGCTGTTGAACTTCAGGCCCTCCATCGCCGCGGCGACCTTCACCGGATCGGTCGATTGCGCCTTGACCATGGCGTTGGACAATGCGTGGAAGATGTGAACGAACACCGTGGTGTAGAAATCGTCCTTGTACTTGGCCTTGAACTCGTCGCTCCACTGCCCGATCTGGCCGCCCATGTTGTAGTGGCCGTAGCCCACCTGGTACACCCGCCCTTCGCCGGCCGTGCCGAGCTGGCTCGGGGTGCCGGTCGTCACGGTGTAGTAGGTGTAGAACTTGCCGTTGTAGCCGGATTCGTTGGCTGCCTTGAACAGCAGCCCGAGGTCGGAGCCCCAGTTGCCGGTGATGACCGTGTCCGCGCCCGACGCCTTGATCTTCGCGATATAGGGGGCGAAGTCGCGGACCTGGGCCAGCGGATGGAGATCCTCGCCGACGAACTGCACGTCCGGGCGCTTGCGCCCCACGGTCTCCTTGGCGTACTTGGCGACCTGGTGGCCGTGCGAGTAGTTCTGATTGAGCAGGTAGATCTTCTTGACGTCCTTCTGGTCCTTGATGTAAGAGGCGATCGCCTCCATCTTCATCGAGGTGTCGGCGTCGAAACGGAAGTGCCAGTAGTTGCACTTGCTGTTCGTGAAGTCCGGATCGACGGCCGCGTAATTGAGATAGATGACTTCTTTGCCCGGGTTGCGGGCGTTGTGCTTGTCGATCGCGTCGATCAGCGCCCCCGCTACCGAGGAGCCGTTCCCCTGGACGATGTAGCGAACGCCCTGGTCGAGCGCTGACTTCAAGGCGTTGAGGCTTTCGGCCGGGCTCAGCTTGTTGTCGATGCCCTGCACTTCGAATTTCACGCCCGCGGCATTGCCGGCGTTGAACTTGTCGGCGCTGAACTGAAGCGACTTGAGCTGATTGACGCCGACCGGACCGAGCAGGCCGGTCAGGGGGTCGATCCACATCATCTTCACGACCTGGCCCTTCGTGGCGGCCGGGGCGGCAGCCGCCGTCGGCCTGGCCGCAGGCTTGGCGGGCGCTTGCGCAAACAGCGGACCGGCGCCGAACAGCAGGCTGCCGAGCGCGATCGAGGTCAATGCGGATTTCATCTACGTTTCTCCTGGAAATCGACAGCGGCAGCGTACCTGTGTTGTGGTCACGGACGCGCTAGGGAATGCCCTAGACGGACATTCCCCGAGCACCGACCGTTCTGCAGTGCAAACCCGCGGCCACGCTCACGCGGTCGGCAGCCGGTAATCCTTCAGCATCTCGCGCAGCCGCGTCTTGAGCATCTTGCCGGTGGCGCCGAGCGGGATGGCGTCGACGAATACGACATCGTCCGGAATCTGCCACTTGGCGATCTTGCCTTCGTAGAACTTCAGGAGCTCCTCGCGCGTGAGTTCGGCGCCCGGCTTCTTCACGACGGCGACGATCGGCCGCTCGTCCCACTTGGGATGCGGCATGCCGACGCAGGCGGCCATCGCCACGGCGGGGTGGGCGACGGCGATGTTCTCGACGTCGATGGAACTGATCCACTCGCCGCCCGACTTGATCACGTCCTTGCTGCGGTCGGTGATCTGCATGTAGCCGTCCGGATCGATGGTGGCGACGTCGCCGGTGGGGAACCAGCCATCGACCAGCGGGTTTCCCCCCTCACCCTTGAAGTACTCGCGCACCGTCCACGGTCCCCTGACATAGAGGTTGCCGCAGGTCTTGCCGTCCCAGGGCAGTTCCTTGCCGTCGTCGCCGACGATCTTCATGTCGACGCCGAAGAAGGTGCGGCCCTGCTTGAGCCGGATCTTCATCTGCTCCTCTTCCGGCAGGTCCAGGTGCTTGTTCTTCAGGGTGCACAAGGCGCCGAGTGGGCTGGTCTCGGTCATGCCCCAGGCATGCAGCACTTCGACCCCGTACTCGTCCCGGAAAGCGTGGATCATGGCCGGCGGGCAGGCGGCGCCGCCGATGACGGTGCGCTTCAAGGTCGAGAAGCGCAGGTTGTTCGGCTTCAGGTGTCCCAGCAGCATCTGCCAAACGGTCGGCACGCCGGCCGCGTAATTGACCTTCTCGGC
>CAVPTY010000090.1:0-9511 GCA_963708655.1 uncultured beta proteobacterium
CCCGCGGGGCGTGGGCGCGTCGTGTGCCCCGGCGGCAGGCAGTGGCTCAGCGGCGCCGGCCGCCGATGATCCCGCCCAGCACGCCCCGGATGATCTCGCGGCCGACGGCGCTGCCGATGCTGCGCACGGCGGACTTGGCCATGCTTTCGGCGAGGCCTTCGCGCCGGCCGCCGCGCGGCCCGGTGGAGCCGAACACCATCTTGCCCAGCTCGCCCATCAGGCCGCCGCCGTCGGAGCCGAGGGCTGCCGCAGCGTCGACGCCTTTGCCTGCGGCGGCGGCGCCGTCAAGCGCTCCGGCCGTGCGCTGCGCCAGTTCCTCGTGTGCCGAGACGCGGTCCACCACCTTCTCGTACACGCCGGCGACCGAGCGAGCCGTCGATGAGCGCCTGCCGCTCGGCCGCGGTGATCGGCCCGATCCGGCTGCCCGGTGGCAGCACGTAGGCGCGCTCGGTGACGCTGGGCCGGCCCTTGGCGTCCAGGAAGCTGACGAGCGCTTCGCCCGTCGCCAGCTCGGTGATGGCGGACTCGATGTCGAGCGCGGGGTTCTCGCGCATGGTCTGCGCCGTCGCGCGCACCGCCTTCTGGTCGCGCGGCGTGTAGGCGCGCAGCGCGTGCTGCACCCGGTTGCCCAGTTGCGCCAGCACGCTGTCGGGGACGTCCAGCGGGTTCTGGGTGACGAAGAACACGCCCACGCCCTTGGAGCGCACCAGGCGCACCACCAGTTCGATCCGCTCCACCAGCACCTTGGGCGCCTCGTCGAACAGCAGGTGCGCCTCGTCGAAGAAGAACACCAGCTTCGGCTGCTCTGGGTCGCCGATCTCGGGCAGCTGCTCGAACAGTTCGGAGAGCAGCCACAGCAGGAAGGTGGCGTACAGGCGCGGCGACTGCAGCAGCCGGTCGGCGGCCAGCACGTTGACGAAGCCGTGGCCTTTCTGGTCGGTCTGCAGGAAGTCGGCGATGTCCAGCATGGGCTCGCCGAAGAACTTGTCGCCGCCCTGGCTCTCGATCTGCAGCAGCCCGCGCTGGATGATGCCGACGCTGGCGGCGCTGACGTTGCCGTACCGGGTGCGGAACTGCGCGGCGTTGTCGCCCACGTGGCGCAGCATGGCGCGCAGATCCTTCAGGTCGAGCAGCAGCAGGCCGTTGTCGTCGGCGATCTTGAACACCAGGTTGAGCACGCCCGACTGGGTTTCGTTCAGGCCCAGCATCCGCCCCAGCAGCAGCGGCCCCATGTCCGAGACGGTGGCGCGCACCGGGTGGCCTTGTTCGCCGAAGACGTCCCACAGCATCGTGGGGCAGGCGAACGGCTCGGGCAGGGGCAGGCCGCGCTCGGCCAGCACCTTGCCGAGCTTGCCGGCGTTGTCGCCGGGCTGGCTGATGCCGGTGAGGTCGCCCTTGACGTCGGACAGGAACACCGGCACGCCGATCTTCGACAGGCCCTCGGCGAGCGCCTGCAGGGTGACGGTCTTGCCGGTGCCGGTGGCGCCGGTCACGAGGCCGTGGCGGTTGGCCATCTGCGGCAGCAGGCGGCACTCGGTGGCGGCGTTGCGGGCGATCAGGCAGAGGTTCGGCCATGGCGTCAAAAGTAGAATTCGGGAAGCGCAATATAAGTGGTATTGCCGGCGTGGACGGCGGTTGCCGGTCGCGCAGCGAGAGAAACGAACCAAGGATTCCCAGTGGCCGGACACAGCAAATGGGCGAACATCCAGCACCGCAAAGGCCGCCAGGACGAAAAGCGCGGCAAGGTGTGGACCCGCGTCATCCGTGAAATCATGGTGGCGGCGCGCCAGGGCGGCGGCGACCTGAGCGCCAATCCGCGCCTGCGGCTGGCGGTGGAGAAGGCCAAGGCGGCGAACATGCCGGCCGACACCATCAAGCGCAACATCGACAAGGCCACCGGCAACCTCGAGGGCGTGCAGTACGAGGAAATCCGCTACGAGGGCTACGGCATCGGCGGCGCGGCGATCATCGTCGACACCATGACCGACAACAAGGTGCGCACGGTGGCCGAAGTGCGGCATGCCTTCAGCAAGTACGGCGGCAGCATGGGCACGGCCGGCTCCGTGGCCTTCCAGTTCCGCAACGTCGGCCAGCTGATCCTGGCCCCCGGCACCAGCGAGGACAAGGTGATGGAAGTGGCGCTGGAAGCCGGCGCCGACGACGTGATCGCCGACGAGGACGGCGCCATCGAGGTCATCACCGACCCCGCCGACTTCGAGGCCGTGAAGAACGCGCTGGAAGCCGGCGGGCTGAAGCCCGAAGTGGCCGAGGTGACCATGCGGCCGGAGAACACCATCGAGCTCGACGGCGAGGACGCGGCGCGCATGCAGAAGCTGCTGGACGTCCTCGAAGACCTGGACGACGTGCAGGAGGTCTTCCACAACGCGTCGCTGTGACGCGAATCCGATGAAAGTCCTCGTCATCGGCGGCGGCGGCCGCGAACATGCGCTGGCCTGGAAGCTGGCGCAGTCACCGAAGGTGCAGGCGGTGTACGTCGCGCCCGGCAACGGCGGCACGGCGCTGGATTCCCGGCTGGACAACGTGCCGATCACCGAGATCGCCGCAGCTGCGGCAGTGGGCGCTGCAGGAGAAGATCGCGCTCACCGTGGTCGGCCCGGAGGCGCCGCTGGCGGCCGGCGTGGTCGACGACTTCCGCGCCCACGGGCTGCGCGTGTTCGGCCCGACCCGCGCCGCGGCGCAACTGGAAAGCTCCAAGGCGTTCTCCAAGGCGTTCATGAAGCGCCACGGCATCCCGACGGCGGAGTACGAGACCTTCTCCGATCCGGCGGCGGCGCATGCCTATGTCGACGCGCGCGGCGCGCCGATCGTGGTCAAGGCGGACGGCCTGGCGGCCGGCAAGGGCGTGGTCGTCGCGATGACGGCCGCCGAGGCGCACGAGGCGATCGACTTCATGCTGCTGGACAAGCAGCTGGGCGTCAGCCACAACGCGGGCGGCGCCCGGGTGGTGATCGAGGAGTTCCTGCAGGGCGAGGAGGCGAGCTTCATCGTGCTGTGCGACGGCCGCAACGTACGTGCCGCTGGCGAGCTCGCCAGGACCACAAGCGGCTGCTCGACGGCGACCAGGGCCCCAACACCGGCGGCATGGGCGCCTATTCGCCGGCCCCGGTGGTGACGCCGCAGGTGCATTCGCGTGCCATGCGCGACGTGATCCTGCCCACCGTGAAGGGCATGGAGAGCGACGGCATTCCCTACACCGGCTTCCTCTACGCGGGGCTGATGATCGACGCCGCAGGGCCGGCCGAAGACGCTCGAATTCAACTGCCGCATGGGCGACCCGGAAACCCAGCCGATCATGATGCGGCTGCGCAGCGACTTCTTCGACGTGATGATGGCCGCCACCGCCGGCACGCTCGACCAGGTCGACCTGCAGTGGGACCGCCGGGTGGCGCTCGGCGTGGTGATGGCTGCCGCCGGCTATCCGCTGCAGCCGCGCAAGGGCGACCCCATCACGGGCCTGCCGAAACCGGCCGACGACGCGATGGTGTTCCACGCCGGCACGGTGCAGCAGGACGGCGCGATCCTCACGGCCGGCGGCCGCGTGCTGTGCGTCACGGCGCTGGCCGACAGCGTCAAGGCAGCGCAGCAGCGCGCCTACGAGGTGGTGCAGCGGCATCCAGTTCGACGGCGCGCAGTACCGGCGCGACATCGGCCATCGGGCCGTGCCGCCGGCGCGCGGGCGAGGCAACCCATGACGCAACAGACGGCACAGGTGCGCGCGTACCTGCAGGACCTGCAGCAGCGCATCACCAGCGCTTTCGCGCAGGTGGACGGCAACTCCTTCGTGGCCGATGCCTGGCGCAAGGGCCGCGACGAGCCGCTGCAGGGCGAGGGCGTCAGCATGATCCTGGAGGGCGGCGGCGTGTTCGAGCGCGCCGGCTGCGGCTTCTCGCACGTGACCGGGCCGCGCCTGCCGCCGTCGGCCACGCAGCACCGGCCGGACCTCGCCGGCGCCTCGTTCGAGGCCATGGGCGTGTCGCTGGTGTTCCACCCGCGCAACCCGTATGCGCCGACGGTGCACATGAACGTGCGCATGCTGGCCGCCATGCCCAGCGACGGCGAGCCGGTGTACTGGTTCGGCGGCGGCATGGACCTGACGCCGTACTACGGCTTCGAGGAGGACGCCGTCCACTTCCACACCGTGTGCACGCGACGCGCTGGCGCCCTTCGGCGCCGACAAGTACCCGCGCTTCAAGACCTGGTGCGACGAGTATTTCTTCATCAAGCACCGCGACGAGCCGCGCGGCATCGGCGGCATCTTCTTCGACGACTACGCCGAGGGCGGCCCGGTCGACAGCTTCGCGCTGGTACGCGCTCGTGGGCGACGCCTTCGTGCCGGCCTACCTGCCGATCCTGCAGCGGCGCCGCGACCTGCCGTACGGCGAGCGCGAGCGCGAGTTCCAGCTGTACCGGCGCGGCCGCTACGTCGAGTTCAACCTCGTCTGGGACCGCGGCACCCACTTCGGCCTGCAGTCGGGCGGGCGCACCGAGTCGATCCTGATGTCGATGCCGCCGCTGGCGAGCTGGTCCTATCGGCGCGAGGACCCGCCCGGCACGCCCGAAGCCGAACTGACCTCGAAGTTCCTGGTGCGCAGGGACTGGATCCGATGACCCGGCGCGTGGGCGTGTTCGGTGGGGCGTTCGATCCGCCGCACCTCGCCCATGCGGCGCTGGCCCGCGCCGCCGTGGACCAGCTGGCCCTCGACGAGCTGCGCATCCTGCCGACCGGCGACGCCTGGCACAAGAGCCGGACGCTGAGCGCGGCGCCGCACCGGCTGGCGATGGCGCGGCTGGCGTTCGCCGACCTGCCGCGGGTGGTGGTCGACGAGCGCGAACTGCACCGGGCCGGGCCCACGTACACGGTGGACACCCTGCGCGAGCTGCTGGCCGAGCAGCCGCACGCGCAGCTGTTCCTCGTCATGGGCGAGGACCAGGCGGCCGCGCTCACCCGCTGGCACGACTGGGAGACGGTCGTGGCCCTGGCGGTGATCGCCGTCGCCGGGCGCGCCGCCACGCCGGGCGAAGTGCGCGCGGCGCTGCCGCCGCAGGCGCGTTTCCGGACGCTCGCGCTGCCCCCGATGCCGGCCAGCGCGACCACGATCCGGTCACTCGTCGGCAGCGGCCGCCCGGTCGCCGATTTGGTGGCGCCGGGCGTTGCAAGTTATATTGACCGACATCACCTTTACCAATCGCCCTGATGAGCCAAAACGCCGCCGCGAAAAAAGACACCCAGAAACTCCAGCGGGCCATCGTCGATGGCCTCGAGGACGTCAAGGCGCAGGACATCCAGGTCTTCAACACCGAGCACCTCTCGCCGCTGTTCGAGCGCGTGATCGTCGCTTCCGGCACCTCCAACCGGCAGACCAAGGCGCTGGCCTCCAGCGTGCGTGACGCGGTGCGCGAGGCGGGCTTTCCCAAGCCGCGCATCGAAGGCGAGGACAACGGCGAGTGGATCATCGTGGACTGCGGCGCCGCCGTGGCGCACATCATGCAGCCGGCGATCCGCCAGTACTATCACCTCGAGGAGATCTGGGGCGACAAGCCGGTGCGGCTGAAGTTCGGCGCACCCAAGCCGGCGCTGCCGTCCGAGCCCGAACCGGCGCCGACGAACAAGGCCGGCGGGCGGACCGCCGGAAAACGGCGGCGAAGACGGCCGCGAAGAAGACGCCGGCGAAGAACGGCGCGCAGCCGGTCCGCGGCGCCGGCAGCAGGCAAGGCAACTGCGAAGAAGACGGCCGCCAGCGCGCAAGGGCGCGGCACGGCCAGGAGCCCCGCCAGGGCGCCCGCGAAGAAGGCCCCCACCGGCCGCACCGGCACTGCCGCCAAGACCGCGGCCAGGCGCGCAGCCGGCGAAGAAGAGTCCAGCCAGGAAGCGATGAAGCTGCTCCGTGGTCGCCGTCGGGCAGCGGGTGCCGGACTGGGCCCAGGCCGCCTGGGACGACTACGCCAAACGGTTCCCGCCCGAACTGCGCGTCGAGCTCAAGGCCGTCAAGACCGAACCGCGCGCCGGCAAGGCCGCTGGCGACGCTCCTCGCAGCCGAACGCCAGCGCATCGAGGCGGCCATCCCCAAGGGCACGCACGTGGTGGCGCTCGACGAGCGCGGCACGGCGCTGACCACCATGGCGCTGGCCGCGCGGCTGAAGGCCTGGCAGATGCAAGGCGGCGACGTCGCGCTGGTGATCGGCGGCCCCGACGGCCTGGAGCCCGGGTTCAGGCAGGCGGCGCACGAGCGCATCCGCCTGTCGGACCTGACGCTGCCGCACGCCATGGTGCGGGTGCTGCTGGTGGAGCAGTTGTACCGGGCCTGGTCGGTCAACGCGAACCATCCGTACCATCGGGAGTGAAGCGGGACCTCCGTACGCAGAGGACGCAGAGGGTCCGCAGAGGACGCAGAAGGACTCAAGGAAAGAACTGATGCATCAGCGGCATTCTTCTGCGACCTCTGCGTCTTCTTTGCGGCCTCTGCGTACGGATGTTCTGGCGTTTGTATGAGAAGCAACCGATTCATCTACCTCGCCTCCCAGAGCCCGCGCCGCCGGCAGTTGCTCGAGCAACTGGGCGTGGCCCATGAACTGCTCCTGCCCGACCCGCACGAGGACACCGAGGCACTCGAGGCGGTGCTGCCGGCAGAGCCGCCGGCGCGCTACGTGCAGCGCGTGACCGGCCTCAAGCTCGACGCGGCACGTGGCGCGGCTGAAGCGCCGCGGCCTGCCGCCGGCGCCCGTGCTGTGCTCCGACACCACGGTCGCGCGCGGCCGCACGATCTACGGCAAGCCGGCCGACGCGGCCGATGCCGCACGCATGCTGCGCGAGCTCTCCGGCGCGCACGCACCGCGTGCTGACGGCGGTGGCGGTGCAATCGGGGCGCACCCGGCGCACTGCGCTGAGCGATTCGCGCGTCACGTTCGCGCGCTGGACGCCGGCGCAGATCCGCCACTACATCGCCAGCGGCGAGCCGATGGGCAAGGCCGGCGCCTATGCGATCCAGGGCCGGGCGGCCGCTTATATTTCGCACATCAGCGGCAGCTACTCTGGCATCATGGGCCTGCCCATGCACGAGACCGCGCAGCTCCTGCGCGCCGCCGGCTTCGATATCTGATGCAGCAGGACATCCTGATCAACTGGTCGCCGCAGGAAACGCGGGTCGCGATCGTCGAGAACGGCGCCGTGCAGGAACTGCACGTGGAGCGCACGCTCGAGCGGGGGCTGGTCGGCAACGTCTACCTCGGCAAGGTGGCGCGGGTGCTGCCCGGCATGCAGTCGGCGTTCATCGACATCGGGCTGGAACGCGCGGCGTTCCTGCACGTGGCGGACGTCTGGCACCGGCAGCCGGAGGGCGAGGCGCCGCCGTTCGTGCGCAACGCCCAGCCGCAGGTGCCGATCGAGAAGCAGGTGTTCGAAGGCCAGCCGCTGATGGTGCAGGTGATCAAGGATCCGATCGGCACCAAGGGCGCCCGCCTGTCGACGCAGATCAGCATCGCCGGGCGGCTGCTGGTGTTCCTGCCGCAGGACGACCACGTGGGCGTGTCGCAGAAGATCCCGCCCGAACAGCGCGACGAGCTGCGCGCCCGGCTGCAGGCGCTGGTCGGGCCCGAGGGCGGGGGCTTCATCCTGCGCACCAACGGCGAGGACGCGACGGACGCCGAACTCTCCGAGGACATCGCCTACCTGCGCAAGACCTGGACCCGCATCCGCGAGGCGGCGCTGCGGCTGCCGTCGATGTCGCTGCTGCACCAGGACCTGAGCCTGCTGCAGCGGGTGCTGCGCGACCTGGTCAGCGACGAGACACAGACCATCCGCATCGACTCGCGCGAGCAGTTCGGCAAGCTGCGCGCCTTCGGCCAGGAGTTCATGCCGGCGGCCGCCGAACGGCTGCAGCTGTACAAGGGAGAGCGGCCGATCTTCGACCTCTATGCGATCGACGACGAGATCCAGAAGGCGCTGGGCCGACGCGTCGAGCTCAAGTCGGGCGGCTACCTGATCGTCGACCAGACCGAGGCGCTGACCACGGTGGACGTCAACACCGGCGGCTTCGTCGGCGCGCGCAACTTCGACGACACGATCTTCAAGACCAACCTGGAGGCCGCGCACGCGATCGCGCGGCAGCTGCGGCTGCGCAACCTGGGCGGCATCATCATCGTCGACTTCATCGACATGGGGCGCGAGGACCACCGGCAGGCGGTGCTGGCGGAGTTCCGCAAGCAGCTGGCGCGGGACCGCGTCAAGACGATGGCCGGCGGCTTCTCGCAGCTCGGGCTGGTGGAGATGACGCGCAAGCGCACGCGGGAGTCGCTGGCGCACATGTTGTGCGAGCCCTGCGCCGCCTGCCAGGGCAAGGGCACCGTCAAGACCGCGCGCAGCGTGGCCTACGACATCCTGCGCGAGATCCTGCGCGAGGCGCGCCAGTTCAACCCGCGCGAGTACCGCATCGTCGCCGCGCCGCAGGTGATCGAGCTGCTGCTGGACGAGGAGAGCCAGCACCTGGCCGGCTTGTCCGACTTCATCGGCAAGCCGATCTCGCTGCAGTCGGAAAGCGCGATGGGGCAGGAGCAGTACGACATCGTGCTGTTGTAAACATCGAAAGCGGACCTCCGTACGCAGAGGACGCAGAAGTTCCGCAGAGGCCGCAGAAGAACAGCCAAAATGATTTTTTAAGGGAGCCGTGCTGTAGCGTGGCAGACGCTGCCAAGGACATACTTTCAATGTCTTTTCTGCGTCCTCTGCGGAACCTTTGCGTCCTCTGCGTACGGAGGTCCGCTTTCAAGCACCCGACAGGATCCGCTCCGCCTGCGCCAGCACCTGCTCCGGCGTGATCGACTCCAGGCAGTCGCTGCGGCTTTGCCGGTGGTCCTCGCAGCCGGCCCGGCCGCAGGGCACGCACGGCTGGGTGCCTTGCAGCACCGTGACGTTGCCCGCCTGCTGCACGGCCGCCGAGTGCGCGAACAGCGCCTGCGTGCGGGCGTTCGCCGGCCAGGGCGCCCAGCGCTGGGGGTTCGTCGGCCCGAAGATCGCGATCACCGGCACGCCGGTGGCCGCCGCCAGGTGCGACACCGAGGTGTCCGGCCCGATGTAGAGGGCCGCTCCGCGCAGCAGCGCCGCCAGCTGGTTGAAGTTCAACCGGCCCGACGCGTCCAGCAGGTCCGGCGGCTGGCCGAGACCGCGCAAGGATGCGATGCATTCCTGGTCGCGTGCGCCGCCGCTGCCGGTGAGCACCACCTGCCGGCCTTGCGCCAGCAGGGCCGCAATCAGCTGCGCAAAGTGCCCGACCGGCCACTGCTTGTACGGCCACATCGACGGCGCATGCACGACTACGGCGCCGGGCCTGACCTGGTCGCGCAGCGGCGGCGGCAGGTCCCGCGCCGGCGGCGGCATCACCCGCGGCGGCGGTAGCGAGCCATGCACCCAGGGAGCGATCAGCGCCTGCCGTTCCGCGGTGACATGCACGCTGCCCAGGTCGCCCGCCGAGACCACCACGTGCTCGAGCACCAGGTC
>CAVPTY010000091.1:0-11551 GCA_963708655.1 uncultured beta proteobacterium
CTACGACGTATTGCTAGGCGAAGAACGACCAGCTCGCCGAGCAGTACCTGCGGGCCCAGGCCGACGTGCAGAACACCCGCCGCCGGGCCGAGGAAGAGATGTCCAAGGCCCGCAAGTTCGCGATCGAGGGCTTTGCCGAGAGCCTGCTGGCCGTCGCCGACAGCCTGGAGGCCGGCCTGGCGATCCAGGACGCCACCCCGCAGCAGATCCGCGAAGGCGCCGAAGCGACCCTGCGCCAGCTCAAGACGGTGCTGGAGCGCAACAAGGTGGTGGAGATCAATCCGGCGGCCGGATCGAAGTTCGACCCGCACCAGCACCAGGCCATTTCGGTGGTGCCGGCGCCCACCGGTTCCGCTCAGGAAGCCAACACCATCGTGACGGTGCTGCAGAAGGGCTATCTGATCGCCGAGCGCGTGCTGCGCCCGGCGCTGGTCACGGTGGCCGCGCCGCAGTGACCGCTTGAAACGCCACAGCTTATCCACACCTAACGAACAGATTTGAATAGGGCCCGGCGGGCCGCGCGAAAGGAGCAGCAACATGGGAAGAATCATCGGCATCGACCTGGGGACCACCAACTCGTGCGTCGCGGTCATGGAGGGCAACACGCCCAAGGTCATCGAGAACAGCGAAGGCGCGCGCACCACCCCGTCGATCGTTGCGTACCAGGAGGACGGCGAGATCCTCGTGGGCGCCTCGGCCAAGCGCCAGGCGGTCACCAACGCCAAGAACACCCTCTACGCGGTGAAGCGCCTGATCGGCCGCAAGTTCGAGGAGAAGGAAGTCCAGAAGGACATCGCACCTCATGCCCTACAAGATCGTCCGGGCCGACAACGGCGACGCCTGGGTCGAGGTGCGCGGCAAGAAGCTCGCGCCGCCGCAGATCTCGGCCGAGATCCTGCGCAAGATGAAGAAGACCGCCGAGGACTACCTCGGCGAGCCCGTCACCGAAGCCGTGATCACCGTGCCGGCGTACTTCAACGACAGCCAGCGCCAGGCGACCAAGGACGCCGGCCGGATCGCCGGCCTGGACGTCAAGCGCATCATCAACGAGCCGACCGCCGCGGCCCTGGCCTTCGGCCTGGACAAGCAGGAAAAGGGCGACCGCAAGATCGCCGTCTATGACCTGGGCGGCGGCACGTTCGACATCTCGATCATCGAGATCGCGGACGTCGACGGCGAGAAGCAGTTCGAGGTGCTGTCCACCAACGGCGACACGTTCCTGGGCGGCGAGGACTTCGACCAGCGCATCATCGACTACATCATCGGCGAGTTCAGGAAGGAACAGGGCGTCGACCTGTCGAAGGACGTGCTGGCGCTGCAGCGGCTGAAGGAAGCCGCCGAGAAGGCCAAGATCGAGCTGTCCAGCAACTCGCAGACCGACGTGAACCTGCCGTACATCACGGCCGACGCGAGCGGCCCGAAGCACCTGAACATCAAGCTCACCCGCGCCAAGCTGGAAGCGCTGGTGGAGGAACTGATCGAGCGCACCATCGCGCCGTGCCGCACCGCGATCAAGGACGCCGGCGTGTCGGTGTCCGACATCCACGACGTGATCCTGGTCGGCGGCCAGACCCGCATGCCCAAGGTGCAGGAAAAGGTCAAGGAGTTCTTCGGCAAGGAGCCGCGCAAGGACGTCAACCCGGACGAAGCCGTGGCCGTGGGCGCCGCGATCCAGGGCCAGGTGCTGGGCGGCGAGCGCAAGGACGTGCTGCTGCTGGACGTGACGCCGCTGTCGCTGGGCATCGAGACGCTGGGTGGCGTGATGACCAAGATGATCACGAAGAACACGACCATCCCGACCAAGTTCGCGCAGACCTTCTCGACGGCCGACGACAACCAGCCGGCGGTGACGATCAAGGTCTACCAGGGCGAGCGCGAGATGGCCTCGGGCAACAAGCTGCTGGGCGAGTTCAACCTGGAAGGCATCCCACCGGCGCCGCGCGGCCTGCCCCAGATCGAGGTGACCTTCGACATCGACGCCAACGGCATCCTGCACGTGAGCGCCAAGGACAAGGGCACGGGCAAGGAGAACAAGATCACCATCAAGGCGAACTCGGGCCTGTCGGAAGCCGAGATCCAGAAGATGGTGAAGGACGCCGAGCTGAACGCCGAAGAGGACAAGAAGAAGCTCGAGATCGTGCAGGCCAGGAACCAGGGCGAGGCGCTGGTGCACAGCGTGCGCAAGAGCCTGACCGAATACGGCGACAAGCTCGATGGCGGCGAGAAGGAGAAGATCGAGGCGGCCGTCAAGGACCTCGAGTCCGTGCTCAAGGGCGAGGACAAGTCCGCCATCGAGGAAAGGACCAACGCCCTCATGTCGGTCAGCCAGAAGCTCGGCGAGAAGATGTACGCCGACATGCAGGCGCAGCAGAGCGCGCAGGCGGCCGCGGGCGGCGGCCAGTCCGGCGGCGCGGAAGCGGGCGCGGGTTCGCGGCCGGCCGACGAGAATGTGGTCGACGCCGAGGTGAAGGAAGTCAAGAAGTGACAATCGAGGCCGGCGGCACGCGCCGCCGGCGCCAGTTCGCCGCGTTGGAACGTGACCGTTGCGGGAGCGTCGACGCGGCGTTCTTGCTGTAGCGAACGAGAACATGGCCACCAAACGAGACTATTACGACGTCCTGGGCGTCCCGAAGAACGCCTCGGACGAGGAGATCAAGAAGGCCTATCGCAAGCTCGCGATGAAGCACCACCCTGACCGCAACCAGGGCGATGCGCACCAGGCCGCCGAGGCCAAGTTCAAGGAGGCCAAGGAGGCCTACGAGATGCTGTCGAACGCCGAGAAGCGCGCGGCGTACGACCAGTTCGGCCATGCCGGCGTCGATCCGAACATGCGCGGCGGGCCCGGCCAGGAGGGCTTCGGCGGCTTCGCGGAGGCCTTCGGCGACATCTTCGGCGACATCTTCGGCCAGCAGCAGCGCGGCGGCCGTGGCGGTCGCCAGGTCTACCGCGGCAGCGACCTGTCGTACGCCATGGAGATCACCCTCGAGGAGGCGGCGCTGGGCAAGGAAGCCCAGATCCGGATTCCCTCCTGGGAGCAATGCGACACCTGCCACGGCAGCGGCGCCAAGCCGGGCACCCAGGCCAAGACCTGCAGCACCTGCAACGGACAGGGCGTCGTGCAGATGCGCCAGGGCTTCTTCTCGGTGCAGCAGACCTGCCCGCACTGCCGCGGCACCGGCAAGATCATTCCGGAACCGTGCACGAGCTGCCACGGCCAGGGCCGGGTCAAGAAGCAGAAGACGCTGGAAGTCAAGATCCCGGCGGGCATCGACGACGGCATGCGCATCCGCAGCGCCGGCAACGGGGAGCCCGGCACCAACGGCGGCCCGCCGGGCGACCTGTACATCGAGATCCGGCTGAAGAAGCACGACATCTTCGAGCGCGACGGCGACGACCTGCACTGCGTGGTGCCGATCAGCTTCACCCGGGCCGCGCTCGGCGGCGAGATCGAGGTGCCGACGCTGCAGGGCAAGGCCGCGATCGACATCCCCGAAGGCACGCAGGCCGGCAAGCAGTTCCGCCTGCGCGGCAAGGGGATCAAGGGCGTGCGTTCCAGCTATCCCGGCGACCTGTACTGCCACATCGCCGTGGAGACGCCGGTCAAGCTCACCGAGCACCAGCGCAAGCTGCTGAAGGAACTGGACGATTCCCTCAAGAAGGGCGGCGCCAAGCACTCCCCCACCGAGGAGTCCTGGGCTGACAAGCTGAAAGGATTCTTCAGCGCATAGCGCTGAAGAATGGGGCGTAGCCCCACTTCGGCGCGCAGCGCCGAAGTCTTTCAGCTTGGGGCGGCCGCTAACAATTGCCCCGAAGGGGCTTGTTATGCGGACGGCACAAACTCAAAGGGTTCTTCAGCGCCTGAGCGCTGAAGAACCGCAGCCCGTGGCTGCGGCAGCGCGGGAGGCCCCGATTCCTGATGCCAACCCTCCCACGGACGGGCAGAATGCCGGCATGGGCCTCAAGCTCTTCCATGAAACCGGGTATTCGTCGATGCTGATGCCCGGCGAGACCCGCGTCGGTCTGCATCCGGCATGGCTGGCGCTCGCCGTGAGCCTGTGGGCCGGCTTCGCCGCCAACGTGGGCTTGTGGCGCGCCATCGCCGGCACGGCGGGCGGGCTGGGCCAGGCGCTCGCGACGGGCTTCCTCGTCGCCGGTGCGGCCGCCGCGCTCCTGAGCCTGCTGGGATGGCGCAAGACGCTCAAGCCGGCCGCGATCCTGGTCCTGCTCGTCGCCGGTTTCGTGGCGGCGTCGATCTGGAGCAAGGCCCTGCCCGTCGACGCCTCGCTGCTCTCGCAGAAGCCCTCGTCCCTGGTCGTGCCGTCGTGGGCCAGCTTCCTGCGATGGCAGGTGCTGGCGGCGTTGGCCGGGCTCGGCTTCGTGCCGGCCCTCTGGGTCTGGCGGGCGCACCTGCGCCGGCTGCCGGCGGGACAGCAACTGGGCGTCAACGTGCTCGGCCTGCTGGCCGGCCTGGCGGTGGCGGCCGCCAGCGCGTACCTGCTCGGCGGGGTACCGCTCTAGAACAGGTGCGACTGCCCGGCCGGCGCCGCCGGCCGGAAGAGGCTGGTGTCGAACTCGACGCGCTGCGTGTTGAAGCCGAATCTGCGCACCGCGCGCCGGAAGCGCTGGCCGATCAGGTCGGCCCACGGCCCGCTGCCCTTCATGCGGGTGGCGAAATCGCTGTCGTAGTCCCGGCCGCCGCGCATGTCGTGGATGCGCGCCATGATGCGCTCGGCGCGCTGCGGATAGTGCACTTGCAGCCACTGCCGGAACAGCGGCGCCACTTCCCAGGGCAGCCGCAGCACGTGGTAGAACGCGCTGCGCGCGCCGGCGTCCCACGCCGCCTCCAGCACCTGCTCCATGTCGTCGGTGAGGAAGGGGATCTGCGGCGCCAGGCTCACGCCGCACGGGACACCATGCTCGGCCAGCGTCCGCAGCAGGCGCAGCCGCCGGTGCGGCGCGGCGGCGCGCGGCTCGAGCCGGCGCGCCAGGTCGGCATCGAGCGTGGTGATGGTCACGTACACCGCGGCCAGCCGCTGCGCCGCCATCGGCGCGATGAGGTCGAGGTCGCGCTCGACGCCGCTGGACTTGGTGACCAGCGAGAACGGATGCCGTGCCTCGTGCAGCACCTCGATCACGCCCCGCGTGAGCCGCAGTTCGCGCTCCACCGGCTGGTAGCAGTCGGTGGCGCTGCCGATGGCCACGAGATCCGGCCGGTACGACCTGCGTCCGAGCTCCCGCCGCAGCACCTGCGCGATGTTGCGCTTGGCGATGATCTTCGTCTCGAAGTCCAGCCCGGGCGAAAGGTTCAGATAGCTGTGCGTCGGCCGCGCATAACAGTAGATGCAGCCATGCTCGCAGCCGCGGTAGGGGTTGAGCGAGCGGTCGAAGCCGACATCCGGCGAGCCGTTGGTGGTGATGGCGCTGCGTGCATCTTCCCAGATCACCTCGGTCGGCAACGGCTGGCCGGCGACGCCGGCGCTCTCGGCCACCGTGTCCCAGCCGTCGTCGAAGGCGGCACGTGAGTCGGTCTCGAACCGGTGCGGCAGGTGCGTCGCCGCACCGCGTCCCTTGATGGCGTGCAGCGGGATGAATATTTCTTCCACGGCGTCCCCGAAGACTGTCTGTACATACAGTATCAAAACTTGACCCAGCCGTGGCGCGGCCGCGCGAAGACCCCACTGACCGTAATCCGCCGCCCATAATGGGGTCCATCGCTTCGCCAAAAGGAACGCCCCGTGGACACGCTGCTGCTCTCGCGCCTTCAGTTCGGGGCCAACGTCAGCTTCCACATCCTGTTCCCGACGATCACGATTGCGCTGTGCTGGTTCCTCGTCTATTTCCGGTTGCGGCACGACGCGGCGCCCGAGCGCGCGGCGGCGCAGGAATGGGAGGATGCGTACTACCTGTGGACCAAGGTCTTCGCGCTGAGCTTCGCGATCGGCGTCGTCTCGGGCGTCACGATGAGCTTCCAGTTCGGCACCAACTGGCCGGGATTCATGGAGCGCGCGGGCAACATCGCCGGCCCCTTGCTCGGCTACGAAGTGCTGACGGCATTCTTCCTGGAGGCCACCTTCCTGGGCATCATGCTGTTCGGCCGCAACAAGGTGTCGCCGCGGATGCACCTGCTGGCGACGTTGATGGTCGCCGCCGGCACGACCTTGTCGGCGTTCTGGATCCTGAGCCTGAATTCGTGGATGCAGACGCCGCAGGGCCACGAGATGATCGACGGCCGGCTGCATGCGGCGAACTGGCTCGAGGTGATCTTCAATCCCTCGTTTCCGTACCGGCTGGCGCACAAACTGCTCGCCTCCGCGCTCACCGCCTCGTTCCTGATCGCGGGGCTGTCGGCTTGGCAGTTGCTGCGCGGCACCGCCAATGGCGGCACGCACCGCGCGCTGCGGTCGGCGGTGGTGGCGGCGGCGCTCGCCATTCCCGTGCAGATCTTCGTCGGTGACCTGCATGGGCTGAATACGCTGGAGCACCAGCCGGCCAAGATCGCGGCCATCGAAGGCGTCTGGCACACCGAGAAAGGGGTCGCGCTGACGCTCTTGGGCTGGCCGAACGAGAAGGAGCAGCGCACCGACTACGCGGTCCAGGTGCCGAAGCTGGCGAGCCTCATCCTGGCGCACGATGCCGACGCCGAGCTCAAGGGACTCGATCAATTCCCCGACGCGCACCCGCCGGTGGCGCCGGTGTTCTGGAGCTTCCGCGTCATGGTGGGCATGGGCCTCGCCATGTTGGCCGTGTCGTGGTCGTGCGCCTCGACCTTGTGGCGCCGGCGGGCGGCCGGGGTTGCGAGCCCGTTCCCGCGCTGGCAATTGCGGTTGCTGGCCGCCATGACCTTCTCCGGCTGGGTGTCGACGCTGGCCGGCTGGTACGTCACGGAGATCGGGCGCCAGCCGTTCCTGGTCTACGGCATCCTGCGCACCGCCGACCTGGTGGCCGACCACCCGCCGCCGCTGGTGCTGGCGACGCTGCTTGCGTACCTGGCCGTGTACGCGTTCCTGCTCGCCGCCTATGTGCTGGTGCTGATGTACATGGCGGCACACCCGGCGCAACCCACGCCAGAGACACCGCAGAGCCCCAAGTCCGCGACGCCGGTCCGCGGGCCGGCCTGAGGAGCGCACCATGGCATTCACCTGGACCGACACGCTGCCGCTGGTCTTCATGGCCGTGATGGGACTGGCGCTGCTGGCGTACGTGGTGCTGGACGGCTACGACCTCGGCGTCGGCGTGCTGCTGCCCTTCGCCGGCGACGACGAGAAGGACCTGATGATCGCCAGCATCGGACCATTCTGGGACGCCAACGAGACCTGGCTGGTGCTGGGCATCGGCGTGCTGCTGGTCGCCTTCCCGCTGGCGCACGGCATCGTGCTGTCGGCGCTGTACCTCCCAGTGGCCGTGATGCTGATCGGGTTGATCCTGCGCGGCGTGTCGTTCGACTTCCGGGTCAAGGCGCGCGCCGCACGCAAAGGCATGTGGAACGCGCTGTTCGCGGCCGGCTCGCTGATGGCGGCGGCGGCGCAGGGCTGGATGCTCGGACGCTACCTCACGGGGTTCGTCCACGACCTGCGCTCCACCCTGTTCAGCGCCTGGATCGCGCTCACGCTGCCCACCGCCTACGCCATGCTCGGCGCCGGCTGGCTGATGATGAAGACCGGCGGGCCGCTGCGCGAGAAGGCCACCCGCTGGGCGCGCCGCGCGCTGTGGCCGATGGGCGCGGCGCTGATCGGCATTTCGCTGGCGACGCCGCTGGTGAGCCAGACCGTCTTCGAGCGCTGGTTCGCCATGCCGCAGTTCATCGGCCTGCTGCCGATTCCGGTCGCCTGCGCCGTCGCCTTCTATGCGGCGTTCCACGTCACGCGGCGGCCGAACGTGATCGCGGCCGGTTATGGCTGGGTGGTGTTCGCGAGCACCGTGCTGATCTTCGTGCTTTCGTTCCTCGGCCTCGCCTACAGCCTCTATCCCTACATCGTGATCGACCGCCTGACGGTCTGGGAAGCGGCGGCCGCCACGAAGTCGCTGCTCTTCATCTTCGTCGGTGTCGCGATCACGGTGCCTGCCATCATCGTGTACACGATCTACATGTACCGGGTGTTCTGGGGGCCGGCGGAGGCGTTGAGCTACGGGAAGACTTCGGCGGACTACTAGCGTTTCCGCACACCAACATCTTCTTGAACGCAGAGGCGTGCCGATCACTCAGGCGCCGCACAGCCGCTGCCGCGCTTCCTGGTACTCGCGCTTCAGGCGCTCCACCAGCGCCGCGGCCGTGGTGACCTCGGTCACGGCGCCTATGCCCTGGCCGCAGCCCCAGATGTCCTTCCAGGCCTTGCCCTTGCTGCCTTCGCCGCCCGAGAAGTTCATCTTGCTCGGATCGCTCTCGGGCAGGTGGTCGGGATCCAGTCCCGCGGCGCGGATCGACGGTTTCAAGTAGTTGCCGTGCACGCCGGTGAACAGGTTCGTGTAGACGATGTCGTCGGAGTTGCAGTCGACGATCGCCTGCTTGTAGGCGTCGGAGGCGCGCGCCTCGTGCGTCGCGATGAACGCCGAGCCGACATACGCGAGGTCGGCGC
Organism: uncultured beta proteobacterium; assembly: GCA_963708655.1. Taxonomy (GTDB): domain Bacteria; phylum Pseudomonadota; class Gammaproteobacteria; order Burkholderiales; family Burkholderiaceae_C; genus Ramlibacter. The sequence goes on from CAVPTY010000091.1 coordinate 8,574, forward strand.
CCATCGCCTGCGCGGCGAGCACGGCGCCGCCGTTGGCGATCGAGCCGCTGAGCACCAGCGGCCCGTCGAACCACTGGCGGATCTCCTGGACCAGCGCGAACGGGCTCTTCACGCCGGCATGGCCGCCCGCGCCTGCCGCCACCGCGATCAGGCCGTCGGCGCCCTTCTCCACGGCCTTGCGGGCGAACGTGTTGTTGATGATGTCGTGCAGCACGATGCCGCCGTAGCCGTGGATCGCGTCATTGACGTCGGTGCGCGCGCCGAGCGACGTGATGATCACCGGCACCTGGTACCTGACCACCATCTCCAGGTCGTGCTCGAGCCGGTCGTTGCTCCTGTGCACGATCTGGTTGATCGCGAACGGCGCCGCCGGCCGGTCGGGATGGGCGCGGTTCCACGCCGCCAGCGTTTCGGTGATCTCGTGCAGCCACTCGTCGAGCTGCGAGGCCGGGCGCGCGTTGAGCGCCGGCATCGAGCCGACGATGCCGGCCTTGCACTGCTCGATCACCAGCTTGGGGTTGCTGATGATGAACAGTGGCGAGCCGATCACCGGCAGGGCGAGGCGTTGCAGGACTGGCGGCAGGGACATGGTGGCTCCGTCTGGTTGGAATCGGACATCCGTACGCAGAGGACGCAAAGGAGACGCAGAAGACGCAGAAGACGCAGAAGACGCAGAAGAATTCAGAATAGAAATGAATTCTGAAATTCTTTTCTTGCTTTCTTTTTTGCGTCCTCTGCGTCTCCTTTGCGTCCTCTGCGTACGGATGTTGGTATTTTCAGAAAGCGTCGACCGGCAAGGCCATCACGCTTTCCGCGCCTTCGACGATCGCGTCGCGCACCGCCGGCGCGCGGCTCAGGATGTGCTCGGCATAGAAGCGCGCGGTGGCGATCTTCGAGCGCAGGAACTGCGGGTCCTCGCGGCCCGTGTCCGGCTGCGCCAGCAGCGCCTCGGCGGCCACGACGGAGCGGGCGAGCTGCCAGCCCGCCATCAGGTTGCCGGCCAGCATCAGGTACGGCACCGACCCGGCGTACACCGCATTCGGCGCAGCCTTGGTATTGCCGGCAACGAAGTCCACCACCTCCAGGAACGCTTCGCGGGCAGCCGTCAGGCGCCTGAGCACCGCCTTCGCTTGCGGGCTGTCGGACTTCGCGAGCAGGCCTTCGGTGGCCGCGATCTGCGCGGCGATGCCCTTGGCGGTCTGGCCGCCGTCGCGCGCCGTCTTGCGGCCGACCAGGTCGTTGGCCTGGATCGCCGTGGTGCCTTCGTAGATGGTGAGGATGCGGGCGTCGCGGTAGTACTGGGCGGCGCCCGTTTCCTCGATGAAGCCCATGCCGCCGTGCACCTGCACGCCCAGCGACGCCACCTCGATGCTCATCTCGGTGCTGTAGCCCTTGACCAGCGGCACCATGAATTCGTAGAACGCCTGGTTCTGGCGCCGCACCTCGGGGTCCGGATGGTGATGCGCCGCGTCGTAGGCCGCGGCCGCGACGCTGGCCATGGCGCGGCAGCCTTCGGTGTACGCCCGCATCGTCATCAGCATGCGCTTGACGTCGGGGTGATGGATGATGGGCGCGCTGGCGTTCATCGAGCCGTCGACCGGCCGCGACTGCACCCGGTCCTTCGCGTACGCCACGGCCTTCTGGTAGGCCCGTTCCGCAATGGCGATGCCTTGCACGCCAACCGCGTAGCGCGCGGCGTTCATCATGATGAACATGTACTCGAGGCCGCGATTTTCCTGCCCGACGAGGTAGCCGGTCGCGCCACCCTCATCGCCGAACTGCAGCACCGCCGTCGGCGAGGCCTTGATGCCCAGCTTGTGCTCGATGCTGACGCAGCGCACGTCGTTGCGCTGGCCCAGCGAGCCGTCCGCATTCACCAGGAACTTCGGCACCACGAACAGGCTGATGCCCTTCACTCCTTCCGGCGCCCCGGTCACGCGCGCGAGCACGAGATGGACGATGTTGCGAGCCATGTCGTGCTCGCCGTAGGTGATGAAGATCTTGGTGCCGCTGATCCGGTAGCTGCCGTCCGGCTGCGGCTCGGCCTTGCTGCGCACCAGCGCCAGGTCCGAGCCGGCCTGCGGCTCGGTCAGGTTCATGGTGCCGGTCCACTGGCCGCTCACCAGCTTCTCGAGGTAGACCGCCTTGACCTCGTCCGACGCCGCGGTGAGCAGCGCCTCGATCGCGCCGTCGGTCAGCAGCGGGCACAGCGCGAAGCTGAGGTTGGCCGAGTTGAGCATCTCGACGCACGCGGCGCCGACCGCCTTGGGCAGCCCCTGTCCGCCGAACTCGGCCGGATGCTGCAGCCCCTGCCAACCGGCCTCGGCGAACTGCGCGTAGGCCTGCTGGAAACCGGGGCTGGTGCTGACCTCGCCGTCCTTCCACGTCGACGGATTGCGGTCGCCGTCGACGTTGAGCGGCGCGATCACGCCTTCGTTGAACCTCGCGCATTCCTCCAGCACGGCCCGGGCGGTGTCGAAGCCCGCCTCCTCGAATCCCGGCATCTTCGCGATCTCGTCGATGCCGGCGAGGTGCCGCAGGTCGAACAACATGTCCTTGAGGGGGGCGGTGTAGCTCATGTCTGTCTCCGGGGAACTTTCCCTCCCCCTGCGGGGGAAGGCTGGGATGGGGGCTGCCTGCCCATCGATGATTCGGATGGTGGCTGACGGCGTTGCCCCACCCTGCCCTCCCCCGGCGGGGGAGGGAGCCACTGCATCACAGCGCCTTGGTCAACTCCGGCACGGCCGTGAACAGGTCCGCTTCCAGGCCGTAGTCGGCCACGGCGAAGATCGGCGCCTCGGCGTCCTTGTTGATCGCCACGATCACCTTGGAATCCTTCATGCCGGCCAGGTGCTGGATCGCGCCCGAGATGCCGGCGGCGATGTACAGCTGCGGCGCGACGATCTTGCCGGTCTGGCCGACCTGCCAGTCGTTGGGCGCGTAGCCGGCGTCCACCGCGGCGCGGCTGGCGCCGAGGG
>CAVPTY010000092.1:0-31188 GCA_963708655.1 uncultured beta proteobacterium
TTACGTCCGCCGCAATCTGAGGGCCCCCAGCGCCTGATGTCCCCAGTTCTTTTCGGGCGTTGGTGAGAACGGCGCCGATTTCATCGCGGGACGGGGTGCCAACAAGATAGGCCGGTGCTCCTTGGTTATCGTGGAGTTGCAACACACAAACACGAACCCAAGAAGCCCGACCTATGCACCGCATTGTAGGAGGCATCACCAGCCTCGCCCAGCACCTCGTCACAGTGGCCACCGATCCCGAGCAATACCGCCCGACAGCGTGCCCGCGCTGTGGACGTGCGGGCGTGTGGCGCCATGGCTGCTACCACCGCAAGGCCGATCGCGGCGCCGGTGGTGAGGAGTCGCTCAACCCGGTGGCGGTGCTGCGATACCTGTGCGCAGCCTGCGAACGCACCTGCTCGCGGCTGCCTGAGTGCATTGCGCCGCGGCGCTGGTGGGACTGGGCGGTGCAGCAGGCGGTGCTGGCGCTGCTGCTGGCGGGCATCTCGGTGCATGGCTGTGCGCGCGCCAGCGGGCGCGACCGGCATACCGTGCGACGCTGGCGCGACTGGCTGCAAGGGCGCGGCGAGCAGTTCGCCTTCTTCCTGCGCAGCCGCTGGCCCGAGTTGGGCCGCGCGGCCGATTTCGAATCGTTCTGGCGCAATGTGATCGACGAAGTGTCGCTGCAGCAGGCCATGGTCTTGCTCGATCGCGACCTGGTCGTCCCGTGATGCGCAGCCCCTGAGCCAGCGCGCTCGCGCTGGCTGCCCGCCCGGGCGGGCAGCCCACACGCTTTGCCCTCTGGCGGCAAGGCCCGCACTCGGCTGTCATCGGCACTTCCCACAACCCTATGGAGTGCATGAACGATGAAGGACATTGATCCGAAGGCGCTGTTTCGGCTGACGGTGCTCGGCCCGCTGGTCAGCCGCGAGACTCTGGCGCGCGGCGAGCTGCAGCGGTTGATCCGCGAGCTGAGTGAACGCGAGTACACCATTCCCGGCAGCCGCCGACGCCATGTTGGCGAGAAGACCATCCAGGCGTGGTACTACGCCTGGCGCCGCGGCGGGCTGGATGCGCTGGCGGTCAAGGCGCGCGCCGACCGCGGCAGCTCCAAGATCGCGCCGCCCTTGCAGGAGGCGATCCTTCAGGCCAAGCGCGCCAACCCGAAGCGCTCGGTGCGCCAGGTCGTGCGCCTGCTCGAAGCCGCCGGCACGGTGCAAGCCAAGGCGCTGTCGCGCTCGGCGGTGCACCGGCTGCTGCAACGCAACGAGCTGTCGCGCAGCCCGGCCCACGCGCCCGAGGAGCGGCGCAGCTTCGCTGCCGAGTTCGCCGGCTCGATCTGGTACGGCGACGTGATGCATGGCCCGCGCGTGGCGCACCGCGGGCAGCTGCGCAAGACCTATCTCGTCTCGCTGTTCGACGACGCCTCGCGCCTGGTGGCCCACAGCGCCTTCTGCCTGGGCGAAACGGCGTTGGACATCGAGGGCGTGCTCAAGCAGGCGCTGCTGCGTCGAGGATTGCCGCTCAAACTCGTGGTCGACAACGGCGCGGCTTACCGCGCCCACACCCTGCAGGGCGTGTGCGCGCGCCTGGGTATCCAGCTGATCTTCTGCCGGCCCTATGCGCCTGAGGGCAAGGGTAAGTTGGAGCGGTATCACAGGACCCTCAGAGCCGCGTTCCTCAGCGAGCTGGACGAGCGCCACATCACCAGCCTGGAAGACCTGAACGCGCGGCTGTGGGCCTGGCTGGAGCAGGTCTATCACCGCACCGAGCACGCCGGCCTGGGCGGCATGACGCCGCTGGCGCGCTACCAGCGCGACCTGGCGCGCATCCGCAGCCTGGGGGCGAAGGCAGCGCAGCTCGATGCGCTGTTTCACCACCGCATCGGCCGCTTCGTGCGCAAGGACGCAACGGTGTCCTATCAGGGCCAGCGCTTCGAGGTGCCCTACGAGCTGGCGGGCAAGACCGTCAAGCTGGTGGTCGATCCGCACGCCCAGCGCGTGATCGGCGTACAGGGCGAGGACGGCCAGCCGCTGGGCGCGGCCACGCCCCTGGATGCGATCGGCAACGCGCACCGCGCGCGGCGCAAGGCCGATGGCGCCGTGCCGACGCCGGCCGCGCGCAGCGGCCCCAACCTGGTGGAGATCGCCCACCAGCAGTATCACGGCGCACAGCGCCGCAAGGAGGATTGAGATGTACCTGCAGCACTTTGGCCTGACGCACGCGCCGCTGGGCAAGGAGTTGACCGAGCCTTGGGACGATGGCGCCCTCACGGCCCTGGCCCAGCGTTTCGACTGGCTGCTCAAGTCCCCGGGCATCGGCCTGCTCACCGGCGAGCCCGGGGTGGGCAAGACCGCCGCCCTGCGCCAGCTCACGCGCGCCCTCAATCCGCACCGCTACCTGGTGCTGTACCAGGCCGAGACCGACTTCGGCCGGGTGGACCTGTACCGCGGTCTGGCGCGCGCCCTGGGGCTGGAGCCGGCCCACCGCAGAGCCCAGCTGTGGCGCGACATCAAGCAGCGCGTGCACGAGCTGGCCGAGGGCAAGCAGGTCACGCCCATCTGGATCATCGACGAGGCGCATAACCTGCCGGCCGATTTCTTCCGCGACTTCCCCGCCTTCCTGAACTTCGCCTTCGATTCACGCGACCTGATCAGCGTGTGGCTGGTGGGCCATCCTGCCTTGGCGCAGATTCTGCAGCGCCACCCCTACGCGGCGCTGGCCAGCCGCGTGCAGGCGCGCGTGGCGCTGCAGCCCATCGTGGAGCGCGAGCGCTTCGCCCAGCTCATCGCTCATGGCCTGAAGGCCGCGGGCTGCCAGCACACGCTGCTGGCCGATTCGGGCATGGAGATCTTGCGCCAGGCCTCCAAGGGGCTGCCCGGCAGGCCAGTCGCATCCTGTGTACCGCCATGCGCCTGGCTGTGCCCAAGGGGTTGAACCACCTGCCCGACGAGTTGCTGCAGCAAGCCATCGGAGAGCTGCAATGAAGCGAGCCGCCCAACCCTGCGACAGCGCACATCACGTCCTGGGTGGCATCCCGCTGCCCCGGCTGGGAGAGGATGCCGTCATCCAGATTCACGACTTCCTGCACCACGTGCTCGACCTGTTCGAAACACGCTATGGCGATCAGATCGATCGCTTCTACCAAGACCTCTACGAGCAGGCGCGCGACCCCGAACCGCAGGACTTGGACGATCCGTTCTGACACACGCACGACTCCAATGACCAACGCCGCCGGCTCGCCACCGGCGGCGTCGCTCTTGGTGCCTACGTCGTCGGCACTCCCGTGTCGTCCCACTCACCGCACGGGACGCGCGCCTTCCCGGCAACTGCGGGACACGCCTCAAAATTCACCCTCAAATAGCTTGAGACCATCACTCGAAAACTGCGTGGGACGTAACACCTGGTCGGAATGGCGGAAGGACTCCTGCCGAGCCTGCGGGCCGTGGATCTACCCGTCGTGGTGCGCGATCGACACGCGCCGCATCCTGCGACGGATCGCCGAAGGCGACCTGGGCCGGCTTCCAGGCCTGGAGGCCATCGGGCGACGCTTCAGCCGCAATCTCGAGCGGCTCACCGCTGCCATCGCTTTCGCGGCTCTGATCATCGGCGGCTCCATGCTGTTGCTCACCCCCATGGGTGGCTGGCATCACGTTCTCGGTGAAACCATGATCATTGCCGGCATTGTTGCCGTTGTCATCTCCCGTATTCGCGCATTGCGGCGCGACCCTGACCAACGCTGACGCAAGTTACGCGACGTGCGCGAGCTACCGGACAGACAGCGGCTGGATATCAGCGTAGCTTGGGACCATCGATCCTTTTTTACTGGAAAACCTATGAAGACATTCTTTGCATTTATCGTTGGTGCGATGGCACTGTTGACTTCGGGCTTTGCGTTGGCGCAGAGCGGAAACATGATGAACGGCGGCACCTGGGGCAGCGGCTGGATGGGCGGTGGCTGGATGGGCGGCTATGGCGGGATATGGACGATTCTGCTTGTGATCGTCGTCGTCGTTGGTTTGGTCGCCTGGATCTTCAAGCGCGGCGGCAAGTGACCGAAAACAGATTCCTGACGTTGGTGCGTGAAACCGCTACTTGGCAGTGCGGCGCAGCCGCAGGGCATTAGTGATGACGGAGATCGAGCTCAAGCTCATGTCCCCATCGCGATGCCGACCTTCGCCTTCGCCTTCGCCTTGGCCGCGCCGGAGCGTCGTTGATGCCGTCGCCCGCCATCGCCACGGTCTTCCCTTGCGCTTGCAGGCGTTCGATCAGCGCGAGTTTGTCCTGCGGCTTGACTTCGCCATACACCTCGGCGATGCCGAGCCGGGTGGGCAGGACCTGGCCGTCGTCAGACCGTCGCCGGTCGCCAGATCACAACGATCCCGGCTGCCCTGAGGTCGCCAGCGCCGAAGCGGGCTGTCCAGCACGTTGGCGCCACGTCCTTTGTCGATAATCTGATCACCCTTCATCAGGGCCGACTTGGGGTTGCAGCCAGAAGGTCGTTGAGTTCGCTGGCGCTGGTTGCTATGTCACCAATATAGGAATCCTGCGACTGACCAACAGGTGTGCATGCAGACCACCATCGGCTACCAATGCCAAAAATTAACTGCTTGATTCGTCCGCGCGTAAGTCGTTGATTTATTTGGGAGTGGTTGACGACCTTTGCGGACTTCCGGCCCTTTGGCCCGGGCGCGCCGGAGAGACAAATGGCCAGGAGAGAGCGAAATGTGGCCGTGTCGGGCCCGGTCGCCTCAGTGGCGAAGTCCGCAAGAACCCTCGGCAACCCGCGAACCCACGCGGGAGGGCTAAGAAAAAGACCAACCGGAGAACCGGTTGGTCTTGTGTACTGGTGGAGCTGGCGGGAATTGAACCCGCGTCCGCAAGCCTTCTTCGTACAGTTCTACATGTGTAGCCGTCTGATTGGGTCTCGCCTCCCGGAGCGCGCAGCGGCACGCTCTCCAGGACGCCAGTCACCTATTGTCTCGTCCCATGCCAAGTGACCCGGCCGGAGACCAGCCTATGAAATTAACTTCGCAGCCTGGACCTCCGGAGAGACCCTTGCCCAGCCCATAGGCCTGCTGTTGCGAAGCTCACCGGCAATTAAGCGGCGAGTGCGAAACGTTCGTCGTTTGCAGTTACTTTGTTTGAATCTGTTTTACGAGCACATTCAGCTCGACATGCCCTGCCACGCGTCCGAACCCACGTCGAAACCAGTGCAGCCCCAGAGAGGGTATTTTAGGCCGTTCGTGGGGACTTCAAGAGGCGCAGCAAATCAAGCGGGTCGGCGACATGGGCATGGGCACCCCACACCATGCAGTTGGCATTCCCGCCGAGATAGCCGTAGGTCGCCGCCACGGTCGGCATACCCGCGGCGTTCCCGGCGACCATGTCCCGCTCATCGTCGCCGACATAGATACAGTGCCGAGGTTCCAACCCCATGACCCGAGCCGCCTCCAGCAGCGGGGCCGGGTGCGGCTTGGCATGCGGCGTGCTGTCTCCGCCGACCACGGCGGAGGCCGTCTCGAACAGTTTCATGCCACGCGTCAGCGGCCCGGCGAAGCGCATCGACTTGTTGGTCACGACGCCCCAGGCCAGTCCCCGGTGAAGGAGTTGACCGATCAGCTCCGGCACACCCTCGAACGCGACGGTGCGCTGCGTCATGCAGGACTCGTAGTTGACGAAGAATTCCTCGCGCAGTTCCTCGTACCCGGGATCCTGTGGCGTGATGCCGAAGGCGACACCCAGCAGGCCGCGCGCGCCGGCGCCGGCCATGGGGCGGTACTGCTCGAACGGCAGGGAAGGCAGGCCACGCTCGACGCGCATGCGGTCCGCCGCCGCGGCGAGGTCGGGGGCGCTGTCGATCAAGGTGCCGTCGAGGTCGAACAGCACCGCACGGGCGTCGGAGAACATCAGGCCTTCCGGGTCGCAAGGAGGTAGTTGACGCTGGTGTCGCCGGACAGCCAGTAGCGGCGGGTGAGCGGGTTGTATTCCATGCCTCGGGTGTGCACCAGGTCGAGGCCGGCGCCGCGGCAGTAGCCCGCCAGCTCGCTCGGCCGCACGAACTTCAGGTATTCGTGCGTGCCGCGCGGCAGCAGGTTGAGCACGTACTCGGCCCCGACGATGGCGAAGAGGAATGCCTTCGGGTTGCGGTTGATGGTGGAAAAGAACACCCAGCCGCCGGGCTTGGCCAGGGCCGCGCAGGACCTGACGACGGATGCCGGATCGGGCACGTGCTCGAGCATCTCCATGCACGTGACCACGTCGAAGCTGCCGGGTTGCTCGGCAGCCAATGCCTCGGCGCTCACCTCGCGGTACGCCACGTTGGTGGTCCCGGCCTCCAAGGCATGCAACTGGGCCACCTTGAGCGCCTTGGCCGAAAGGTCGATGCCCAGCACTTCTGCCCCCCTGCGCGCCATGGCATCGGACAGGATGCCCCCGCCGCAGCCGACGTCCAGCACCCGCTTGCCGTCCAGCGGCACGTGGGAGTTGATCCAGTCAAGCCGCAGCGGATTGATCTGGTGCAGGGGCCGGAACTCGCTGTCCGGGTCCCACCATCGGTGGGCGAGGTCGGAGAACTTGGCCAGTTCGGCGGGATCGGCGTTGACGGTTTCGGTCATGCAGGTATTTTCGGCCATTGCGGAGGCGGCGCCCCGCAAGCAGCATCGTGCGCGCGTAAAAAAGCCGCCCGAAGGCGGCTTTCGTGCGATCCGCGGCGGATCAGGGGTTGGAGCGGGTGCCCACCACCTCGATTTCCACGCGGCGGTTCTTGGCGCGGCCTTCGGCGGTGCGGTTGTCCGCAACCGGCTGCTTCTCGCCCTTGCCTTCGGTGTACACGCGGTTCTTCTCGATGCCCTTGGACACGAGGTAGGCCTTGACCGATTCCGCGCGACGCACGGACAGGCGCTGGTTGTAGGCATCGGTGCCGATCGAGTCGGTGTGGCCGACGGCGATGATGACTTCCAGGTTGATGTCCTTGACCTTGCCGACGAGGTCGTCCAGCTTGGCCTTGCCTTCGGGCTTCAGCACCGACTTGTCGAAGTCGAAGAACGCATCGGCGGCGTAGGTCACCTTGGTGGCGGCCGGCGGCTGCGGTACCGGTACCGGTGCGGGCGCGGCGACGGGCGGCGGGGGCGGCGGCGGGCTGGCGGCGGGGGCCGGAGCGGGCGGGGGCGGCGGAGTCAGCGCGCCATCGCAGCCCTTGGCGGCGGTCGCGGGAGTCCAGTTGGCATCACGCCAGCAGAGCTGATTGGTGCCGTTCTTCCACACCAGTTCGCCCGAGCCATTGACCCAATTGTCGACGCGGTTGCCACCGTCAGCGGCGGTCACGCGGGTCTGCGCGCCCGCGGCCGTCGCCAGCGCCGCCGCGGCAAACAGCAGCGCCACTTTGTTCAGTTTCTTCATGGTTCTCCTCTTGGGGGGAAAAAGCCGCAGCCGCGCTGCGTCAAAACTACGTTTAAGGTGACCATCACCAAAAGCGTCAAACTTATTGTGCCACACACGTTTACACAATCAACCGGCGGGTGTCCAGCCCGCGTAGGACAAAACCTCGTCCCACGGCTTCTGTTGCTGGCCCGCGACAAGGTTGACGGGGACGTAAAATCAAAGGCTTCGCGCGCCGCGCAGCCCCTGCCCTCATGACCCAATTCGCCAAAGAAACCCTGCCCATCAGCCTCGAGGAGGAGATGCGGCGCAGTTACCTCGACTATGCGATGAGCGTGATCGTCGGGCGGGCGCTCCCCGACGCGAGGGACGGACTCAAGCCGGTGCACCGCCGCGTCCTGTACGCGATGCACGAGCTGAACAACGACTGGAACCGGCCGTACAAGAAGTCGGCGCGCATCGTCGGCGACGTCATCGGCAAGTATCACCCGCACGGCGACCAGTCGGTCTACGACACCATCGTGCGGCTGGCGCAGGACTTCTCCATGCGCCACATGCTGGTGGACGGGCAGGGCAATTTCGGCTCCGTCGACGGCGACAACGCCGCGGCCATGCGATACACCGAAATCCGGCTGGCCAAGATCGCCCACGAGATGATCGCCGACATCGACAAGGAAACGGTCGATTTCGGGCCCAACTACGACGGCAGCGAGAAGGAACCGCTGGTGCTGCCGTCCAGGCTGCCCAACCTGCTCGTGAACGGCTCCGGCGGCATCGCGGTGGGCATGGCCACCAACATCCCGCCGCACAACCTGAACGAGGTGGTGGACGCCTGCCTGCACCTGCTGCGCAACGCGGAGGCAACGATCGACGAACTGATGGAGATCGTGCCGGCGCCGGATTTCCCTACCGCGGGCATCATCTACGGCATCAACGGCGTCAAGGACGGTTACCGCACCGGCCGCGGCAAGGTCGTGATGCGGGCGAAATGCCACTTCGAGGACATCGACCGCGGCCAGCGCCAGGCGATCATCGTCGACGAGCTGCCCTACCAGGTCAACAAGAAAACGCTGCAGGAGCGAATGGCCGAGCTGGTCAACGAGAAGAAGCTCGAGGGCATCAGCCACATCCAGGACGAGAGCGACAAGTCGGGCATGCGGCTGGTGATCGAGCTCAAGCGCGGCGAGGTGCCCGAGGTCGTCCTGAACAACCTGTACAAGCAGACCCAGCTGCAGGACACCTTCGGCATCAACATGGTGGCCCTGATCGACGGCCAGCCCAGGCTGTGCACGCTCAAGGACCTGATCCAGGTCTTCCTGCAGCACCGGCGCGAGGTCGTCACCCGGCGCACGGTGTTCAACCTGCGCAAGGCGCGCGAGCGCGGCCACGTGCTCGAGGGGCTGGCCGTGGCGCTGGCCAACATCGACGAATTCATCCGCATCATCCGCGAATCGCCTACGCCGCCGGTCGCCAAGACGGAGCTGATGAGCCGGTCGTGGGACAGCCAGCTGGTGCGCGAGATGCTCACCCGCACCCGCGAGGACGGCGGCGCCGTCAACGCCGACGATTACCGGCCGGAAGGCCTGGACCGGCACTACGGCATGGGCGGCGACGGCCTGTACCGCCTCTCCGACACCCAGGCCCAGGAGATCCTGCAGATGCGCCTGCAGCGCCTGACCGGCCTGGAGCAGGACAAGATCGTCGCCGAATACAAGGAAGTGATGGGCGAGATCGAGGACCTGCTGGACATCCTCGCCCGGCCGGCCCGCGTTTCCGCGATCATCAGCGACGAACTGACGGCCCTCAGGAACGAATTCGGGCAAACCAAGGCCGGCGCCCGCCGCAGCGTGGTCGAGGTCAATGCGCAGGACCTCGCGACCGAGGACCTGATCACGCCCACCGACATGGTGGTCACGCTCTCGCACACCGGCTACATCAAGAGCCAGCCCTTGTCGGAGTACCGCGCGCAGAAGCGCGGCGGCCGCGGCAAGCAGGCGACGGCGACCAAGGAAGACGACTGGATCGACCAGCTCTTCATCGCCAACACGCACGACTGGATCCTGTGCTTCTCCAACCGCGGCCGGCTGTACTGGCTCAAGGTCTGGGAGGTGCCGTCGGGTTCGCGCGGCTCGCGCGGCCGGCCGATCGTCAACATGTTCCCGCTGCAGGAAGGCGAGAAGATCAACGTGGTGCTGCCGCTCACCGGCGAGTTCCGCAGCTTCCCGGCCGACCACTACGTGTTCATGGCCACCTCCATGGGCACCGTGAAGAAGACGACGCTGAACGAATTCAGCAACCCGCGCAAGCTCGGCATCATCGCCGTGGACCTGGACGAGGGCGACTACCTGATCGGCGCGGCCCTCACCGACGGCAAGCACGACGTGATGCTGTTCTCCGACGGCGGCAAGGCGGTGCGCTTCGACGAGAACGACGTGCGCCCGATGGGCCGCAACACGCGCGGCGTGCGCGGCATGACGCTGGAAGAGGGCCAGGGCGTGATCGCGATGCTGGTCGCCGAGGACGATCGGGCCGAACGTGAGAAATCGGAGTCGGCGCGTACCAGCGTGCTGACGGCGACCGAGAACGGCTACGGCAAGCGCACCTCCATCACCGAATACACCCGCCACGGCCGCGGCACCAAGGGCATGATCGCGATCCAGCAGAGCGAGCGCAACGGCAAGGTGGTCGCCGCCACGCTGGTGCACCAGGACGACGAGATCATGCTGATCACCGACCGCGGCGTGCTGGTGCGCACCCGCGTCAGCGAGATCCGCGAACTCGGCCGCGCCACGCAGGGCGTGACGCTGATCGGGCTGGACCAGGGTTCCAAGCTGAGCGGCCTGCAGCGCATCGTCGAGAACGACGCCAACCCGGCCGAGGGCAACCCTGCCGAAGCGACGCCCGAGGACGGCGGCTGATGGCACGTGAACTGAGCCAGTTGCGGGTCGAGATCGACAGGGTCGATCGCGAACTGCTCAAGCTGCTGAACCAAAGGGCGGCGCTCGCCAACGAGGTCGGCGACATCAAGCGGGCGGAGGGTTCCCCGGTGTTCCGCCCGGAGCGCGAGGCCCAGGTGATCAACGGCCTGCAGCGGGCCAACCCGGGGCCGCTGAAGGGCCAGAACATCGCCACCATCTGGCGCGAGATCATGTCGGCCTGCCGCGCGCTGGAGGCGCCGCAGCGCGTCGCCTACCTCGGCCCGGCGGGCACGTTCAGCGAGCAGGCGGCGGTGCAGTTCTTCGGCTCCAGCATCGAGCACGTGCCGTGCGTGAGCCTGGACGAGGTGTTCCAGGCCGCCACTGCGGGCACGGCTGACTTCGGCGTGGTGCCGGTGGAAAACAACAGCGAGGGCGTGGTGACGCGGTCGCTGGACCTGCTGCTGCAGTCGCCCTTGCACATCATCGGCGAGACCAGCCTGCTGGTGCGGCATCACCTGCTGCGCCGCGCCGCCTCGATCGAGGGCGTCGCGGCGGTGCTCGCGCACCCGCAGGCGCTGGCGCAATGCCAGAACTGGCTGAACAAGCATCTGCCCGACGCCGAACGCCGTGCCGTGGCCAGCAACGCCGAGGGCGCGCGGTTGGCCGGCGAGCACCCGCGGTGGGCCGCCATCGCCAGCGAGCGCGCCGGCAGCGCATTCGGCCTGCACATCGCGGCGCACGCCGATCCAGGACGATCCGTTCAACCGCACCCGGTTCGCGGTGATCTGCCTGCCGCAGGTGCTGGAGGCGCCGCAGGCGTCCGGCCGTGACTGCGTGAGCCTGGTCGTCTCCGTGCCGAACCGCCCCGGCGCCGTGCACGACATCCTGGTGCCGCTGAAGCAGCACGGCGTGTCCATGACCCGGTTCGAATCCCGGCCGGCCCGCTCGGGCCAGTGGGAGTACTACTTCTTCATCGACGTGGAGGGCCATCCGTCGCAGCCCCACGTGGCGGCCGCCCTGGCGGACCTGCGTTCCCTCTGCGCGTTCTACAAGGTGCTGGGCACCTATCCGGTGGCGGACTGATGTTCGAGCAACTTGGCCTGATCGGATGCGGCCTGATGGGCGGTTCCTTCGCGCTTGCCATGAAGCGCGCGGGCCTCGTCAAGCGGGTCGTCGGCTACAGCAAGTCCCCGTCGACGACGGAGCGGGCGCGCCAGCTGGGCGTCATCGACGTGGAGGCGCCGTCGGCCCTGCTCGCCGTCTCCGGCGCCGACGTCGTGCTGCTGGCGGTGCCGGTCGCGGCAACCGAGGCCACGCTCAAGGCGATCCGGCACCTGGTCACGCACAAGATGCTGATCATGGACGTGGGCTCGACCAAGCGCGACGTCGTGGACGCCGCTCGCCGCGTGCTGCGCGACCATGCCGTCTTCGTTCGTCGCTTGCCACCCGGTCGCCGGCAAGGAAGTCTCCGGTGTCGATCACGCCGACGCCGACCTCTACCACGGCAAGCAGGTGATCGTGACGCCCACCGAGCGCACCGACCCCGCGAAGGTCCAGCGGGCCGTCCACCTCTGGGAGGCGCTGGGCAGCCACGTGCAGCAGATGACGCCGGAGGCGCACGACGCCGCCTTTGCCGCCGTCAGCCACCTGCCGCACCTGATCGCCTTCGCGCTCATGCAGTCCATCACATCGCAGCCGCAGGGCGAGGAGTTCCTGTCGCTGGCCGGGCCGGGGTTTCGCGATTTCACCCGCATCGCCGCCAGCGATGCCAAGATGTGGCGAGACATCCTGCTGGCCAACAAGCAGGAGTTGCTGGAGCAGTGCAGCGCCTTCCGGCGTTCGCTGCAGGCCATGGAGCTGATGATCGAGACCGGCAACGGCGACGGCCTCGAAGAGGTCATCGACAAGGCCAGCCAGACGCGCGCCGGCTGGCGGATGGGGCCGGGCCGCCAGTGACGGGCGACCGGCCCTGCCGTCAGCCGAAGTGAACCGCCCATGTACGCCATCCCGTTCCTGGACATCCCGCCGCTGGACAGCGCCGGCGGCGTCGTACAGCTGCCAGGGTCCAAGAGCATCTCCAACCGCGTGCTGCTGCTGGCGGCGCTGAGCGCCGGCACCACCCGCATCCTCGACCTGCTCGATTCCGACGACACCCGCGTGATGCTGGATGCGCTGCGGGCGCTGGGCTGTGGCGTGGTGGGCGACGGTGATGCGGTGGCGATCACCGGGATGCCCGGCCCCCACTCCGGCCCTCCGCCGGCGGGGGAGGGAGCCAAACGGCTGTTCCTCGGCAACGCCGGCACCGCGATGCGGCCGCTCACCGCCGCCCTGGCGGTGCTGGGCGGCGACTACGAACTCAGCGGCGTCGCCCGCATGCACGAGCGGCCGATCGGCGACCTGGTCGACGCCTTGCGCCAACTCGGTTGCGAGATCGACTACCTCGGCAAGGAGGGCTTTCCGCCGCTGCGCATCCGGCAGCCCGCGGCTCAAGCTCGATGCGCCGATCCAGGTGCGCGGCGACGTCTCCAGCCAGTTCCTCACGGCGCTGCTGATGGCGCTGCCGCTCGTGGCGCAGCGCGACATCGTGATCGACGTCGTCGGCGAGCTGATCTCCAGGCCCTACATCGAGATCACGCTGAACCTCCTGGCGCGGTTCGGCATCGCCGTGCGGCGCGACGGCTGGCAGCGCTTCACGATTCCCGCCGGCAGCCGCTACCGGTCGCCCGGCGAGGTGCACGTGGAGGCGGACGCCTCCTCGGCCAGCTACTTCATGGCGCTGGGCGCGATCGCGGCCTGCGACGGCCGCACGGTGCGAATCGTCGGCGTCGGCGAGGATTCGATCCAGGGCGACATCCGCTTCGTCGACGCGCTGCGGGCGATGGGCGCGCGACGTGCGCGGCGGGCCCAACTGGGTCGAAGTGGCGCGCGGCGCCTGGCCGTTGCGCGCGATCGACCTCGACTGCAACCACATCCCCGACGCCGCGATGACGCTGGCGGTGCTCGCGCTGTTGCCGACGGCCCCACCACGCTGCGCAACATCGCCAGCTGGCGGGTGAAGGAAACCGACCGGCTGGCGGCGATGGCGACCGAACTGCGCAAGCTCGGCGCCGCGGTGCAGGAAGGCGCCGACTTCATCGCCGTCACGCCTCCAGCGGCTTGGCAGCCGGCGATCATCCACACTTACGACGACCACCGGGTGGCGATGTGCTTCGCCCTCGCCGCCTTCAACCACGACCGGGCGGCGGTGCGTATCGAGGATCCGGCCTGCGTCGCCAAGACGTTCCCGGACTATTTCGAGGCGCTGTTCTCGGTCGTTCGGGCCGACACCCCGCACGTTCCGGTGATCTGTGTCGACGGGCCCACCGCCTCCGGCAAGGGAACCCTCGCATCGCTGGTGGCCCAGCGGCTCGGCTACCACTATCTGGATTCCGGGGCGCTGTACCGCATCGCCGCGTTTGCCGCCCGCCGCGCCGGACTGGAGCTGGACCTGGCCCACGAACACGCCGTCGCCCGGCTGGCCCAGGCGCTGGCCATCCGCTTCGAGGCGACCAAGGTGTTCCTGGACGGCGCGGACGTCAGCGACGCCATCCGCACCGAGCAGGCCGGGATGGACGCCTCCAGCGTGTCCGCCCTGCCCGCCGTGCGCACCGCGCTCGTCGCCCTGCAGCAGGGCTTCCGGCGCTTGCCGGGGCTGGTGGCGGACGGCCGCGACATGGGCACGGTGATCTTCCCCGACGCGCCGCTGAAGGTGTACCTCACGGCCAGTGCCGCCCAGCGCGCGGAGCGGCGTCATAAGCAATTGATTTCAAAGGGGATTCCGGCTACAATCGAGGTTCTTCGCGCGGACCTCGAGGCGCGCGACGCGAGGGATTCCTCCCGCGCCGTGGCACCGCTGAAGCCGGCCGAAGACGCCCTCCTGCTGGATAACTCGAGCCAGACGATCGAACAATCGGTGGCCCAGGTGCTGCAGTGGTGGGACGAGCGACAGCCCTTCGGCTCCGGCCGGGCGGCTGCGGGCGGGCAGCAGTAGCCTCGCCGACGGGCCCACACCGCCCCCCTCGCGCGCCAGCGCTCCGGCAGTGTGGTTCATCAACTTCAACCGCGGTGCAAGCCGCAAGCAAACCGCCGTCCCAGTCCTAGCAACAGCCGCTCGCGATATTGCATTGGCGGCTGGAAACCTGTGCGACGTGCAAGGAAAACTGAATGTCTGAATCTTTTGCCGACCTGTTTGAAGAATCGCTGCAGCGCGCCGAAATGCGCACCGGCGAAGTGATCACCGCCGAAGTCGTGCGGATCGAGCACAACTTCGTCGTCGTCAACGCCGGCCTCAAGTCCGAAGCCTATGTGCCGATCGACGAGTTCAAGAACGACAAGGGCGAAATCGAAGTCCAGGTGGGCGACTTCGTCTCGGTGGCCATCGACGCCATCGAAAACGGTTACGGCGACACCATCCTGTCGCGCGACAAGGCCAAGCGCCTGGCCTCCTGGATGGCGCTGGAGAAGGCCCTCGAGTCCGGCGAGTTCGTCACCGGCACGACCAGCGGCAAGGTCAAGGGCGGCCTGACGGTGCTGGTCAACGGCATCCGCGCCTTCCTGCCCGGCTCGCTGATCGACACCCGTCCGGTCAAGGACCTGACGCCGTACGAGAACAAGACCCTGGAATTCAAGGTCATCAAGCTCGACCGCAAGCGCAACAACGTGGTGCTGATCGCGCCGCGCCGTGGTCGAGGCCTCGATGGGCGAAGAGCGCGCCAAGCTGATGGAAACCCTGAAGGAAGGCGCCATCGTCCGCGGCGTCGTCAAGAACATCACCGAGTACGGCGCGTTCGTGGACCTCGGCGGCATCGACGGCCTGCTGCACATCACCGACATGGCCTGGCGCCGTGTCCGCCACCCGAGCGAGGTGGTGCAGGCCGGCCAGGAGATCACCGCCAAGATCCTCAAGTTCGACACCGAGAAGAACCGCGTGTCGCTGGGCCTCAAGCAGATGGGCGACGACCCGTGGATGGGCGTGTCCCGCCGCTACCCGCCAGGCACGCGCATGTTCGGCAAGGTCACGAACATCGCCGACTACGGCGCGTTCGTCGAGCTCGAGCCCGGCATCGAGGGCCTGGTGCACGTCTCCGAGATGGACTGGACCAACAAGAACGTCGCCCCCAGCAAGATCGTCTCGCTGGGCGACGAGGTCGAAGTCATGGTCCTCGAGATCGACGAGGACAAGCGCCGCATCAGCCTGGGCATGAAGCAGTGCAAGGCCGAACCCGTGGCAGGAATTCGCGCAGAACACCAAGCGCGGCGACCGCGTCAAGGGCCCGATCAAGTCGATCACCGACTTCGGCGTGTTCGTCGGCCTGGCCGCCGGCATCGACGGCCTGGTGCACCTGTCCGACCTGTCCTGGAACGAGCCCGGCGAAGCCGCCGTGCGCAACTACAAGAAGGGCCAGGAAGTCGAGGCCGATCGTGCTGGCCGTCGACGTGGACCGCGAGCGCATCAGCCTGGGCATCAAGCAGCTGGACCAGGATCCGTTCACGACCTTCGTGTCGATCCACGACCACGGCTCGGCCGTGTCGGGCAAGGTCAAGACGGTGGACCCGACGCGGCGCCGAGATCGACCTGGGCCAGGACATCGTCGGCTACCTGCGCGCCAGCGAGATCTCCCGCGACCGCGTGGAAGACGCCCGCAACGTGCTGAAGGAAGGCGACGAGGTCAATGCGGTGGTGGTCAACATCGACCGCAAGACCCGCAACATCCAGCTGTCCGTCAAGGCAGAAGGACATGCTCGACGAGCAGGGCGCGATGGCGAACCTGTCGCAGCAGTCCTCGCGCGAGCAGGCCGGCACGACCAGCCTGGGCGCGCTGCTGCGCGCCAAGCTGGACAACGCCGACAAGCAGTAAGCGGCATGACGTCCCGGGCCCTGGCGCCCGGGGTCCATCTCGCTGCGCAGGCAGGTCCTGCGCAGCCACATGGATGATGGCAGTGGCCGGAGCCGATCCGGCGCGCCGCCCGCCGTGGCAGCAAACAACAAGAGCGCCTATGACCCGCAGCGACCTCGTCGAAGAACTGGCCTCCCGCTTTGGCCAGCTGACGCACCGCGACGCCGAATACGCCGTCAAGACCATCCTCGACGCGATGAGCGACGCCCTGGTGCGGGGACACCGCATCGAGATCCGCGGCTTCGGCAGCTTCTCGATCAACCGGCGGCCGCCGCGCATGGGCCGCAACCCGCGCTCGGGCGAAAGCGTGCAGATCCCCGAAAAACGCGTTCCGCACTTCAAGCCGGGCAAGGCCCTGCGCGAAGCCGTGGACAAGCGGACCGACGAAATGGAAGGCAAGGCCTGATCCGGATCCCCACCGACCCGGCCCTTAGAATTCCACGGGCGAGGAGCTCGATGAAATACCTCATGTGGCTGCTCAAGGCAGCCATTTTTTTTACCCTCTTCGCATTCGCGCTGAACAACCAGCAGGATGCGACGGTGCACTTCTTCTTCGGCACGCGCTGGACTGCCCCGCTGGTGCTGGTGGTGCTGGCCGCGTTCGCGCTGGGCCTGGTCATCGGCGCGCTGGGCATGGTGCCGCGCTGGCTGAAGCATCGCGCGGCAGCCCGGCGCGGCCAGCCGGCCCGGTCGCCGTCATCGGCGCTCGATCCGGGCGCGGCCAACCACCATGGACTTTGACCTCAGCTGGGTGCTGTGGGGACTGCCGATCGCGTTCGTGCTGGGCTGGCTCGCCTCGCGGCTGGACCTGCGGCAGCTGCGCATCGAGAACCGGCAGGCGCCCAAGGCCTATTTCAAGGGACTGAACTTCCTGCTCAACGAGCAGCAGGACCAGGCCATCGACGCCTTCATCGAGGCCGTGCAGAAGGATCCCGGACACGTCGGAGCTGCACTTCGCGCTGGGCAACCTGTTTCGCCGCCGTGGCGAGTACGAGCGGGCGGTGCGGGTGCACGAACACCTGCTCTCGCGCGGCGACCTGAGCCGCGCCGAGCGCCAGCGGGCGCAGCATGGACTGGCGCTGGACTTCCTCAAGGCCGGCCTGCTCGATCGCGCCGAGGATGCCTTGCGCAAGCTGGAAGGCACGCCGTACGAGGGCCAGGCCCTGCCGGCGCTGCTGGCGATCTATGAGCGCACGCGCGACTGGGTCCAGGCCTCCGAGGTCGCCCGCAAGCTGGACGCCAGCGGCCACGGCAACTTCGCCGGGCGGCAGGCGCACTACCTGTGCGAGCAGGCTGCCGGTGCGCCCCCGGGCGAGGCGGAGCGCCTGCTGCGCCAGGCGATGCAGATCGCGCCGGACGCGCCGCGGCCGGGCCTCGAGCTGGCCGCGCTCCAGCGGCGCGCCGGCGACGAGGCGGCGGCACTGGAGACCCTGCTCGCCGTCGCCCGGCACGCGCCGGCCGCCATGGGGCTGGTGGCGAGGCCGCTGGCCGAGGCGGCGCAGGCCTGCGGCCGGCAGCGCGAAGCGCTGGAGGTGCTGCAGGCGAGCTACGAGCAGTCGCCCTCGCTCGACGTCCTGGAAGGCATCGCCCAGCTGCAAGCGGACGCCGAGGCCGCGCGCGGCTGGTACGCCAGGCATCTCGAGCGGGAGCCGTCGCTGGTGGCCGCGGCGAAGTGGCTGGCCGGCGAGAAGCTGGAGCACGAGCAGTTCCATCCGCGCGTGCAGAATGCGCTGGAGCACGCGACGAAGCCTTTGACGCGATACCGCTGCGCCGCGTGCGGCTTCGAAGCCAAGCAGCATTTCTGGCAGTGTCCCGGCTGCCAGGCCTGGGACAGTTACCCGGCGCGCCGGGTGGAAGAACTCTGAAGACCACGATGACGATACCGACGAAGCAGCAACTGGCGCGCGCGCGCGTGCTGGTGGTCGGCGACGCGATGCTGGACCGCTACTGGCACGGGGCCGTGGATCGCATTTCGCCCGAGGCGCCGGTGCCGGTCGTCAAGGTGAACCGCGAAGAGGAGCGCATCGGCGCGGCCGCCAACGTCGCCTTCAACGTCACGACGCTGGGGGCCAAGGCCAGCTTCCTGGGCGTTGTCGGCGATGACGAGCCGGGGCGGCGGCTGGAGGAACTGCTGCGCGGTACCGGCATCGCGACCCACCTCAAGCGCGACCCGGCGCTGCGCACGACGGTGAAGCTGCGAGTGATCGGGCGGCACCAGCAGCTGCTGCGCATGGACTTCGAAAGCGAGCCGGACCACGAGGCGCTCGCCTCGCAAACGCAGGCGTTCGTGCAGCTCGCGCCCAAGCACGATGCCGTGCTGTTCTCCGATTACGGCAAGGGCGGGCTCGCGCACATACCGACCATGATCGAGGCCGCCCGCCAGCGTGGCCAGGCGGTGCTGATCGACCCCAAGGGCTGCGACTACACGCGCTACGCGGGCGCCACGGTGATCACGCCCAACCGGGCCGAACTGCAGCAGGTGGTGGGCGCCTGGCAGGGCGAAGCCGACCTGCGCGAGCGCGCGCAGCGGCTGCGCGCGGCGCTGGGGCTGGACGCGCTGCTGGTCACGCTGGGCGAGGACGGCATGACGCTGTTCGACGCCGGCGGCGAGGTGCACGTGCAGGCGCAGGCGCGCGAGGTGTTCGACGTCACCGGCGCCGGCGACACGGTGATCGCCACGCTGGCGGCGCTGGTGGCGGCGGGGCTGCCGCTGCGCGACGCGATGCCGCTGGCCAACAAGGCCGGCGGGATCGTGGTGGGCAAGTTCGGGACGGCGACGGTGTCGTACGAAGAACTTTTTGGATAGGTGGCCTGCCGGCAACCCAACAGCCGAACGCAGAGGTCGCAAAGGAGACGCAGAGGACGCAGAAAATGAACTTGACAATTGCACCGGCTGTTCTTTTGCGGCTTCTGCGTACCCTTTGCGTCCTCTGCGTCCTTGACCCCGAATTGAAGAGTCCATCATGAGAATCGTCGTCACGGGAGCCGCAGGCTTCATCGGCTCCAACATCGTCAAGGGCCTGAACGCCCGCGGGATCGACGACCTGATCGCCGTCGACGACCTGACGCAGGGCGACAAGTTCCGCAACCTCGCCGACCTGCGCATCGGCGACTACGTCGACGCCGGCGTGTTCTACGAGCGCTTCGCCAAGGGCCATTACGGGCAGGTGGAAGCCGTCTTCCACGAAGGCGCGTGCAGCGACACGATGGAAAGCAACGGCAAGTACATGATGCACAACAACTACACCTTGTCGTGCGAGTTGTACGCGGCATGCCAGGGCCACGGCACCCGCCTGCTGTACGCCTCGTCTGCCGCCACCTACGGCGGCTCCGCGACATTCCGGGAGAGCCCCGAGTTCGAGCGCCCGCTCAACGTCTACGGCTACAGCAAGCTGCTGTTCGACCAGCGCATGCGCCTGGAGTGCGGCACCCGGTTCGACCGCAACCGGCACCAGGTCGCGGGCTTCCGCTACTTCAACGTGTACGGGCCGCGCGAGCAGCACAAGGGCCGCATGGCCAGCGTCGCCTTCCACCAGTTCAACCAGTTCCGCGCCGACGGCAGGGTCAGGCTGTTCGGCGAATACGGCGGCTACGGGCCCGGCGAACAGAGGCGCGACTTCGTCTTCGTCGACGACGTGGTGGCGGTGAACCTGTGGTTCCTCGACCATCCAGGCACCTCCGGCATCTTCAACCTGGGGACCGGGCAGGCGCAGCCGTTCAACGACGTGGCCGCGGCCGTCGTCAATGCCATGGCCCGTCCGCAGCCGCCGCTGGACGCCGCCGCCGCCGCCGCGCGCGGGCTGATCGAGTACGTTCCCTTCCCGGATGCCCTGCGCGGCAAGTACCAGTGCTATACCGAGGCCGACCTCACGGCCTTGCGCGCGGCCGGCTGCAAGCATGCGTTCGCCGACGTGCAGACCGGCGTCGCCCGTTACATCGCGGCACTCTCTGCCTCCTCCTGAACCGGCGGATGGTCAACGCCGCCCGGGGTGCGCCCGTTAAACGGCGACCGGCGCCGGTGCGCGCGCGGGTTGAATCAACTACCAGGAGAAACTTCATGTGGAAGAAATTGCTGGCCGCGCTGGCCATGTGCTGCGCCGCCGCGGTCGCCATGGCGGCGATCGACGTGAACAAGGCCACCGAGGCCGATCTCGACGGGCTCAAGGGCATCGGCCCGGTCACGAGCAAGCTCATCCTGAACGAGCGCAAGAAAGGCGCGTTCAAGGACTGGCAGGACTTCATCGACCGGGTGAAGGGCGTGGGCGAATCGCGTGCCGCCAAGTTCTCCGAAGAGGGGCTGACGGTGAACGGCCAGGCGTTCAAGCCGGTGGCGGCGGAGAAGAAGGACGACAAGGGCACCGCCAAGGACGCGAAGGCCAAGGTCGACAGGAAGGAAGCCAAGGCGGATGCCGCGAAACCGGCCGCCAGCGCCGCCAAGAAGTAGCCGGCCCCGAATCGAGAAAAACCCGCCGCGGCGGGTTTTTTTGTGCCCGCCTGCGGCTGGGTGCGGCTTGTCAGACCAGGACGATCAGGTCCGTGACGCCCACGTCGACGCCGACCTGCGACAACAAGGTGGTCACCTGGCCCCGGTGGTGGGTCTGGTGGTTGAAGAAGTGCGTCAGCGCCTGCCACATGGGATGGGCGCGCTCGACCCCCTTGGTGTTGGCGTAGCGCATGGTGCGCAGCGGGTAGTCCGCGGGCATTTCATGGGTCCATGCCTCGATGACCATGTCCAGTCGCGCGCGCCGCGTGCGCAGGCCGGACCAGTCCTCGTGCAGGATCGTGCCGTGACCGGCGCCCGGCGGCAGCGCGAGCAGGTCGCCGGCGAACGCCGCGAACGCGACGCCCTGCGCGCCGAAGCGCTCCAGCCACAGGCAATCGCCCCACACCAGGTGGTTGAGACTGCCGTGGATCGAGCCGAAGAATGCGCCCCGGCCGCGGCGCCGCTCCGCGTCCGGCAGCCGTTCGCAGGCGTCGTAGAGCCGCTCGTTGAACCAGCGGTTGTAGCGCGCGAGAAAGCGGTAGTTCTCCAGCAGCGCGCAGGATGCCGGCTCCATGTCACGCCGCCTTTCCGAAGCCGCCGCCACCCGGCGTGTGGATCTCGAACACGTCGCCCGGCTGCATCTGCGCGCTGCCGATGTGGTCCAGCATCTCCACGGTGCCGTCCGCGCGCACCACCCGATTGATGCCGGGCAACCCGGCTTCCCCGCCGGCCATCCCGAACGGGCCATGGCGCCGGCTGTTGGACAGGATGCTGGCGATCATCGGCTCCAGGAACCGGACGCGCCGCACGCCGCCATTGCCGCCCTTCCAGCGGCCGGCACCGCCCGAACCGGCGCGAATCTGGTAGCTGTCCAGCCGCACCGGGAAGCGGAACTCCAGCACTTCCGGGTCGGTCAGGCGTGAGTTCGTCATGTGCGTCTGCACGACGCTGGTGCCGTCGAATCCGCCCACCACGCGGCCCGACGCGTCGATCTCCGCGCCGGCGCCGCTGCCGCCCGAAATCGTCTCGTAGTACTGGTAGCGCTGGTTGCCGAAGGTGAAGTTGTTCATCGTGCACTGGCTGGCGGCCATCACGCCCAGCGCGCCGTACAGCGCGTTGGTGATGCACGACGAAGTCTCCACGTTGCCGGCCACGACCGACGCCGGCGGATCCGGGTTGAGCATCGAGCCGGCCGGGATGATCACCTTCAGCGGCTTGAGGCAGCCGGCGTTGAGCGGGATGTCGTCGTCCACCAGCGTGCGGAACACGTAGAGCACGGCGGCCATGCAGACGGCCGTCGGCGCGTTGAAGTTGTTGGTCTGCTGCGGCGAGGTGCCGGTGAAATCGATCTCGGCGCTGCGGCTGGCCGCATCGACGCGGATCGTCACCTCGATCCGCGCGCCGTTGTCCAGCGGCAGCGTGAACTGCCCGTCCTTCAGCCGCGTGATCACGCGGCGCACCGACTCCTCGGCGTTGTCCTGCACGTGGCGCATGTAGGCCTGCACCATGTCGAGCCCGAACTGGCCGACCATGCGCGCGCAGCTCCTGCACGCCTTTCTCGTTGGCGGCGATCTGCGCCTTCAGGTCCGCCAGGTTCTGCTCTGGGTTGCGACTCGGATGCAGGCCGCTGCGCAGCAAGTCCAGGATCTCCGCTTCGCGCAGCGTGCCGCGATCGACCAGCTTGAAGTTGTCGATCTGCACGCCTTCCTCCTCGATCCGGGTCGAAAACGGCGGCATGGAGCCCGGCGTCACGCCGCCGATGTCGGCGTGGTGGCCTCTGGAACCGACGAAAAACGTCGGTTCCGAGGCCTGCGGCGCAACGGGCCCACCCCCTCCCCCGACCCTCCCCCGTCGTCAAGGGGGGAGGAGTGCAGGTACACCGGCGTGATCACCGTCACGTCCGGCAGGTGCGTGCCGCCGTGGTACGGGTCGTTCAGCACGTAGACGTCGCCCGGCGACATGCGGCCGGCGTTCTCGCGGATCACGGTCTTGATGCTCTCGCCCATCGAGCCCAGGTGCACCGGCATGTGCGGCGCGTTGGCGATGAGGTTGCCCTGCGCGTCGAACAGCGCGCAGGAGAAGTCGAGCCGCTCCTTGATGTTGACCGAGTAGGCGGTGTTCTGCAGCTGCAGGCCCATCTGCTCGGCGATGTTCATGAACAGGTTGTTGAACACCTCCAGCAGCACCGGATCGACCCTGGTGCCCGCCGCGTACTTCACGTCGCGCTCGGCGCGCCGCTCCAGCACGATGTGATCCAGCTCCGTGAGGCGCGCCTCCCAGCCGGGCTCGACCACCGTGGTGGCGTTGCGCTCGGCGATGATCGCCGGGCCGGCGACGTGGTCGCCGGGCCGCAGGTCCTCGCGCACCACCAGCGCCGCCTCGTGCCAGCGGCCGGTGGAGTACATGCGCACCGTCTCGCGGCGCGGCACCTCGCGCGCCGGCGTGCACGGGATGCCGCGGCTCCGCCGGCGCGTCGCCGGCCACCACCGCCTCCACCGACACGGCCTCGACGATCATGCGCTTGCCGCGCATGAGGAAGGAAAAGCGTTGCCGGTAGGCCGCCTCGAAGCCGGCTGTCGATCGCGGCCAGGTCGCCGAACGGCACGACCAGGGCCGAGTCGGTTCCTTCGTAGCGCACGTGGACCCGGCGCTTGAGCGTCACCGGGCCGCTGGCGGCCTGCTGCCGCTCCAGCTCGGCCCGGGCGGCGGCGCCGATCTCGTCGAGCCGCTGCGCGATCGCCGGCAGCGAGCCGGGCGCCAGGGGCAGCTCGATCGCCTGCTCGCGAATGGTGTTCTGGTCCGCCAGGCCCATCCCGTACGCGGACAGCACGCCGGCGAGCGGGTGCACCAGCACGCGGCCCATGCCCAGCGCGTCGGCCACCTGGCAGGCGTGCTGGCCGCCGGCGCCGCCGAAGCATTGCAGCGTATAGCGCGTGACGTCGTAGCCGCGGGCCACCGAAATCTTCTTGATCGCGTTGGCCATCTGCTGCACGGCGATGTCGATGAAGCCTTCGGCGCACGCTTCGGGCGTCATGCCGGCGCGGGCGGCCAGCTCGGCGAAGCGGTCGCGGACGACGTCGTAGCTCAGCGCCTCGTTGCCGCCGGGGCCGAACACATGCGGGAAATACTTCGGCTGGATCTTGCCGACCATGACGTTGGCATCGGTCACGGCCAGCGGGCCGCCGCGCCGGTAGCTCGCCGGGCCCGGATTGGCACCGGCGCTGCGCGGCCCGACCCGCAAGCGCGCCCCGTCGAACTCCAGGATCGAGCCGCCACCGGAGGCGACGGTGTGGATGCTCATCATCGGCGCGCGCATCCGCACGCCGGCCACCTGGGTCTCGAACTCGCGTTCGAACTCGCCGGCGAAGTGCGACACGTCGGTGGAGGTGCCGCCCATGTCGAAGCCGATCACCTTGTCGAAGCCGGCCAGCGTCGCCGTGCGCGCCATGCCCACGATGCCGCCGGCCGGGCCCGACAGGATCGCGTCCTTGCCCTGGAACGCGTGCGCGTCGGCCAGGCCGCCGGAGGACTGCATGAAGAACAGGCGCACGCCGGGCATTTCGGCGGCGACCTGGTCGACGTAGCGGCGCAGGATCGGCGACAGGTAGGCATCGACCACGGTGGTGTCGCCGCGGCTGACGAACTTCATCATCGGGCTGGTTTCGTGCGAGCTGCTGACCTGCGTGAAGCCGACCTCGCGCGCGATGCGCGCCGCCGCCTGCTCGTGCTGCGTGAACCGGTAGCCGTGCATGAACACGATCGCGACGCTGCGCAGGCCCTGCGCGAACACCCCCTCCAGCTCGGTGCGCAGATGGGCCTCGTCCAGCGGCTCGATCACCTCGCCTTGCGCAGCCGACGCGTTCATGGGCTTCGATCACGGCGCTGTACAGCAGTTCGGGCAGCACGATGCGTCGATCGAACAGGCGCGGCCGGTTCTGGTAGGCGATGCGCAGCGCGTCGCGAAAGCCGCGCGTGGTCACCAGCAGCGTGGGCTCGCCCTTGCGCTCCAGCAGCGCGTTGGTCGCCACCGTCGTGCCCATCTTGACGCTCTCCACCTGGTCCGGCGAGACCGGCTCGTGCGCGTGCAGGCCCAGCAGGTGGCGGATGCCGGCCACGGCGGCATCGCGGTACTGCTCGGGGTTGTCGGACAGGAGCTTGTGGGTGACCAGCGAGCCGTCGGGCCGGCGGCCGACCACGTCGGTGAACGTGCCACCGCGGTCGATCCAGAATTGCCAGCGCTTTTGGTCCATGGGGTGTTCCTTGTTCAAAGAGAGGCAGCGGAGCGGGCTGCCTGGTCGTACATGCCGGAGAGCACGCGCAGCAGGCGCGCAAGCTCGCCGATATCGCGGTTGAGCCCGTCGTCGGCATCGAGCGCGTTGATGAGGCAGCGCTCGCGGATGCCGCGATAACGTTCGACGTATTCGCGGCCCAGGTCGGTGGCGGCGTAGGTCACTTCCTTGCCGTTTCTGCTCGAAGCCACGACCCGCAGGTTCTGCAGCTTCTTGAGCGAGTAGTTGATCAGGTGGGTGTCCTCCACGTTCATGATGAAGCAGATGTCGGCCAGCCGCTTGTCGCGCGCGCGGTGCGTGACGTGGTGCAGTACCACGACGTCCAGGGGCGTGAGGTCCCGCAAGCCCGCGGCGCTCATGCAGTGGGCGACCCAGCGGTGAAATGCGTTGCCGGCGACGATCAGGCCGAACTCGAATTCGCTCAACTCGGCGCTGCGTGGAGACAGCAGGTGGGCCGAGGAAACGATGGGCTGGCGCGAGGCGCCATCGGCGACGCGCCTCGGCGCGTGCGGTGCCGCGGGAGCACGCTTGGTGGCCATCTACGCAACCTCCCTGGTCCGGCCCGGATGTGACATCGGGAGGATTCTAGTTCTCATTTACAATCCGTCGACAGTTTGTCGGCATCTGCTTGGCTGATTGTTGCTCCACGTGGACTTTGCGGCGCCCGGAAATCCCGCCTGCACGGCGACCCGGAGGTCGCCACTCATAAAATTGCCTGGATGAATCTGCGCTTCCTGGAAACCTTTGTCTGGCTCGCCAAGCTTCGCAATTTCCGGCTGACCGCAGAGAAGCTGCACACGACGCAAGCTGCCGTTTCCAGTCGCATCGCGACGCTGGAGCAGGAGCTCGGCGTGCGGCTGTTCGATCGCGGTGACCGCGAGGTCACACTGACGCTGGAGGGCAGCAAGGCCCTGGCCTACGCTGATCGCCTCGTGCGCACCACGCATGAGATGCTCGAGAGCATGAAGGACCGGGCGCTGTACACCGGCGTGGTGCGCGTCGGCGTGATCGAGTCGATCATCCATTCCTGGTTTCCGGAACTGATGGCGCGCATCCACCGCGTCTATCCGCAGTTGGAGATCGAGCTGGCAGGTGACACGACGATTCGCCTGATCGACCAGTTCGGCAAGGGCAACCTCGACGTCATCCTGCAAACCGATTCCGTTCTGGGCGCGGATGTGCAGAACATGCCGCTGTGCGACTTCCCGATGCGATGGTTCGGCGCACCGCGTCTGAACCTCCACGGAGAGGTGTTGACGCTCACCGACATCGCCACGTTCCCGATCCTGAGTTTTTCCCGCAACTCCGGTCCACACAGGTTCCTGGAGCGCCTGTTCGATGCCCGGATCGGCCGGCCCGTTCACATCAATTGCATGACTTCGGTGTCGGCCATGATCCGGCTGGTGGTCGATGGCTTCGGCCTGGCGATGATTCCGCCCGCGATCATCCAGCGGGAGCTGGCCGACGGTGACGTGCGCCTGCTCCAGATCGACGCCGAGATGCCCAACATGGCGCTCGTCTGCTCGTACCGGTCGGGCCCGGAGACGCCGCTGTTCCAGCAGATCGCGTCGGTCGCGCAGCAGACAGCACAGGACTTCGCTCGGGGTTTACCCGGAGACGTGGCCCGGATGCCGGCGGCAGACGTGGCCGGAGACCCGTGGACACTGGCACCGCCGGCCCATAAGGAAATCTGATGGGCGCTCGCCAAGATTCCTTGTTGGATTCCGCGGCACCGGTTGAGTGACACTCGCACGACTTCCCTTACCTGCCTATCCCATGAATTCCGACAAGACCCGCGGTCTGCTTTGCATCTGGACCGACGTGGATCCCGAGCACGACCTGGACTTCAACCGGTGGTACGACCGCGAGCACATGCAGGAGCGTGTCGCGATTCCCGGCTTTCAGAGCGCGCGCCGCTTCGGCGCCATCGGTACCTGTCCGCGCCCTTACCTGGCGCTGTATTACACCGATAGCCTGGACGTGTTCCAGACTGACGCCTATCGCCAAGCCTTCGCCAACCAGACCGCCTGGTCGCTGGAAAACTTCAAGCGCATGCGCGGCACGCAGCGCCGGGTCGGCAAGCTCAGCGTGGAGGCGGGCGAGGGCGAGGGCGGGTCGCTCGCGCTGTTCGTGGTGCCGCCGGACCGGCTGGCCCAGGCTGGGGTCCGCGCGCAGTTGCAGCAGGCATTGATCGCGATTGCCGCACAAGACCACGTGATCCGCGCGACACTGATGGAAACCGACACCGGTCTGTCGACGCCGGTCACCGCCGATGCGGTGGCCGCCCCCGCCGACGGACTCGTCATCGTGGAGTCGACGCGCGCGACCGTCGCCGTGGAGCATGCCAAGGCCTTGTCTGCTTCGTTGGGCTTGCCCGCCGGCGAGGTCTGTTCGTTCCAGTCGCTCTGGCGGCTGGGTGCCTGATTTTTGTCCCTCTGGAGAGTCTGATGACCATGAACCGCCGCTACATCCTGTCCGCCTGCGCCGCCGCTTGCCTGGCGCTGCCATCGGCCTGGGCCGCCCAGAAATGGAACATGTCCGCGGAGCAGCCGGACGGCAACTACATCACCGCCGTGGCACGCGATTTCGCCGCCGACGTAGCCAAGGCCACCAAGGGCGAGCTCGAGATCAAGGTCCACTCCAACTCGGTGCTGTTCAAGCGGCCTGACCTCAAGCGCGCGGTGCAGACCGGCCAGGTGCAGGTCGGCGACGTGCTGATCTCGGTGCTCGGCAACGAAGACCCGATCTATGAAGTCGACGCCGTGCCGCTGCTGGCGCGGGACTTCGACAGCGCCTGGAAGCTGTGGCAGGCCAGCCGCGCGACCATGGAAGCGCGACTGGCCAAGCAGGGCATCAAGCTGCTGTACAGCGTTCCGTGGCCGCCGCAGGGCATCTACACCAAGGTGCCGGTCAAGGAGATGTCGGACTTCAAGGGCATGAAGTTCCGCGCCTACAACGCCGCCACCTCGCGCATGGTCGAACTGATGGGGGCGTCGCCCACCACGGTGAATTCCGGCGACGTGCCGCAGGCGTTCGGCACCGGACTGATCGAGGCGATGATCACGTCGCCCGCCACCGGCGTCGATTCGCAGGCCTGGGATTTTTCCAAGTACTACTACGACGTGCAGGCGTTCATCCCCAAGAACGTGACCATGGTCAATGCCCGGGCCTTCAACCAGCTGCCGCCCGCCTCGCAGAAAGCGCTGCTGGAAGCCGCCGCACGCGCCGAGAAGAAGGGCTGGGACGCCGCGCGCAAGCAGACCAGCGAGCTGACGGAGAAGCTGGCCAAGAACGGCATGGTGGTGGGCCCGACGCCGCCGGCGATCAATGCGGACCTGACCAAGGTCGGTGCCACCATGGCGGACGAATGGCTCAAGAAGGCCGGCCCCGACGGCAAGGCCATCCTCGACCAGGCCAGGCGCTGAGCGGCGATGCGGGGCCTGCACCGGCTGTATCTGGCTTCCGGGCTGCTGTCGGCAGCCTCGCTGGTCCTCATCTGCGGACTGATCCTCGCGCAGGTCATTGCCCGCAACCTCGGCTCCACGGTGCGCGATGCCGACGAGTTCGCGGCCTGGGCGATGGCGGCGGCCGGCTTCTTCGGCCTGCCGTACGCCCTGTACTGCGGCTCCCACATCCGGGTGTCCGCCGTGACGCGCTTCGTGCCGGAATCGCTGCACCACTTCATGGAGGTGCTGGCCAGCGCCATCGGCATGGTGCTGGCGGGGTATCTCGCCTGGTACTGCGCGGCCTTCGTGCTGGAGAGCTTCCGCTTCAATGAAGTGTCGCAAGGGCTGGTGCCGGCGCCGATGTGGATCCCGCAGCTGCCGATGGTGCTGGGGTCGATGCTGCTGGTCGTGGCCTTCGCCGAACGCCTGGTGCGCGTGCTGCGCCACGAGGCCTTCGAAGTGGGCGATGGTGAAGAACGGAGCGAATGATGGAGATGACCTGGATTTCGGTGGTCCTCATCGGCTCGCTGTTCGCGCTGCTGGCGATGGGGGTGTGGGTGGCGCCGGCGCTGCTGGCGGTCGGCCTCATCGGCATGCACTTCTTCACCGATGCGCCGGCGGGCTCGATCCTGGCCACCACCAGCTGGTCGTCGAGCGCCAGCTGGACCATGACGGCGTTGCCGCTGTTCATCTGGATGGGCGAGATCCTGTTTCGCACCAAGCTGTCCGATGACATGTTTGCCGGCCTCGCGCCATGGGTCGACAAGCTGCCCGGCCGGCTGCTGCACGTCAACGTGCTGGGCTGCGGCATCTTCGCCGCGGTGAGCGGCTCGTCCGCGGCCACCGCCGCCACCATCGGCCGGATTTCCCTGCCCGAGCTCAAGTCGCGCGGCTATCCGGAAGCCATCTCCATCGGGTCGCTGGCCGGGTCCGGCACGCTGGGACTGCTGATCCCGCCGTCGATCATCATGATCGTCTATGGGGTGGCAGCGCAGGTCTCGGTGGCGCGCCTGTTCATCGCCGGCGTGTTGCCGGGCCTGCTGCTGATGACGCTGTTCTCGGGCTACGTCATGCTCTGGGCGCTGTGGAACAAGCAGCAGATCCCGGCAGCTGGCCTGCGGATGCGGTTCGCGGCCAGGGTGTATGCCACCCGGCGCCTGATCCCGGTGGTGCTGCTGATCCTGGGCGTGATCGGGTCGATCTATGCCGGCTATGCCACGGCGACCGAGGCCGCGGCCATCGGCGTGGTCGGCGCGCTGCTGATCGCCGGGCTGTCGGGCATGCTGAACAAGACCACCATGCTGGCCAGCCTGCTCGGCGCCGTGCGGACCTCGACGATGATCTTCTTCATCCTGCTGGGCGCCGCCTACCTGACCTCCGCGATGAGCTTCACCGGTCTGCCGGCGGCCCTGGCCAGCTGGATCGCCGGCGAACGCCTGCCGGCCTGGGCGCTGCTGGTCGCGCTGACGATCTTCTTCATCGTGCTGGGCTGCTTCCTGGATGGCATCTCGATCGTGCTGCTGACCACCTCGGTGATCCTGCCGGCGGTGCAGGCGGCCGGCATCGACCTGCTCTGGTTCGGCATCTACGTGGTGGTGGTGGTCGAGATGGCGCAGATCACGCCGCCGGTCGGCTTCAACCTGTTCGTGGTGCAGAACCTCACCGGCAAGGACATCTTCACCGTTGCCAGGGCCGGCTTCCCGTTCTTCATCCTGATGGTGATCGCCACGATCCTGATCACGGTCTTCCCCGAGATCGTGATGAGCCTGCCCCGAGCCATGACCGCGCGCTGAAGGCGTCCGCGAGACATGTCCCTTTCCATGACAACGCTGCACCCCGGCGCCGAAGGCGGCACCGGCACGGACAAGGCAGCCGTCGTCCTCGGCGGCACCGGCATGGTCGGCGCCAACATGGCGCAATTGCTGGACCGCGTCGGCGGCTGGGACGTGACCATCGTCTCGCGCCGACCGCCCGAATTCGATACCCGCGCCCGCCACGTCGTCTGCGACATGAGCGATCCGGCGGACTGCGAAGTCAAGCTCGGCGCCCTGGCCGACGCCACCCACATCTTCTGGACGGGCCATGCCACCGGCACCCGCTGGGTCGACAAGGTCGCGCGCGACACCGACCTGTTCCGCAACGCGATGACCGCGATCGAGCCAGCCGCCACCGGGCTGCGGCATGTCTGTCTGTTGCAGGGCTCCAAGTACTACGGCCGCCACCTGGGGCCTTTCAAGACGCCGGCGAAGGAAAGCGACCCGCGGCACTTTCCGCCGAACTTCTACTACACGCAGGAGGATTTCCTCAGGCAGCTGGCGCAGGGCAAGCGCTGGACCTGGTCCTTGATGCGACCGCACATCGTCTGCGGCTACGCCCGCACCGACATCAACCTGCCCAAGCCGATCGCCGTCTATGCGACGCTCTGCAAGAACCTGGGGCTGCCCTTGCGCTTCCCGGGCCCGGAAGGCGCCTATCGGGCCGTGCATTGCGCCAGCGACGTCGAGTTGCTGAACAAGGGCATGCTGTGGGCCGCCACCACGCCTGCCGCCGCCAACGAGGCATTCAACATGGTCAATGGCGACCATTTCCGCTGGGAACACCTGTGGCCCCGGATCGCCGACTGGTTCGGCATGGCGGCCGGCGGGGTCCAGCAGATCGACCTGGAGGTCATGATGGCCGACAAGGAAGACCTGTGGAACGAGATCGTGCGGGAGCACAAGCTGCTGCCGACGCCCTTCGCCGAAGCCGCGAACTGGT
>CAVPTY010000093.1:0-31087 GCA_963708655.1 uncultured beta proteobacterium
TCACGACGGCGACGGTGAGGGCGGCCGCGAACTCCCCACGCAACAGGGCCGCGTCGGGACGCGGCCAGCGCAGGAACGGCAACCAGCGGGAGAGGGACTGCATCGCTCGAGTATGCCGTCGGGGAGGATCGCCAGCTCTGCACCAGACCCGGCGCGCAGCGGCACCCCACGAGGCAGGACGACGCTCATCCCTCGCCTTCTCCTACGCCCGCTTCGGAACGGTCCGACCGCAAAGCTGGCCGCCGTTGCCTACAGTGACTCGATCCGTGGGGCGAGCACAGCCCCAGAACCGACCCTGCAAAGGAGAAACCATGCGAACCATTCAACGCCAGAGCCTGATGGCCGTTTCGGCCGCCGCGCTGGTGCTCGGCCTTGCGGCCTGCGACCGGGCCGACGAACGCACCGGTGCCAGCGACGGGTCCGCGGCCAGCCAGACCGGGCAGGTGGCCAGGGACAGTCGTGACGAGGCGCGCGAGACGGCGCGCCAGGACGCGGGTGAAGCCGGCGCCAGCGCCGAGGCCTCGATCGACCGGGCGGCGCGGGACACTCGCGCGATGGGCGCTGCCGCCGCCAACAAGGTGGACGACGCCAGCATCACGGCCAAGGTGAACGCCGCGCTGGCGGGCGACAAGGAGCTGAGCGCGATCCGCATCGACGTCGACACGCGCGACGGCGTCGTCACGCTGAGCGGCCCGGCCCCGACCGCCAGCGCCAAGGAACGCGCCGCGGAACTGGCACTCAAGGTCAAGGGCGTGGCATCGGTGAACAACCAGCTCACGATCAAGGCCGGGTGAGAGGCTGCCGGGCCGGCGTCGGTGCCCGCTTGGCTCGCCGGATTCAGGGCCGTGCGGCCGGTTCCTGGCGCGAGCGATCGGCCGCCCGGTCCGATCCGGGCTGGGCCCGGATCAGGTCGTGCACGAAGCGCAGCTTCTCCAGGGCGCGTCCGCTGAGCGCGAACGGATACGCGTCGTCCTGGCCGAGGCTGCGGTTGAGGCTGTTGAGGAGGAGGGTGAGCGGAACCCACTGCTCGACCAGGCGATCGAAACCCGCGGTGCCGGGATCGAACGGGTTGATGACCTCCTGCGCGTCCTGCAGCGCCTTGCCGGGCAGGGCCAGCCTGGTGTGGTACGACGACGCGGTCTCCAGCAGGTCCACCATGTGCAGGTAATGCGCCCAGGTTTCCGCCCAGTCCTCCCACGGGTGCGCAGTCGCATAGGCGCTGACATGGTGCTCCTGCCAGCCGGGCGCGGCGCCGCCGGCCGCGTAATAGGCATCCAGCGCCTGACCGTAATCGACGCGCTCGTCGCCGAACAGCGCCCGGAAATCCTCCGTGCGACCGCCCTCGAGGATCAGCCGATCCCAGTAATAGTGGCCGGACTCGTGGCGCAGGTGGCCCAATAGCGTGCGATACGGCTCATGGAGGGCGATGCGCCGGGCAACGCGCTCCGCGTCGTCCGCCTCGGCGACGTTGAGCGTGATCACTCCGTCGCAATGGCCGGTCAGGACCTGCTGCCCGGGCAGGTCGGCGAGGAATTCGAAGACCGGCCCGTCGCGCTCGCCGCCGGGCGGCTCCACCGCCACCAGTCCGAGCTTGGCCAAGGTGTAGAACAGCCGTCGCTTGGCCACCTCGATGCGGTACCAGCGGTCGCGGTTGTGCGGCACCGACAGGTCCGGCAGGATGCGAGTCTGCCGGCACGAAACGCACAGCGGATTCGGATCGTCCACCGGGACGGCGAAGTTGCATGCCTGGTGTTCGGTGTTGTTGCGGCACAGCCGGTAGCTGCGGTCCGCCGGCGGGCGCGCTCGGGCGCCGCGCCGCCGCCAGAGGCCGTCCTCACCGGGAACCGGCTCGATCGCCGCCAGCGCGAGCCGGTCCGGCAGGAACGCCAGCGCGCTGCCGCAGCGCAGGCATTGCACGTTTTCGAAGAAGAGCGGCTGGCCGCAGTGGTCGCAGTCGAAGGTCCTCATGCGATTTCGCTGGTGCAAGAAAAAAGGCAGGCGGCGGGGCCGGCCGCTCGCCTGCCTTCCACGAGGGATCGTTACGGGCGGACCGCCAGGTTGTTCTGCACTTCGCGCACGCCCTTGGTGTTGCGGGCGATGTATTCGGCCTTCGCCTTTTCGGAGTCCGACTTCGCGAAGCCGGACAGCTGCACGGTGCCGTTGAGCGTCTGCACCTTGATCGCACCCGCATCGACGATCTTGTCCTCGACGAACTTGGCCTTGACGGCGGTCGTGATGGCCGTGTCGTCGACGTAGGCGCCGACGGAGCTCTGGCCGCGGATCACCGAGCAGCCGGTGCCGAGCACGGTGGCGCCGGCGAGCAGTGCGAACGCCAGCGCGCGCGTGGAGTTGATTGCCTTCATGAGGTTCCTTCCTTGATTGGGTGATTGACCGGTGCCGAAGCTTCCAAAGACTCCCCGGGGCGACGGCACCACCCGCTCCGGCTTGTTCATCCGTCTAGACCGGCGGCTCGTCGCCTTCCTTGCCGAAGTTCGCGCCGGCCATCGCGGACATCACCACGCTGGAGAGCTGCGACGACTTGACGATCGCGACGATCAGGCCGGTGACCGAAATCAGGCGCCACGGCCGGACCACCATGAACAGCGCGCCGACCGCCGCGGCAATGCCGAGGTACTGCACGGGCTTGCGGGCCGCGTACGAGGACAGCGCGGGGGTCACCAGTTCCAGCCCCATGCTGGCCGGATGGTGGCGCCACCAGCTGCGGGCGACGTGCTGTGCATGCCGCAGCCAGCCGGCCGGACTGCGGCCACGGGGCCGGTCGGCGTGGTTTTCCTCGGGCGCATCCTGCTGCGGATCCGAATAGCGCTCGGCGCCGCGCTGCTCGTGGCGGCGCTCCCGCCCTTGCAGGTGCCCGATGATCGCCAGTCGCGTCTGCGCCAGCTTGTCGGCGGCGTCGCTCATGCCGGCCCCTTGCACATGAAGCTGGTCGATGGCCGCGCGGCGGCCGCGGGTGAGGAGCGGCGCTGGCGGGCACCGCTCATGTGCGCGCTCCGATCGTCCGCAGCGCCTGCGCGTCCGCGTCCAGCTGCGCCTTCAGCTCGGTGAACGCCTTCGAGGGCAGCTTCTGGCGCGCCACGTTCGCGGCGACACCCGCCACCAGCAGCGCCACCGCCGGCGTCAGCGCCAGTGACCAGTGGAAGCCGTGGATCGCGCCGAGCATGACGGCCACGCCCACGAGCAGGAAAAAGACGATCAGCGCCACCAGCGCGATGCCGCCGGCGATCGCGCGCCTGGCCATCTGCAGGCCGACACTCGATGCCTCTTCCTGGACCAGCGCCGCATAGCCCGCGACATGGTCCACGACCAGTTCGGGACGGGTGATCAGCACGGAGAAGATCGGATGGACCATGCCTGCCTCGGGCCCGCGATTCAGTAGTAGTAGCGCTTGTTGCGGCGCATGGCCAGCAGCAGCGCGGTGATCCCCGCGCCCACCGCGGCGGCGATCAGCGCCGACTTCACCGGCTGGTCGCTCACGTAACGGCTGGTGGCCTGGGCATAGTCGCCCAGGTGGCGGCCGGCACGCGCCGTGACGTCGCCCATGCTGCTGGCGCTCTTGCTGGCCAGCCCCTTCACGCCGCTGCCGAGGCCGCGCACCCGGTCGATGGCCTGGGCCGCGATGTCCCTGGTCGTGCCGAGCGCCCTTTCGCTCATGCCATGCGCCTCGTCGGCGGCGGCGGAGGCATGGAGTTCTTTGCTGTGGGTCGAAAACATGGTGGCTGGTCCTCTCGGTGGTTGGTGGAATGCGCTGGCTAGCCCTTGCGGCCGACGCTCGCGACGAAGGCGACGATGGCCATGATCACGAACACGAAAAACAGGATCTTGGCGATGCCCACGGCGCCGGCGGCGATCCCGCCGAAGCCGAAGAGGGCGGCGATCAGCGCGATCACGAGGAAGACAATGGCGTAGTGCAACATCACGAACTCCTTGGGCCGCGGCCGCCGTGCGGCGTCGCCGAACGCCTGCGGCAAGGGTAGTGGCTGCCGTCAGCCGCCCCTGATCAGCGGCAGGCGTGACTGCTTGTCGGTAGGCGGGACCCACGCATGTAGGAACGCGCCTACGAAGAAAAAGGCGCTGTCGGACAAACGCGACCGTCATCAACCGGCAGTGAGCACCGGCTTCGGCAGCACCGCCGAAATGCGGCTGCCCTTGCCCGGCGTGGACACCACGGTGAGGCGTCCGCCGGCAGCTTCCACGCGATGCCGCATGCCGGCCAGCCCGTGGGTGGACGGCCGGATGTCGGCCACGTTGAAGCCCTTGCCGTCATCGGCGATCTCGACCTCGACGTGGTTGTCGTGGTCCTGCAGGGTGATCGCGATGTGCGTGGCTTCGGCGTATTTCCCGACGTTGGTGAGCGACTCCTGCACCAGCCGGTAGACGGTGAGCTGGCGCGGCTCGTCCAGTTCCACGGGCTCGAGTTCGGAGGTGACTTCCACCCCGGAGCGCTCCGAGAACTCGCGCGCCAGGATTTCCAGCGAGGCCGTCAGGCCCAGGTTGGACAGGGACGAGGGCCGCAGGTCCTCGATGATGCGGCGCTTCAGCGCGATGCCGCCGTTCAGGGCTTCGGTCAGGTGTTGCAGCCGCTGCGCCACCTCCGGGCTCAACGGGGCGCCCAGACGCGACTTGAGCCGGGCGACGTCCAGCTTGGCCGCGGTGAGCAGCGCCCCCAGTTCGTCGTGCAACTCGCGCGCGAGGTGGCCGCGCTCCTCCTCGCGCACCTGCTGCAGGTGGGTGGCCAGTTCCGCGAGCGTGGCCGTGCGCTCGCGCACCTGCCGCTCGAGCAGGTCGCGCTCCTGCTGCAGGATCTTCTGCTGCTGTTCGCCCGCCCGCTCCAGGGCGGTGGTCTGCCGCAGGTAGAGGTAGAAGGCGAGCAGGCCGGCCATCGCCACGGCGGCGATGCCGATGCGCGAGAGCAGCAGCGACCGGCGGACCTGCGCCTGGCTGACCTCCATGCGGGCCGCCGCGGCGTTGATGAGCCCGCTGGCCTGTTCGCGGATCGCGTCCATGTGCTCCTTGCCGACGTCGGTCATCAGCACGAACTTCCAGGCGTCCTCGTTGCCCTGCTTGCGCATCCGCACCGACAGGTCCATCTCCGCCAGCTTGCGCTGCACGTTGCGCGTGAGCTGCGCCAGGATCGCGTGCTCGTCGGCGCTGGGCGCGTAGATCATGCGCAGCGCGTCGAGCTGCTGCCCGATCTCGGCGACGGCGGCGTTGTAGGGTTCCAGGTAGCGCGGGTCCCCGGTCAGCAGGTAGCCGCGCGAGCCGGTTTCGGCGTCGAGCACGTGCTGCAGCACACGGTTGAGCGAGGCGCGCGTGCGCGAAGCCTCTGCGATATGGTCGAGCGCCTTGGTCGACTGGTTGAAGCCGGTCTCGTTGATGCCGATGAGGACCACCGAGGCGAGCAGCGCCAGCGCCAGGCTGATGCCCATCTTCGGCATGGAGGAGAAGGGGCGCAGGAACCTCAGCACGCCACGCCCTCCCCGATGTGCCTAGAATCCATGTGAGCCATTACGCAAGGGTAGGCCTTTTCAGCAGGAAGTTGGGCACAATGCCCACAACTTGAACGCGAAAGAGAACAGACATGATCAAAGTCGGCATTGTCGATGACCACGCGATCGTCCGCTCGGGGCTCAAGCAGTTCTTCTCCGAACAGGTCGACCTGCGGGTGGTGGGCGAGGCCGCCAGCGGCCGTGAAGCGATCGACCTGGTGCGCACCACCGAGCTCGACGTTCTCGTGATGGACCTGTCGATGCCTGGGCAGAGCGGCATCGACGCCCTCGGCATGATCCGCGCCAAGGCGCCGGACGTGGGCATCCTGATCCTCTCCGGCTATCCGGAGGAGCATTACGCGATGAACCTGATCCGGCAGGGCGCCAGCGGCTACCTGAACAAGGAATGCGAGCCGATGGAGATCGTCAACGCGATCCGCACCATCGCGCTGGGCCGGCGCTACATCTCGCCGGCGGTCGCCGAACTGCTCGCGCAGCAGCTCAATCGCAAGGAAGGCGGGGCGCCCCACGAGCAGCTTTCGGAGCGCGAGTTCCAGGTGTTCCTCAAGCTGGCCAAGGGCGAGACCGCCGGCGACATCGCCAAGGCGCTGTCCCTGAGCGTCAAGACCGTCAGCACCTACCGCACCCGGCTGATGGAGAAGATGAGCCTCGCGTCGAACAGCGACCTGACGTACTACGCGTTGAAGAACAAGCTGATCGACTGAGTTTCGATCAGGCATCGGCCCGCGGTGCTTCCGACTGGACGATGCAGTACTCCACCAGCGCGTCGATCTCGTTGGACTTGTCGAATACCGCATCGGCGCCGAGCTGCAGGCAGCGCTTGCGCATGTCCGCCGTCGCATAGTTGCTGAGGACGACCACCCGCTGGTCGCGCCGGCGGCTGCGGCAGGCCTCGAGCACGCCGAGGCCGCTGCCTTGCTTGAGGAACAGATCAACGATCGCCAAGTCCCAGCCGGCGGCGTGCCCGTTGAGCCAGTTCGTCGCGTCGCCCTCGGTTTCCGCCCAGCCCAGCGCCTTGATGGAGGCCAGTTCTTCCAGCGCGCCGATCAGGTTCTCGCGAATCGTGGCGTTGTCTTCGACGATGTAGGTTCGCAGTTCCACAGTGGGTCAGTTCAGGGCCTGGGCCGCGTGGCTTGGTTGGTTGTCGTGCCGGCGCCGTGGCCGTCCGTCTTCGCGAGCGTCCCACCTCGTGCTCGAAACCATTGTGCCAGCGGGCGCAGCAGCTGCCGGTAGGAGCAGTCCTACGGGCTCGGCGTAGTCCGCTGCCGACAGGAGGTGCCGCGCAGTACCGACCAGGCAGGCGCGTGCGGCCGCGCACACTGTGCGCAGACTCGAACGAACTCGCGCGATGAGACTGTTGATTCAATCCGCCATGATCTTCTTCGGCACGCTGATGGCCGCCGCCTTGCTGGCGCTGGGCGAGCCGCGCGCGACGCCTTCCTTCGCGACGCAGGGCGGCGACGAGACCAGCCTGCTGCAGGTGGTCCAGGGCTTCTGGCCCGAACCGGCGGCGCCGTCCGGGCGCTGAGAGACCGCATGGAGGCCGCTGCCACGCACCGTCACCCCACGGCCGCCCGCTGTGGGTCAAGGTGCTGGCCTGCGATCGTGGCGGTGTCGCGGCCTGCTCGCGTTGCTGATCGTCTTCTTTCCCGTGGGACGTGCTGCGCGAGCCGCTGAACCGCTACGTCAGCGAGAAGACCGGCCGCCATTTCGAAATCACGCGCAAGCTCGATGTCAAGCTCGGGGACCACCCGCGATCCTCGCCGACGGCATCGAGTTCGCCAACCCCGAGTGGGCGGCCGAATCCGCACCTGGTGAAAGCGAAGGCCGCGGAACTGCGACATCGAACTGCTGCCGCTGCTCAGGCGCCACATCGTGATGCCCTGCATCTCACTGCGCGAGCCTCAACTGGGGCTGCAGATCGAACCCGACGGCCGCCGCAGCTGGGCGCTCGGCCGCGACAGCGGCGATCCGGCGAACCTGCCGGAGATCGGCGCGCTGGCGTCGACAAGGGCAGCGTGCATTTCGTCGCCAGCGAGCACGGCGCCGACATCCGGACCGACTTCACCATCGCCGGGCCATTGCGGCTGGCACCGTCAGCCGCGGCGTCCGGCGCCGCCCCGGCGCAGTCCGGGACCACGGCCGAAGCCGCACTGCCGCTGAGTTTTGTCGCGGCAGGCACCTGGCAGAAAGAGCCGTTCACGGCCCGCGGCCGCACCGGCAACGTGCTGTACCTGCGCGAGGCGCTGCAGCAGCCGTTCCCGGCCGAATTCGAGGCGACCGCAGCGAATACGACCTTGCGCGCCAAGGGCTCGATCGCGAGCCTGGCCACGCTGGAGGGTGCCAACGCCTCGTTCACGATCCAGGGCAAGGATCTGCAGGAGCTGTACCAGCTGGTCGGCATGGTGCTGCCGGCGACGCCGCGCTATTGGCTGCAGGGCCGGCTGTCCAAGCAGAACGAGGTGTGGCATATCCGCGAGATCGACGGCAAGCTCGGCAACTCCGATCTGCGCGGCGACCTGGCCTTCGACCGCCGCGTCGCCGTGCCCGTGCTCACCGGGAAGCTCGAGTCGCGGACGCTCGACTTCGTCGACCTGGCGCCGCTGGTCGGCCTGCAGGAGCAGCCGCGCAGCGCCGCGGGCGTGCCGCAGGTCAAGGGCCGGCGGCCGGCGCCGGTGCGCACGGGGACGCGTGACGGCAAGGTGCTGCCCACCGCCGAACTGGACGTGGACCGCTTGCGCCGGATGAACGCCGACGTCACCTACAGTGCGGCCCGGATCACCCACGTCAGGCAGCTGCCGCTGGACCGCATGAGCGTGCACGTGCGGCTCAAGGACGGCGTGCTCGATCTCCAGCAAATGAACCTGGGCGTGGCCGGCGGCAGCCTGGCCGGGCGCATCCGCATCGACGGCACCAAGGACCCGGCCGTGGCCGAGGTGCGGCTGGACGCCAGGTCGCTGCAGCTGGCCCGGCTCTTTCCCAACGCGAAGCTGACCAAGGCGAGCGTCGGCGCCATCCATGGCGACATCGACCTGAAGGGCCGCGGCAACACGGTGGCGAAGATGCTGGCCACGGCGGATGGCGCCGTGGCGCTGTTGATGGGCAGCGGGCAGATCAGCAACCTGCTGCTGGAGATCGCCGGCATCGACGGCGCCGAGATCATCAAGTTCTTCATGCGCGGCGACGAGAACGTGCAACTGCGTTGCGCCGCCGCCGCGTTCGACGTCAGGGACGGGCTGATGACCAGCCAGGCCGTGGTGTTCGACACCAGCGACACGGTGATCTACGGCAGCGGCGCGATCAACCTGGCCACCGAGGCGATGGACCTCACGCTACGGCCCTATCCCAAGGACATGAGCATCCTGAGCCTGCGCTCGCCGCTGAAGGTGGGCGGCACCTTCGCCGAGCCGACGGCCGGGCCCGACAAGGGCGCCCTGGCCGCGCGGGGCGGCTTTGCGCTGGCGCTGGGCGCATTCAACCCGCTGCTGGCGCTGGCGGCCACCATCGAGACCGGTCCGGGCGAGAACGCCAATTGCGGACCCGCGCTGCGCGAGGCGTCGTCGGCGTACCAGGCGGCCCGCATCGCGGTGATGAACCAGCCGCCCGAAGTGAAGGACGACGCGAAGAAGAAGGGCCTGCTGTCGCGCGTCCTTGGTGGTCCGAAGGACAAGGAGCCGGCGCGCCAGGAGGCGCCACCGCCCGCGGGTCGAGATCGCCGGGACGCGGCGCCCGCACCCGCGCCCGCGCCGCAAGCCGGCCAGGAGCGAGGACCGCACGCGCCCGGCGCGCCGGGCAAGCCGTACGGTCCTTGAGCGGCCGCGCGGGCCAGGGTAAACGCAGGGCGAACACCAGCCACGGGCCGCCCGATTCGCGTTGAAGGCGGACAGCCTGAACGCAAAGCGGACAGGTATCCGTATTCAGCCCCCACGCGTCCTCTGCGTTCAGGTATCCGGATTGGGGTTCCCGCGGCCGCTGCACACCGGGCACGCGGGATTGCGCGGCACACGCACCTCGTGCCACTCCATGCTGCGCGCATCGAGCATCTGCAGCCGTCCCGCCATCGGCGTGCCGGCGCCGCTCAGCAGCTTGAGCGCCTCGGCGGCCTGCATCGCGCCGATGATGCCCACCAGCGGCGCGAACACGCCCATCGTGGCGCAGCGCGTCTCCTCGAAGTCGTCGGCCGGCGCGAACAGGCACGCGTAGCAGGGCGAGCGCGCGTCGCGGGTGTCGTACACCGTCACCTGCCCGTCGAAGCGGATCGCCGCGCCCGACACCAGCGGCCGCGCGTGCTTCACGCACGCGGCGTTGATCATGTGACGGGTGCCGAAGTTGTCGCTGCAGTCGATCACGACGTCCGCCGCCGGCACCAGCTGGTCGAGCAGCGCCGGATCGGCGCGCGCGGTGATCGCCCGCACCACCGGTTCCGGATTGATCGCCGCGATCGCCTCGCGCGCCGACTCGGCCTTGGGCTGGCCGACGCGGGCGAGGTTGTGCG
The DNA here is from genome assembly GCA_963708655.1 of uncultured beta proteobacterium. Lineage (GTDB taxonomy): Bacteria > Pseudomonadota > Gammaproteobacteria > Burkholderiales > Burkholderiaceae_C > Ramlibacter. Next base: position 10,024 of record CAVPTY010000093.1, read on the forward strand.
CGACCTGGCGCTGCAGGTTGGTCAGATCGACCACGTCGTTGTCGACCAGCGTGATGCGGCCCACGCCGGCGGTGCCGAGGTACAGCGCCACCGGTGAGCCGAGGCCGCCGGCGCCGATCACCAGCGCGTGCCGCGCGAGCAGGCGTTCCTGGCCTTCCACGCCCAGTTCCTCGAGCAGGATGTGGCGCGAGTAACGCAGCAGCTGTTCGTCGGTCATGCAGGCATTGTGGCGCAGGCACGCACGGCGCTGCCCGGCTCCCGGCGCCGGTGTATAGCCGCCGCCGTCCGCCGCCTGTCGTGCAAGCGCTTGATTTCATTGGAAATTGCCCGGCAGCGCCGAGCGCGGTGCATGGCGCGCGTGTACTTCGCCGGCCGGCCGGCGCCCCGCGACGCAACGGCCATGAGTCGCCAACTCGTTGATTTCACGACGAAAAACCCGCTGTGGCCGGTTCTGGCACGGCTGATGCATCAGTCCTGGCAAACGAGATCAACCGAGGGACACCATGAACCACAAGGCCAGGATCCTGATCGTCGATGACGAGGAAGTCGTCCGCCACAGTTTCTCGCGGGCGCTGGCGACGACGAATTGCCAGGTGAAGGCGGTATCGAGCTGGACGCAGGTCGCGGAGGCGCTGGCCGCCGAACCCTACGACGTGGTTCTGCTGGACCTGCGGATGCCCGACGTCGACGGCATCACCGTCCTGCGCGCCGTCAAGCAGCGCTGGCCGGCCAGCGAGGTGATCATCATCACCGGCTATCCGACCATCGAGACCGCCAAGGAAGCGGTGGCGCTCGGCGCCTACGACTATCTGGCCAAGCCGGTCGATCCCGAGCAGGTGATCGAGGCTTCCAACGCCGCGATGCAGCACAAGCGCTGGGCGCTGCACGAAGCCGGCTGCGAACACGGCGACGGCGAAGGGGCCACAGCGGCCGCTTCGTCCAGCCAACCCGTTTCTTTCTCCAGGAGGGCATCATGAGTGCACTGCGCAAGGTATTGGTCGTCGACGACGACCCGGTGGTCGGCAAGAGCTTCAAGCGCGTCCTGTCCGGCAAGGGCTACATCGTGGTGACGGCCGAGGACGGCTACGAGGCGCTGCAGAAGCTGCAGTCCGAACACTACGACATGGTCTTCACGGACCTCAGGATGCCGGGGATGGACGGCGTCGAGGTGGCCGAAAAGGTGAAGGCCCGCCAGCCGTGGACGCCCGTGGTGATCGTCACCGGCTACGGCAGCGGCAAGAGCGAGGAGCGCGCCCGCGCGGCGGGGGTCTCCGAGTTCCTGCACAAGCCGCTGTCGCCCGAGATGATCGAGGCATCCGCCGCCAAGGCGTTGCAGCCGGCGCCCGCCATGGCAACCGCGCCCGTCACCGCCGCCCCGGCAGCGCCCGCAGCCGCGGCGCCGGTGCGCCAGCACGGCACGCTGGTCAACATGCTGCTGTTCCTGTCGGCGCCGTTCATCGGCCTGCTGTACGCGGTCCTGCTGCCGTTCGTCGGCCTCGGGATGCTGGCGTGGATCGGCGGGAAGGCGGCGATGGAATCGCCCAAGGTGCGCGAGGGCGTCGCCTTCGCGACGTTCATGACCAAGCTGGTGTTCGCGCCGTTGATCGGGCTGGGCTACGTCATCGCGTATCCTTTCGTGGGGCTCGCGCTGCTGGCCTGGACCGGGGCCAGGGCGCTCACCGGCGCCGGAACCGCGAAGTAACGAAGCGGCGGGCGGTCGGCACCGAACGGGGACTTCATGACCAGTGTCCGCACCATCTCCCGCAGCGCCGAGCGCCGGCGCCGCCGCGATGCCTTCTTCGGTGTCGCCGCGGCGCTCGCCCTTTCCCTCTTCGGGCTGGCGGTGCAGGCGGCACCCGCCGCCACCGCCTTGGCCGACGAGGACCGCGCCTGCCTCGAATGCCATGCGAAGCCGCAACTGGAAAAGTCGCTGGGCAACGGCGAGAAGCTGTCCCTGCACGTGGCCGGCAAGTCCTTCGCGCAGTCGGTGCACGGCAACGAAGGCTGCGCCGCCTGCCACTCGGGCCTGGAAGACGGTCACGACAAGCAGCCGCGCAAGATCGCCAGCCGCCGCGCGCTGGCGACCGAGCTGATGGAGCAGTGCCGCGACTGCCACCAGAAGACGATGAAGCAGTACGAGGACAGCGTGCACTCGGCGCTGGTGCGCGCGGGCAGCGACAAGGCCCCGTTGTGCACGGACTGCCACAACCCGCATGCGACTCGTTCGGCCAAGGGACAGGGCAGCAGCCAGGCACTGGCCGCGCCATGCGCCAGGTGCCACGACGGCATCAGCCGGGCGTTCGCCGACAGCGTGCACGGCCAGCTGGGCGGCGAGGAAGCCCTGGTCTGCAAGGACTGCCACCGCACCCACGACGTGAAAGCCGCGGCGCTGGGCGACCACCTGAAGGACCAGTGCGCCTCGTGCCACAAGGACGTGGCGGCCACGCACGCGCAGTGGCTGCCGAACACGCAGCGGCACCTGGAGGCGATCTCGTGCCCCGCCTGCCATTCGCCGGGCACCACGCGCCGCGTCAACCTGCGGCTGTACGAAGGGGCCGCGCCGCACCAGGCGGGCAAGGTGGGCGTGCCCAGGTTCGAACGGACCGGTCCGGCCGCCAGCGCCAGTGCGGGGCTCGATGCGCGCGCGCTGTGGAGCCTGCTGCAGGAATTCAACCAGGACGGCGTGGGCCCCAGGACCGTGGTGCGCGGACGGCTCGAGGTCCAGACCGGCGTCCAGGCCCACCAGCTCGGCGCCAAGGCGCTGGCCCTCGCCGACTGCGACACCTGCCACCGCCGGGGCGCGGCCTCGTTCCAGGCCGTCACGGTGAGCATGGCCGGCCCGGACGGGCGCCCGCTGCGGCGCGAAGCGAGCCAGGGCATCCTGACCTCGATCGAGTCGGTCGGCGCCGTCGGCGGCTTCTACGCCATCGGCAGCACGCGGATCGTCCTGCTGGACGTGCTGCTGCTGATGGCCCTGGCGGGCGGCATCCTGCTGCCCGGCGCCCACCTGGCAGCCAAGCTGTACTTCAAGCGCCAGCGCGAGGGCCGGGCGCGCGAGGCGGCCGCCGCCGCGCAACACGACGATCGGAGCACATCATGAGCAAGGTCTACGTCAATCCCCTGCCGGTGCGGATCTGGCACTGGGCCAACGCGCTGATGTTCATCATCCTGATCGTCACCGGCGTGCAGATCCGCTACCTGGACCTCTTCAGCCTGATGTCCTTCCGCACCGCGGTCGTCACGCACAACTGGGTGGCCTTCGCGCTGATCGCCAACTTCTTCATCTGGCTGCTGTTCTACCTGTTCTCCGACAAGAACAAGGCCTACCACCCCGAGTTCAACATCGTGAAGCTGGCCGACCAGTCGCTCAAGCAGATGCTGTACTACGGCTGGGGCATGTTCCGCGGCGAACCCAACCCGCACCACATCGACCCGTACAACAAGTTCAACCCGCTGCAGCGCATGCTCTACCAGATCCTGATGCTGTTCCTGCTGCCGCTGCAGTTCGCCACGGGCCTGATGCTGTGGGACGTCAAGCGCTTCCAGCCGTACATCGACATGGTCGGCGGCGTGCGGGTGGTCGACACGGTGCACGTGCTGATCTTCATCTTCTTCGTGTTCTACATGTTCTTCCATCCGTACCTGGCCACGCTGGGCCACACCCCCACGGCCCACATCAAGGCCATGATCACGGGCTACGAGGAAGAGCACGAGGAACAGGACGCGCCGACGGCGCCGGCGGCCGAAGGCGCGGCGAAGGCGTGACCGGGTTCGGGCGGGCCTGGGGAGGCCCCGCCCGGCGGGCGGAGCCTGGGCGGCAGGGGTTTCCCTGCCGCCCAGGGGCCTAGCCCTCGGCGACAGGGTCGCGTCCCATCAAGGCCGCGACCGCGCCCGAGGCCTCGAGCTCGCCGTCGAGCAGCGCGACGACGGCCCGGGCGATCGGCATCTCGACGCCCAGGTGCCCGGCGCGGCGCACCACCGCCCTGGCGCAATAGACGCCTTCGGCCACGTGGCCCAGCGAATCGATGGCCTGCCGCACGGTGGCGCCTTGGGCCAGCAGCAGGCCGACGCGACGGTTGCGGCTCAGGTCGCCGGTGGCCGTGAGCACCAGGTCGCCCAGCCCGGAGAGGCCCATGAAGGTCTCGGCTCGGGCTCCCAGCGCCACGCCCAGCCGCGTCATTTCCGCGAGGCCACGGGTGATCAGCGCGGCGCGGGCGTTCAGCCCCAGCGCCAGGCCGTCGCACAGCCCGGTGGCGATGGCCAGCACGTTCTTGACGGCGCCGCCGATCTCGACCCCGACGACGTCGTCGTTGCCGTAGACGCGCAATTGCGGATGTGGAAGGCGGCCACGAGCGCCTCGCGCACCCGCGCTCGGTCGCTGGCGGCCACCAGCGCCGTCGGCCGGCCCAGCGCCACTTCGAGCGCGAAGCTCGGCCCGCTGAGGACGCCGGCCTGCAGGCCGGGCGCGACCTGGGCCTTGATCTTCGTGGCCCAGCAGGCCGTCGGCATCCGCGGCCGGCGCCTCGAAGCCCTTGCACAGCCAGGCGACCGGCCCGGATGCTGCCGCAGGTGGGTCAGCATCTCGCGCAGTCCCGCCATGGGCGTCGCGATGATGGCCAGGTCGCAGCCTGCGGCCAGCCGGGCGATGGATGGCGCGTCGCCGCCGGCGGCACGGAGTGCAGGCGGCAGGACGATGCCGGGCAGGTAGCGCCGGTTCTCGCGCTCGCGGCTGATCGCCGCAGCCTGGGCCGGGTCGCGGGCCCACAAGCTGACCTCGTGCCGGGCGGCGGCCGAGACGGCCAGCGCGGTGCCCCAGGCGCCGGCGCCGAACACCGCGAGCTTCATGGCGGCGGATCGGGCGGGGGTCAGGCCGTGGTGATGATGCCGGACGGCTGCTCGGCCTGCTGCGCCTGTTGCTGCTGCTCGAACATCGCCTGGAAGTTGATCTCCGCCAGGTGCACCGGCGGGAAGCCGGCCCGGGTCACGATGTCGGACACGTTGCTGCGCAGGTAGGGGTAGACGATCTGCGGGCAGGCGATGCCCATCACCGCGTTCATCTGCTCGGCCGGCACGTTGCGGATCTCGAAGATGCCGGCCTGCTTGGCCTCGACCAGGAACACCGTCCGGTCCTTGATCTTGGTGGTGACGGTGGCCGTGACGGCCACCTCGTACACGCCGTCGGCTGCCTGCTGTGGCTTCGACGCCGAGCTGGATGTCGACCGAGGGCTGCTCCTGTTCCAGCAGGATGCCCGGCGAGTTGGGCTGCTCCAGGGACGCCTCCTTCAGGTAGACGCGCTGGATCTGGAACACGGGATCGTTGGACTGTTCGGCCATGGTTTCTCTTCCTGTCAATGCGAGGCAAAGCCCGCCGGCGGCGGCCGCAGCGGGCTGGATCGGGGATTATCTCAGGGCGGGCGAGCGGCCCGCCGCGGGCGTGGCGGGCCGGTTCAGGCCGACTGGCCGTTCAGCAGCGGGACCAGCCCGCCCTGGCCGTCCAGGGCGATCAGCTCGTCGCAGCCACCCACGTGGGTGTCGCCGATGAAGATCTGCGGCACGGTGCGGCGGCCGGTGATCTCCATCATCTTCATCCGCTCGCTCGGGCTCGGTGTCGACGCGGATCTCCTCGATGGCTTCGACGCCCGCGGGCCTTGAGGATCTGCTTGGCGCGGATGCAGAAGGGACAAACGGCGGTGGTGTACATCTTGACGGGCTGCATGGAGTTCCTGTGTTGGGGACCGGCCGGGCTGCGGGCGCCGGTTCAGGCCTTTTCGACCGGGAGGTTAGCTTCTTTCCAGGCCTTCATCCCGCCGGCCAGCACGTGGGCCTTGTCGTAGCCCAGTCTCTTGGCCGCCGCCAGCGCCCGGTTGGCCCGCATGCCGCTGGCGCACACCAGGATCAGCGGCACGGTCTTGTTCTTGACGACCTCCGGCAGGCGCCGCTCGAACTCGCCCAGCGGGATGTTCCTGGCGCCGGTCACGTGCCCGGCGGCGAATTCATCGGCCCCGCACACGTCGACGACCACCGCCCGCTCGCGGTTGATGAGCTGGACGGCGCCGGCGCGGACAGGCCGCGCACGGCGCCGCCCTTGACGGCCGGCCACAGCAGCATGGCCCCGGAGACGAATGCCACCGAGATGAGCATCCAGTTGTCGATGATGAATTTCATGGTTCCTTCGGGAAGTGCGGCCGGCCGGTGAACCCGCAATTCTAAAATGCCGGGTTCCCCACCGCACTTGCAAGGCCATCTCACCCATGTACAAGCTCGTCCTGATCCGCCACGGCGAATCGACCTGGAACCTGGAAAACCGCTTCACCGGCTGGACCGACGTGGACCTCACCGCCCTGGGCCTCGAGCAGGCCGTGCAGCTCCGGCCGCCTGCTCAAGGCGGAGGGCTACGACTTCGACCTGTGCTACACCAGCGTGCTCAAGCGGGCCACCCGCACGCTGTGGCACGTGCTCGACGAGATGGACCGCACCTGGCTGCCGGTGGTGCATTCCTGGCGCCTGAACGAGCGCCATTACGGCGCCCTGCAGGGGCTGAACAAGGCCGAGACCGCCCGCAAGTTCGGCGACGAGCAGGTGCTGGTCTGGCGCCGCAGCTACGACGTGCCGCCGCCGGCCGCTGGAGCCCGGACGACCCGCGCTGCGAGCGCGCGCGACCTGCGCTACGCCAAGCTGCGACCCGGCGCAGATTCCCGCGCACCGAGTGCCTCAAGGACACGGTGGCGCGCGTGCTGCCGTTCTGGAACGAGGCCATGGCGCCGGCGATCCGCGGCGGCAAGCGCGTGCTGGTGTCGGCCCACGGCAACTCGATGCGGGCGCTGGTGAAGTACCTGGACAGGCATCTCCGACCAGGACATCGTGGGCCTGAACATCCCGAACGGCATCCCGCTGGTGTACGAGCTGGACGCGGACCTCAAGCCGCTGCGGCACTATTACCTGGGCGACGCGGAAGCAGCCGCGAAGGCCGCCGCCGCCGTGGCGGCCCAGGGCAAGGCCTGAGCGCCGCCGCCGGCACCGGGGAAAAGCGGATAAAGCTCAGGTAAACGCCAGGTTTTCGTACATCCTGGACGCGGCGTGCGGGAACCACCACGGAACCGCTGCGTCAGACCAGCTTCTCAGGTGTATATTTTCCGAACGCTGCAAGGACTGGACCTCTTTTTCCCATGAGCCACAAACTGAAGATTGCCGGCTGGATTTCCGTGGGCGCCCTGGCCGGCGCGCTGACGACCGTGTCGCTGCAGACCGTCGCCCGTGGCTCGCTGGCGCCGCTGCCGCTGGAGGAGCTGCAGCAGCTCGCCGCCGTGTTCGGCATGATCAAGAGCGACTACGTCGAGCCGGTCGACGAGAAGAAGCTGATCACCGACGCCATCGCCGGCATGGTGGCCAGCCTCGATCCGCATTCGCAGTATTTCGACAAGAAGTCGTTCAAGGAATTCCGGGAAGGCACCTCCGGCCGCTTCGTCGGCGTCGGCATCGAGATCTCGCAGGAGGACGGCCTGGTCAAGGTGGTCTCCCCGATCGAGGGCTCGCCGGCCTACCGCGCCGGCCTCAAGCCCAACGACCTGATCACCAAGATCGACGACACCGTGGTCAAGGGCCTGTCGCTCAGCGACGCCGTCAAGCGGATGCGCGGCGAGCCGAACACCAAGGTCATGCTGACCATCTTCCGCAAGGACGAGAACCGCAGCTTCCCGGTCACGATCACCCGCGAGGAAATCAAGACCCAGTCGGTGCAAGGGCAAGCTGATCGAGCCGGGCTACGGCTGGATCCGCCTGTCGCAGTTCCAGGAGCGCACCGTCGACGACTTCGTGCAGCAAGGTGGAGGAGCTGTACAAGGCCGACCCGAACCTCAAGGGCCTGGTGCTCGACCTGCGCAACGACCCGGGCGGCCTGCTGGATGCGGCCGTGGCGATCTCGGCTGCCTTTCTGCCCGAGAACGTCACCGTGGTGTCCACCAACGGCCAGCTGTCGGAGAGCAAGTTCGTCTACAAGGCGGCGCCCGAGTACTACCAGCGCCGCGCCGGCGCCGATCCGCTGCGCCGCCTGCCGGCCGCGCTGAAGATCGGTGCCGCTGGTGGTGCTGGTCAACGAGGGGTCCGCCTCGGCCAGCGAGATCGTCGCCGGCGCGCTGCAGGACCACAAGCGCGCCACCATCCTGGGCAGCCAGACCTTCGGCAAGGGCTCGGTCCAGACCGTGCGGCCGCTGGGGCCGGACACCGGCTTGAAGCTCACGACGGCGCGCTACTACACGCCCAACGGCCGGTCGATCCAGGCCAAGGGCATCGTGCCGGACGTGCTGGTCGACGAGACCGAGGAAGGCAACATCTTCTCGGCCCTGCGCACCCGCGAGGCGGACCTGGAGAAGCACCTCCTGAGCGGCCAGGGCCCTGAATCGAAGGATCCGACCCGGGAGAAGGCGCGCGAGGAAGCCCGCAAGCTGGCCGAGGAAGAAGCCAGGAAGGCGGTCGCCGACCGCAAGATGCCCGAGTTCGGCAGCGCCAAGGACTTCCAGCTGGTGCAGGCGCTGAACCAGCTCAAGGGCCGGCCGGTGCTGATCAGCAAGACCCAGATCGTCGAACGCAAGGACGAGAAGAAGGAAAACTGAGCTGGTTCGCGGCCGCCGGCCGCGCTCCACGCGACGGCGAAAGCGGGGCTCGCGCCCCCTTTTCCTTGACGGGCGCCCTGTGACGGTTAACCCCGGCTCACTTGCTTGGAATCAAACGACCCCGGTACGGTTGAGGGCACACTGGCTGCGAGGCGCATGCACCACGCTGCGTCCCAAGCCGGATGTTCCCGACCAGCCTCAAAGCCAGGGTCAGTCTCTCTCTCAGCGCGGTCCTGGTGACCGTGATGGTGCTGTTCGTGTTCCTGATCGCGCAGCAGGCGCGCAGCGACCAGTTGAACACGCTCGTCGCCCAGATGACCCAGCTGTCGCAGGTGATCGCCCGCAGCACCCGCTACGCCATGTTGCTCGACGAGCCCGAGATCGTCGACAAGATCATCCAGGACATCGGCCAGCAGCAGGGCATCCAGCGGGTGCGGGTGGTGCGCAAGAGCGGCGTCATCGCGCATTCCAACTTTCCCGAGGAGATCGGCCAGAACATCGACAAGGAAGCGGAGCACTGCTCCAACTGCCACGAGGGCGACAAGGTGCTGTCGGACATCCCGAACCACAAGAAGTGGCGCATCTTCGAGACCGCCGACGGCCACCAGCGGCTGGGCACCATGGAGGTGATCCGCAACGAGCCGTCGTGCGCCGCCGCGTCGTGCCACAACGATCCCAAGGCGCAGCCCGTGCTCGGCGTGGTCGACATCACCTATTCGCTGGACGCGATCAACCAGACGATGCGCCACCACATGATCAACATGATCGCGGTGTCGGTCGGTTTCGTGCTGCTGGTGGCGCTGAGCGTCGGCTGGCTGCTGCACCGGCTGATCTACGTGCGCCTGTCGGACCTGGACAAGGGCGCCAAGCGGCTGGCGTCGGGGAATTTCGACAACCCGATCCCGGTGCGCGGCGACGACGAATTCGGCAGCCTGGCACGGTCGACCAACACCATGATGGCGGCGCTGAAGGCGTCGCGGGAAGACATGGAAGGCTGGGTCGAGAAGCTCGAGGAAAAGGTCAAGGAACGCACCGCCGAACTGCGGCTGGCGGAAGCCGAGGTGGCACGCGGCGAGAAGCTGGCCTCCATCGGCCAGCTCGCCGCCGGCATCGCCCACGAGCTGAACAATCCGCTCACCGGCGTGCTGACGTTCACGACCCTGCTGCGCAAGAAGATGCCCGAAGGCAGCACCGACGCCGAGGACCTGGACCTGGTGATCCGCGAAACCAGGCGCTGTGCCAGCATCATCCGCCGGCTGCTCGACTTCGCACGCGAGAAGACGCCGGAGAAGAGCGCTGGTCGACATGAACCAGCTGGTGCAGGAGACGGTGCGCTTCGTCGAGCGCTCGGCCGCCCTGCAGCAGATCGAGATCGTCGCCGACCTCGATCCGGACCTGCCGAAGCTGTCGGTCGATGCCGACCTGATGAAGCAGGTGCTGATCAACATCCTGGTGAACGCCCAGCAGGCGATCGAGGGCCGCGGCAGGATCACCGTGCGCAGCGCGCTGCTGCCGCCGCGCAAGCTGGCCGGCGCCGGCGAGCCGGTGCCGGTGGTGGAGATTGCCATCACCGACACCGGCTGCGGCATCCCGGCGGCGAACCTGCAGCGCATCTTCGATCCGTTCTTCACGTCCAAGGAGGTGGGCAAGGGCACCGGCCTGGGGCTGTCGGTGAGCTACGGCATCGTCCGCTCGCACGGCGGCGAGATCGAGGTCGAAAGCACGGTCGGCGAGGGCAGCACGTTCCGCATCTTCCTGCCGGCCCGGCCGCCCGTCGGCGAGTCGGCGCGCCATCTCTCGGAGAGCATTCAATGAAAACCCGGATCCTGATCGTGGACGACGAGGAGATCGTCGTTCGCAGCTGCCTGCGCATCCTCGAGGGTGAAGATCACGAAGTGGAGGCGGTCGGGGACGGCTGGGAGGCGCTGCGGCGGATCGACGATGGCAACTACGACATCCTGGTGCTCGACATCATGATGCCGAAGATCGACGGCATGGAGGTGCTGCAGCACGTGAAGGAACGGCACCCCGACATCGACGTCATCATGATGACGGGCCTGTCGCAGATCCAGACCGCCGTGAAGGCCATGAAGCTGGGCGCCTTCGACTACCTGTCCAAGCCCTTCGACCCCGACGAGCTCAAGCTGGTGGTCGCCCGGGCGCTGGAGCAGCGCCGGCTGCTGCAGGAGAACCGCACGCTCAAGAGCGAGGTCGAGCTCCAAGTACCGCTTCGAGAACATCATCGGCGTCGAGCCCGCAGATGCAGGCGGTCTACCGCCTGATCGCCAAGTGCGCGCCGACCAACAGCACCGTGCTGATCACCGGCGAGAGCGGCACCGGCAAGGAGCTGGTGGCGCGCGCCATCCACTACAACAGCCTGCGCAAGGACGAGCCGTTCGTCGCCGGTCGACTGCAACGCGCTGTCCGAGAACCTGCTGGAAAGCGAGCTGTTCGGCCACGTGCAAGGGTGCGTTCACCGGCGCCGTGGCGAACAAGCGCGGCATGTTCGAGGTGGCCAACAACGGCACGCTGTTCCTCGACGAGATCGGCAACATCCCGCTGTCGACGCAGGCCAAGCTGCTGCGCGTGATCCAGGAGCGCGAGTTCCGCGCCGTGGGCGACACGCGCACGCAGACGACCAACGTCCGCGCTGCTCGCCGCCACCAACAAGGATCCGAAGGCGATGGTCGCGGAGGGCACGCTTCCGCGAGGACCTGTACTACCGCATCAACGTGTTCCCGATCCACGTCCCGCCGCTGCGCGAGCGGCGCGACGACATTCCGGCGCTGGCCTTCCATTTCCTCAAGCACTTCAGCGAGGAACTGGAGCGCCCGGTACCGAAGTTCTCGGACGGCGCCATGAGCCTGCTGATGACGTACGACTGGCCGGGCAACGTGCGCGAGCTGCAGAACACGATCCACCGCGCCGTGATCCTCGCCTCCGACGACATGATCCGGCAGGCGCACCTGGCCAGCATCCTGCACGTCGCGCCGCGGCGCGACCTGGAGGTGCCGCGCACCAGCGAGGACCTCAAGCGCGTGAAGAAGATCGCGCGCGAGAAGTCGGTGGAGGACATCGAGAAGCTGTTCGTCCACGAGACGCTCAAGCGCCACGGCTGGAACGTCACCCGCAGCGCCGAGGAAACCGGCATGCAGCGCGCCAACTTCCAGGCGCTGATGAAGAAGTACGACATCCGCGTGCGCGACACCGAACCGGGGTCGGACGAGGAAGAGCCGTAAGTCGCACGCTACCGGTCCTTGAAATCGGGAGCGCGCTGACCAACCCGGCGATCTACGGTGCCGAGTCGATCCGCGCCAGCGCCTGGCCGATCGCGGCGGCGTCCTGCGGCCGCACCAGCCGGGCCACTTCCTGGCCGTCGCGCAGGAAGATGAGCGTCGGCCAGAGCTTGACGCGATAGGAGCGGCCCAGCGGACGGCCGCTGCCGTCCTCGACCTTCAGGTGCCTCAGCCCCGGATGGGCCGCGACGGCCTGGCCGATCAGCGGCTGGGCGGCGCGGCACCACCCGCACCATGGGCTGCCGAATTCCAGCAAGGTCGGACCGGGCAGTGCATCGACCTCGGCGCGCGACGGTTCGCGCTCTGCATATGCCGTGTTCATGCTCCCATTTTCGCCGCACGCGTGCCGCGGCCGCGCGTAGGCCGCGCTCGCCGGTGCCGGTCGGCGCGGGCAGCGCGGCGTTGTCCGCCTGGGCGGCGTGCGACGGGATTGACAGGGAACAAGGCCGTGCCGCCCGCGCGGCGGTGCCATGCGGCTATGCTTGCCCGATGGCAACGACAAGCGATTTTTCCGCCGCCGCGCTGGCGCAGCTGGCCGGCGCCGATGCCGCGCGCGCTCTGGCCGAGGACGTGGGGGCCGGCGATCTCACCGCCGCCCTGGTGCCGGCGAACCGCCGCGCGCGGGCTCGCGTCCTGGCGCGGCAGCCGGCGGTGATCTGCGGCGCGGCCTGGGTGGAGGCCGCCGTGCGGCAGATCGAGCCGGCCGCGACGGTGCACTGGCTCGTCGGCGAGGGGCAGCGGACCATGGCCGACCAGGTGGTCGCCGAAATCGAAGGCAGCGCGCGCGGGCTGCTCACCGCCGAGCGCACGGCCCTCAATTTCCTGCAGCTGCTGAGTGCGGTGGCCACCACGACGGCGACGTACGTCGAAGCGGTGCGCGGGCACGCGGGCCCGGATCGTCGACACCCGCAAGACCCTGCCCGGCCTGCGGCTGGCACAAAAATATGCGGTGCGCACCGGCGGCGGCACCAACCATCGGATCGGCCTGTTCGACGCGATCCTGATCAAGGAAAACCACATCGCCGCCGCGGGTGGCGTCAGGCAGGTGCTGCAGGCGGCGGCGAAGGTCGCCGCGCAGGCGGCGTTCGTCGAGATCGAGGTGGAGACGCTGGCGCAGCTGAAGGAGGCGCTGGACCACGGCGCCACGATGATCCTGCTGGACAACATGGACCTGCCCACGCTGCGCGAAGCGGTACGGATCAACGACCGGCGCGCGGTGCTGGAAATCTCCGGCGGCGTCACGCTGGAGACGCTGCGCCCCCTTGCGGAAACGGGCGTGGACCGCATCTCCATCGGGGCCCTGACCAAGGACGTGAAGGCCATCGACTTTTCGATGCGACTCAAGGAAATCTGAATGAGCGCGGTGATCCCGATTTTCGACGTCGAATACGAGCAGCCGGTGGCCGAGAACGCCTGCAGCACCAGGCACGCGTGGGCGCGGGTGCCCGCCGAGCCGGCGCCCGCCGAGCGCGCCGAGCTGAAGGACCGGATCCGGCGCCTGCTCAAGGAGCGCGACGCCGTGATGGTGTCGCACTACTACGTGCACCCGGACCTGCAGGACCTCGCCGAGGAAACCGGCGGCATCGTCAGCGACTCGCTGGAGATGGCGCGTTTCGGCCGCGACCACCCGGCCCGGACCCTGGTGGTCTCGGGCGTGCGGTTCATGGGCGAGACGGCCAAGATCCTGTCGCCGGAAAAACGCGTGCTGATGCCGGACCTGGACGCGACCTGTTCGCTCGACCTCGGTTGCCCGATCGCCGAGTTCTCGGCCTTCTGCGACGAGCACCCGGACCGCACGGTGGTCGTGTACGCCAACACCAGCGCCGCGGTGAAGGCCCGCTCGGACTGGCTGGTCACCTCCAGCTGCGCGCTGGACATCGTGCGGGCGCTCAAGGACGCGGGCCAGAAGGTCCTGTGGGCGCCCGACCGGCACCTGGGCCACTACATCCAGCGCGAGACCGGCGCCGACATGGTGTTCTGGAACGGCGCGTGCATCGTGCACGACGAGTTCAAGGCCTTCGAGCTGGAAGCGCTGATGAAGCAGTACCCGAAGGCCAAGGTGCTGGTGCACCCGGAGTCGCCGGCCGACGTGGTGGCGCTGGCCGACGCGGTCGGTTCGACCTCGGCCATCCTGAAGGCGGCCCGCGAGATGGATGCGAAGGAGTTCATCGTCGCCACCGACAACGGGATGATGCACAAGCTGCGCACGTTGAACCCGGGCAAGGTGTTCATCGAGGCGCCGACGGCCGGCAACAGCGCCACGTGCAAGAGCTGCGCCCATTGCCCCTGGATGGCAATGAACGGCCTGGCTGGACTGGCCGCCGTGCTGGAAACCGGCGCCAACGAAGTCCACGTGGACCCGCGGGTCGGCGAGCGGGCCCGCGTCCCGATCGACCGCATGCTGGCCTTCACGGCGGCCCTCAAGGCCGGCCAGCCGCCGGGCGCGCTGGTGCCGCACATCGGCGCGGCCTGAAGGCGCACCGGCGGCGGGTGCCCCACCCTGTGGTCCCAGTCGCACAAGCGCGCGCCCAGCCTGGGTGCTGCGCGCCGTGCTCCGGGCGATCGATCGCCGACCAAGACTTCAGGCGCGCGAGAGCACCTGCTCCTGGGTCAGGATGGTCGGCACCGCGTTCGGCAGCAGGTCCGGGTAATCGCGGCTGAAGTGCAGGCCCCGGCTCTCGTGCCGCGCCTGCGCCGACTTCACGATCAGGTCGGCCACGGTGACCAGGTTGCGCAGCTCCAGCAGGTCGCGCGTGACGTGGAAGTTGGCGTAGAACTCCTGGATCTCTTCCTGCAGCAGGCGGATCCGGTGCGCCGCGCGCTCCAGCCGCTTGTTGGTGCGCACGATGCCGACGTAGTCCCACATCGAGCGGCGCAGCTCGTCCCAGTTGTGCGAGATGACGACGCACTCGTCCGGATCGGTCACGCGGCTCACGTCCCAGGCGGGCACGGCCGGCGGCGTCGGCATCGGGGTCGCGCGGATGTCCTGGGCCGCCGCGCGGGCGAACACCATGCATTCGACCAGCGAGTTGCTCGCCAGCCGGTTCGCGCCGTGCAGCCCGGTGCAGGCCGCTTCGCCGATCGCGTGCAGGCCCGCCAGGTCGGTGCGGCCGGCCAGGTCGGTGTGGATGCCGCCGCAGGTGTAGTGGGCCGCCGGCACGACCGGGATCGGCTGCTTCGTGATGTCGATGCCCAGCTCCAGGCAGTGCGCGTGGATCGTCGGGAAATGCTCCCGGATGAACGCTTCCGGCTGGTGCGAGATGTCGAGGTACACGCAGTCGAGGCCGCCCTTCTTCATCTCGAAGTCGATGGCGCGGGCCACCACGTCGCGCGGCGCCAGTTCGCCGCGCTCGTCGTGCCGGGGCATGAAGCGCGTGCCGTCCGGCAGCACCAGCCGCCCGCCCTCGCCGCGCACCGCTTCGCTGATCAGGAACGACTTGACATGGGGGTGGTACAGGCAGGTCGGGTGGAACTGGATGAACTCCATGTTCGTCACCCGGCATCCGGCGCGCCAGGCCGCCGCGATGCCGTCGCCGGTCGCCGTGTCGGGATTGGTCGTGTAGAGGTAGACCTTGCCGGCGCCGCCGGTGGCCAGGATGGTCTGCGGCGCGCGGAAGGTGATGACCTGGTCCTTGGCCTCGTCCAGCGCGTACAGCCCCAGGCAGGCCGATGGCATCGCGGTCGACATGCCCAGCTTGCGGCTGGTGATCAGGTCGACCAGCGTGTGCCCCTCGAGCACGGTGATGTTCGGCGTGCGGCGCACGTGCTCGATCAGCGTCTGCTGCACGGCGGCGCCGGTGGCGTCGGTGACGTGCACGATGCGGCGCGCGCTGTGGCCGCCCTCGCGCGTGAGGTGCAGGTGGCCGTCCTCGAGCGAGAACGGCACCCCGAGCTGGCGCAGCCAGGCGATGCTCTCGGGCGCATGCTCCACGACGAAGCGCGTCGCGGCCAGGTCGTTCAGGCCGGCGCCGGCGACCACCGTGTCGTCCACGTGCGACTGGAAGGTGTCGCCCTCGGCCATCACGGCGGCAATGCCGCCCTGGGCCCGCTCGCTGGATCCGTCGGTGATGCCGCGCTTGGTCAGCACCGCCACCCGGTGGGTGGGCGCCAGGTGCAGGGCCGCCGACAGGCCGGCCAGGCCGCTGCCGACGATCAAGACGTCGAAGTCCATGGAAGTTGCTGTCACGGTGGTCACCTCGGTTATTCGCCGCCGGCGGCGGCCAGGGTACGGAAAGTGTGCTTCACGCCGGCTGGTACGCGAGCCGGACGTAGATCGGCGCGAACGCCTCTGCCTGCGTCAGGTCGATCAGCGCCTCCTTGGCCAGCTCCAGCACGGCGATGAAGGTCACGATCAGCACCGGCACGCCACGCGCCGGGTCGAACAGCTGCTCGAACTCGACGAACTTGCGGCCCTGCAGGCGCTTGAGGACGACGCTCATGTGCTCGCGCACCGACAGTTCCTCGCGCGTGATCTTGTGGTGCTGCACCAGCTTCGCGCGCCTGACGATGTCCCGCCACGCTTGCTGCAGGTCGACCACGTTCACGTCCGCAAAGCGCGGCTGCAGCGACTGCTCGATGCAGACCTGGGCGCGCCAGACGTCGCGGCCCAGCTGCGGCAGCTCGTCCAGGCGCGCGGCCGCCAGCTTCATCTGTTCGTACTCGAGCAGCCGGCGCACCAGCTCGGCACGCGGGTCCTCCGGCTCCTGCCCTTCGGCGCTCTTCCGGGCGGCAGCAGCATGCGCGACTTGATCTCGATCAGCATCGCCGCCATCAGCAGGTATTCGGCGGCGAGCTCGAGGTTGCGCGAGCGCATCTCCTCGACGTACTCCAGGTACTGGCGCGTCACGGCGCCATCGGGATGTCGAGGATGTTGAAGTTCTGCTTGCGGATCAGGTACAGCAGCAGGTCGAGCGGACCCTCGAATGCCTCGAGGAAGATTTCCAGCGCATCCGGCGGGATGTAGAGGTCGGCCGGCATGGCGAACAGCGGTTCGCCGTAGAGCCGAGCCAGTGCGACCTGGTCGACCACGTCCGGCATGCCGGCCAGTACGGGCACCGGCGGCTCGGGCAGCGTCGCAGGCGCCTGCCGCGTCATCGGCTCTGGGGTTTGGAGAAGTAGACGTAGGCGGGCTGGCGCACGCGCGCCGCGCTCCACTCGCGCGAGGCCGCGCGATCGACGTGCTTGTCCCAGAGCAGCGCGCGCCCGGCGCGCTGGCCGGCCTCGACCGACGGCTTCGTGGCTTTCAGCTGCTCGATGAATTCGGTCGTGTCCGAGTTGTAGTCGGGGCGGCGGAAGATGCGAAGCAGGATGGACATAGACTGGTGGCCTTTCGCTGCGAATTTTACCCCCGGGTGCTGTTGATGCTCATCAAGACAATGGCTGGTGTCTTCGTGCTGCTGGCGCCGGCGGCGAGTGCATTCTCGAATGATTAGGTATTGCCAAATCACAAATCGGCGGCTGCTGAATCGCATTACCATATGGCTTATCAATGAAACCGGCCAAAATCGGTTCGACAGACCTGACCGTTCGCGCAAGGAGTGACCGGCCAGGCACCGATGTGCCGGTGCGTGTGGGCGGAAGATGATGGAGTTCTGGGGACTGACGCACGCCGGCCAGTGGCGCCAGCTCGACTGGATGCTGCTGGTGGTGGGCGCATGGCTGGCCATCGGCCTGGCCGGTGTCGCTGCGCTGCGCCGCTTCACGCTGGTCTCGCGCGTGCTGTTCCCCGCCGGCGGGGTGCTCGGGCTCGCGTTGTTCGGCCTGGCGCTGCCGGCGGTCTTCGGCGGGCCGCAGACGGTGGTGCTGCCGGTGGGGCTGCCGACGCTGCCCTTCCACCTGCGCCTGGACAGCCTGGCCGCCTTCTTCCTGATGGTGATCGGCGCGGTGGGGGCGGGTGTTTCGCTGTTCGCGGCCGGCTATTTCCGCCGCGCCGAAGGCACGCCGCCGGGCCTGCTGTGCCTGGAATACCACGTCTTCCTGGCCGCGATGACGCTGGTCGTGCTCGCCGACGACGCCTACGCCTTCATGGTGATGTGGGAGACCATGGCGCTGTCGTCGTACTTCCTGGTGACCGCCAACCACCGCGTGCCCGAGGTGCGGCGCGCCGGCTACCTGTACCTCACGATGGCGCACATCGGCGCGGTCGCCATCCTGCTGTGCTTCGGCGTGCTGCAGGCGAACACCGGCGACTACACCTTCGACAACATGCGTGCGCAGCACCTGTCCGTTTTCTGGGGTTCGGTCGCGTTCCTGCTGGCGCTGTTCGGCTTCGGCGCCAAGGCGGGCCTGCTGCCGCTGCACGTGTGGCTGCCCGAAGCACACCCGGCGGCGCCGTCGCCGGTGTCGGCGCTGATGAGCGCCGTGATGCTCAAGACCGCCATCTACGGGCTGCTGCGCGTGTCGTTCGACCTGCTGCACACCCAGCTCTGGTGGTGGGGCGTGCTGCTGCTGGGGCTGGGCCTGGCCACGGCGCTGTTCGGCGTCGTGTTCGCCGCGGTGCAGGTCGACATGAAGCGGCTGCTGGCGTACTCGTCGATCGAGAACATCGGGCTGATCTTCGCCAGCATCGGCCTGGCGCTGGTCTTCGCCGCGTACCAGATGAAGGCGCTGGCGGCGCTGGCGCTCACGGCGGCGCTGTACCACGTGGCCAGCCACGCGTTCTTCAAGAGCCTGCTGTTCCTGAGCACCGGCTGCGTGCTGCACGCGACGGCGCAGCGCAGCCTGGGCAAGCTCGGCGGGCTGATCCGCTACATGCCGTGGGTCGCCTGGGTGACGCTGCTGGGCGTGCTCACCAGCGCCGGCCTGCCCCCCTTCGGCGGCTTCGTCTCCGAATGGCTGCTGCTGCAAAGCTTCCTGTTCACGCCGGGGCTGCCGCACTCGCTGCTGAACATGCTGGTGCCGCTGGCCGCGGCCCTGGTGGCCCTGGTGGCGGCGCTCGCCGGCTACACGATGGTCAAGTTCTTCGGCGTGATCTTCCTCGGCCAGCCGCGCGAGGAGACGCTGGCGCAGGCGCACGACGCGGGACTGTGGGAGCGCATCGGCATGCTGTGGCTGGTGGTGGGCTGCGTGGCGCTGGGGCTGGCGCCGGTGCAGTTCATCCAGTTGATCGATCCGGTCACGCAGCAAATGGTCGGCGCCGGGCTCGGCCGCACGGTGGCGGCGGGCGGCTGGCTGCTCGCACCGATCAGCGTCGAGCGGGCGAGCTACGGCCCGGTGATCTTCCTGCTCGGCGTCGCGGCGAGCTTCGGCCTGGCCTGGCTGATGGTGCGGCTCTTCTATCACGGCCGGTTGCGCCGGGCCCCGGCCTGGGACTGCGGCTATCCGTGGCAGAACGCGCGGATGCAGGACACGGCCGAGGGCTTCGGCCAGCCGATCCGGCAGATCTTCGAGCCTTTCTTCGTGATGCGGCGGGAACTGCCCTCGCCGTTCGACGCCAGGCCGCGCTACCGGGTGGTGGTCGAAGACCATTTCTGGGGCTGGATCTACCTGCCCCTGGTGGCGCTGGCCTCGCGCATCGCGCGGGTGGTGGGCCTGCTGCAGCAAGGCCGCATTGCCATCTACCTGCTGTACAGCTTCGCGACCCTGATCGCGGTCCTGATGGTGGTGCGGCGATGAGCGGGGCCACATGAACTGGACCGGCATCGTCTCGCAGGTGCTCGAGATCGTGGTGGCGCTCGCGCTGGGGCCGCTGCTCACGGGCTGGGTGAACCAGTGGCGCGCGCGCCTGCAGAACCGGTCCGCCCCCAGCCTGCTGCAGCCCTACAAGGTGCTGCACAAGCTGTTCCACAAGGATTCGGTGGTCGCCGACCACGCCTCGCCGCTGTTCCGCGCGGTGCCATACATCGTATTCGGCTGCATGGCGCTGGCCAGCTCGATCGTGCCGACGCTCTCCACCGACCTGCCGCTCGCGCCGGCCGCCGACGCGATCGCGCTGGTCGGCCTGTTCGCCCTGGCGCGCGTGTTCATCTCGCTGGCCGCGATGGACATCGGCACCCCGTTCGGCTCGCTCGGGGCGCGCCGGGAAATGCTGATCGGCTTCCTGGCCGAGCCGGCGCTGCTGATGGTGCTGTTCTCGGCCTCGCTGATCTCGCGCTCGACGTCGCTCACCACGGTGGTCGAGACGCTGGCGCACCGGGAACTGGCGATCTACCCGGCGCTGGCCTTCGCCGGCGTGGCGTTCACGATGGTGTCGCTGGCGGAGAACGCGCGCGTGCCGGTCGACAACCCGGCCACCCACCTGGAACTGACCATGATCCACGAGGCGCTGATCCTGGAGTACTCCGGCCGGCACCTCGCGCTGATCGAATGGGCGGCCAGCCTGAAGCTGTTCACCTATTCGTGCATCGGGCTGGCGCTGTTCTTCCCCTGGGGCATCGCCGAGGCGCACGCGCCGCTCGCGATGCTGCTGGCGCTGCCGGCGCTGGTGCTCAAGCTCGCCGTGGGCGGCTTCCTGCTGGCCGTGCTGGAAACGCTGGCGGCCAAGATGCGGATCTTCCGCGTACCGGAGTTCCTGGCGGCCGCCTTCCTGCTGGCGGTGCTGGGGATGCTGGTGCACCTGCTGCTGGCATCGGGAGGCGGCGCATGACCGGCCTGCTGACCCAGTCGATCAACCTGCTGGGCGCGCTGCTGCTGATGCTGGCGTTCGCGATGATCGCGCAGCGCCGCATCGTGTCGCTGATCAACCTGTTCACGCTGCAGGGACTGGCGCTGGTGACTGCCACGGCGATCGTGGGCTACGTCACGGGGCAGCCGCACCTGTATCTGTCGGCGGGGCTGACGTTCGTGCTGAAGGTCGTGCTGATCCCGGTCCTGCTGCACCGGATCATCGACCGCCTGAAGATCCGCTGGGACGTCGAGACGCTGATCAACATCCCGACCACCATGCTGGTCGGCATCCTGGTGGTGATCTTCGCCTTCAACCTGGCGCTGCCGATCGCGCAGCTGTCGTCGTCGCTGGCCCGCGGCACGCTCGGCATCGCGCTCGCCTGCGTGCTGCTGTCGTTCCTGATGATGATCACCCGCTCCAAGGCGGTGCCGCAGGTGATCGGCTTCCTGTCGATGGAGAACGGCCTGTTCTTCGCCGCCACCGGCGCCATCTACGGCATGCCGATGGTGGTCGAGCTGGGCATCGCGCTCGACGTGCTGGTCGGCGTGCTGATC
>CAVPTY010000094.1:0-21677 GCA_963708655.1 uncultured beta proteobacterium
GCGTCGACGTGGCGCGGGGGCGGCTCTACGTCCCCGCGCAGGACTGCCGCGAGCACGGGCTCGATCCGCAGCGGCCCGCAAGCTGGGCCGGCGATCCGGCCGCGCCGCGTCTGGTCGCGAGCCTGGTCCACTGGGCCAGGCACACCATGCAGCAGGGTGCGCCCCTGGTGCACATGGTGCCGGGGCGGGCCGGGTGGGAACTGCGCCTGGTGGTGCAAGGGGGCCTGCGCATCCTGGACCGGCTGGAGGCAGGAGGTTTCGATCCGTTCCGTGTCCGCCCCCGCTTGCGCCGCCGCGACTTCGCACCGCTCCTGTGGCGCTCGCTGCAGATGTGACAATCGCCCGGTGAATCCCGACGAATACGTCCGCGAAAAGGCGATCGCCTCCGGCAGCAGCTTCTACTACGCGTTCCTGTTCCTGCCGCAGGAGCGGCGCGAAGCGATCACCGCGTTCTACGCCTTCTGCCGCGCCGTCGACGACGTGGTGGACGGGGTCACCGATCCGGGCGTCGCCGCGACCAAGCTCGCCTGGTGGCAGAGCGAGGTCGGCCGCACCTTTTCCGGCGTGCCGACGCACCCGGTGACCAAGGCGCTGGCGCCGCGCGTGGCCGCCTTCGGCATAGCGCAGGACCAGCTGCTGGCCGTGATCGAGGGTTGCCGCATGGATCTGCAGCAGACCCGCTACCTGGATTTCCCGGCCCTGCAGCGCTATTGCCATCTGGTGGCGGGCGTCGTCGGCGAAGTGTCGGCCCGCATCTTCGGCCAGAGCGATCCGGCCACGACCGAATACGCGCACCGGCTGGGCCTGGCGTTCCAGCTCACCAACATCATCCGGGACGTCGGCGAGGACGCGATGCGCGGCCGGATCTACCTGCCGGTGAACGAGCTGCAGCAGTTCGACGTGAAGGTGCACGAGATCCTGAACCGCCAGTACTCACGAGCGCTTCACGGCGCTGATGCGCTTCCAGGCCGAGCGCGCGCACCGCCTCTACGACGAGGCGCTGGCGCTGCTGCCGGCGGCCGACCGCCGCAGCCAGAAGCCGGGCCTGATGATGGCCAACATCTACCGCACGCTGCTGCGGGAGATCGAGCGCCACGACTTCCAGGTGCTGCACCAGCGCGTCAGCCTGACCCCGCTGCGCAAGTTCTGGCTGGCGTGGAAGGTGCAGGCGCTGGGCCGGCTGTGACCGCATGAAAGTGGCCGTGATCGGCGGCGGCTGGGCCGGCATGGCGGCCGCCGTCGCCGCCATCCAGGCCGGACACCGGCCCACGGTCTTCGAGGCCGCGGGCCAGCTCGGCGGGCGCGCCCGCGCCCTGCCGGTGCGCGGCCCGGACGGCAGCCTGCTGCGACTGGACAACGGGCAGCACATCCTGGCCGGCGCGTACCGCGACACCCTGCGCCTGATGCGCAGCGTCGGCACGGCGCCGCAGGACGTGTTGCTGCGAATGCCGCTCACGCTGCGCTTTCCCGATGGCGGCGGGCTGGCGCTGCCGCGCTGGCCCGCGCCACTGGACGCGGCGGCGGGGATTGCCTGCGCGCGCGGCTGGAGCGCGGCCGACAAATGGTCGCTGGCCCGCGCCGCCTGGCAGTGGCGCGCGGCAGGCTTCGAATGCGCCGCCGCCGCATCGGTCGCCGACCTGTGCCACGGCCTGAGCCCCACCGTGCTGGCGGAACTGGTCGAGCCCTTGTGCGTGTCGGCGCTCAACACACCGGCCGCGCGCGCCAGCGGGCAGGTCTTCCTCAGGGTGCTGCGCGACACCTTGTTCGAGCCGGGCGGCTCCGACCTGCTGCTGCCGCGCAGCGATCTCGGCAGCCTGTTCCCGGAGGCGGCCGCACGCTGGCTGGCCGAACGTGGCGGCGCAGGCGGCGACCGGGCGGCGCGTGCGGCAGCTGGCGCCCCAGTCGCGGGGCTGGCGGGTCGACGACCGCGACTTCGACGCGGTCCTGCTGGCGTGTCCGCCGCAGGAGGCGGCTCGCCTCGCCGAAGGCAGCGGCGCCGCGGCGCCCTCCTGGGCGGCGCTCGCGCGCGGCCTGCGGCACGAAGGGATCGCCACGGTGTACGCCACGGGCGGACCGCGGCTGCCGCTGCCGATGCTGGCCTTGCGCACCGGACCGCAGGCACCGGCACAGTTCGTGTTCGACCGGTCCCGGCTCGGTGGCCCGGCGGGCCTGCTGGCGTTCGTCGTCAGCGCGTGCGCTCCGGATCGCGAGCAGATCGAGCACGAGGTGATGCGCCAGGCCCACGCGCTCGGTTGGACCGCGGTCCGGCCGCTGCAGACGGTGCTCGAGAAGCGCGCCACCTTCGCCTGCACCCCCGGCCTGCTGCGGCCGCCGCAGCAGATCGCCCCCGGACTGCTGGCCTGCGGCGACTACGTCGAAGGCCCGTACCCCGCCACGCTGGAAGGCGCCGTGCGCTCGGCACTGCAGGCGGTCGCGGCGCTGGCGCCCGGCGGCGCCGTCACCTGAAGAGGGCGCAGAGTTCGTCCAGGCTGGCCACCGTCAGGTGCGGCTCCACCTGGTGCGGCCACATCTGCTCGGACCGGTTCATCCACGCCGCCTGCATGCCGGCGTTGAGCGCGCCCAGCGCGTCGAGGGTGGCGTCGTCGCCGACGTGGAGCACCTCGTCCACGTTCAGGTCCAGCGCGCCGGCGGCCGCGTGGAAGATGCGCGGATCGGGCTTGCCGACGCCGAACTCGCGCGCCGAGATCGCGGCGCGGAAGAACGAGCCGAGTCCGACGCGGCCCACGTCGGCATTGCCGTTGGAGATGCACACCAGGGGAAAGCGCGCCGAGAGGAATTCCAGCGCCGGCCGCACGTCGTCGAACAGCGTCACGCGCTGGCGTTCGGCGAAGAACACCTCGAACGCCTGGTCGGCCAGCAGCGGGTTCTCGCCGGCCCGGTACAGGGCCAGCCGGATCGATTCGCGGCGGATCGCGCTCAGGTCGTGCTTCAGTTCCGGCCGGTTGGCCTTCATGTGGTCGCGGATTTCCTGCAGCGCCTGCGGGCTCGAGAAGAGCGCCGCGGACATCGGCGCCCGCGCCACCAGCCACTCGTGCAGGACCTTCTCGGCGCGTTCGATCGTGGGCAGGACCGGCCACAGCGTGTCGTCCAGGTCCAGCGAGATGCCCTTGATTCTTGCGCAGTCCAGCATGACAGTCGGGGAGAATACCTCATGCTCCGATCCTCCCCCTTTGCCGCGGAACCGCCTTTGCCGCACGGCCAGCCCGCGCTCACTGGCGTGCTGTACTGCAACCTGGGCACACCGGACGAACCCACGACCGCGGCGGTGCGGCAGTACCTGGCCGAATTCCTGAGCGATCCGCGGGTGGTGGAGATTCCGCCGCTGGTGTGGCAGCCGGTCCTGCGCGGCGCGATCCTGCCGCTGCGGTCGGCCAAGTCGGCGGCCAAGTACGCCAGCATCTGGACGCCCGAGGGCTCGCCACTGAAGGTCTGGACCGAAAAGCAGGCCAGGCTGCTGCAAGGCTGGCTCGGCGAACGCGGCCACCGCGTCGTCGTGCGTCCCGCGATGCGCTACGGCAATCCGTCCATCGCGTCGCAGCTCGACGCGCTCAAGGCCGAGGGCGCGACCCGCATCCTGGTGCTGCCGGCCTACCCGCAGTACTCCGGCACCACCACCGCCAGCATCGTCGACGCGGTGGGGGCGTGGAGCCAGCGCCAGCGCAGCCTGCCCGAACTGCGCTTCGTCAACCGCTACCACGACCAGCACGGCTACATCGAGGCGCTGGCCGCGCGCATCGGCCGCCACTGGCTCGAGCACGGCCGTCCGGACCACCTGGTCATGAGCTTTCACGGCGTGCCGGAGCGCACGCGGGAGCTGGGCGACCCCTATTCCTGCGAATGCCAGAAGACGGCGCGACTGCTGGCGGGCCAGCTCGGGCCTGCTGCCGGAGCACTACAGCGTCACGTTCCAGTCGCGCTTCGGCAAGGCGAAGTGGCTGCAGCCCTACACCGAGCCGAGCGTGCGCGCGCTGGCGCAGCGCGGCGTCGGCCGCGTCGACGTGGTGTGCCCCGGCTTCACCGCCGACTGCCTGGAAACGCTGGAGGAAGTCGGGCAGGAAGTGCACGCCGCCTTCCTGGCTGCCGGCGGCACGCAATTCCACTACATCCCTTGCCTGAACGACGACCCGGCGTGGATCGCCGCGCTCGGCACGCTGGCCGAGCAGCACCTGGCCGGCTGGCCGACCCAGGAAGCGCCGAAGCCGGATGCGCTGGCGGCCACGCGCGAGCGGGCCCTGGCTATGGGTGCGAAGCAGTAGCGAGCGCCTCGTTGCGCTCGATGAAGGACGCGACCAGTTCCAGTTGATCCGGCACGTTCAGGGCCGGCGCGTGGCCGCAGCCCGGCACCTCGACGATCCGGGTGAGGCCGCGCAGGCCCGGGGCCGCGCCGCAGCATCTGCTCGGTGGTCTCGGGCAGGACCAGGTCGGACTCGGCGCCGCGCAGGCACAGCACCGGCACCTCGATCGCGTCGTAGTGCTCCCACACCTCGTAGTCGTTCGGATGGTCGGTGAACTGGCGCACCATCGCCGGGTCGTAATGCGGCGTCACCCGCCCGTCCGGCAGCCGCCGCACCGACGTCTCGGTCAGGCGGCGCCACTGCGCATCGCTCAGCCAGCCGTACGGCTTGTAGACCTGGCGGAAGAACGCCTCGAGCTCCGCGATGGTGGCGAACGCCGGCGGATTGCCGGCATAGGCGCGGATGCGCTCGATCGCGGGCTCGGCCAGGTGCGGCGCGTTGTCGTTCAGCACCAGGCTGGCGATGCGGCGCTTGGCCTGCGGCTGCAGCCGCCCGCCGGCGCAGGCCATGCCGATCGCCCCGCCCATCGACGTGCCGACCCAGTGCGCCCGCTCGATCGCGAGCCGCTCCATCAGTTCGGCGGCCAGGCGTGCGTAGAACGCCAGCGTGTATTCGCGGCCGGGATCGGGACTCCACTGGCTCAGGCCGCGGCCGATGGTGTCGGGGCAGACCACGCGGAAGCCCCGGCCTGCGAGGTGCTCCGCCAGTTCGTCCATGTCCCGGCCGGTGCGCGCCAGCCCGTGCCAGGCAATGACCGTGGGCTGGTGGCCCGCGCCCCACTCGGTGTAGTGGATCTCGCGGCCGGCGCAGGTCGCGTAACAGGAGTTCGATGGCATGGCGGATACCTCCGGAGACAGGCGCCGGGCGGTCAGGCGCCGCTGCGCAGCGCGCGCAAGCGGCCTACCACCCCGGCGGGGAAGTAGTAGACGGACAGGACGAACAGAAGGCCGAGCCAGAGCAGCCAGCGGTCGGGCGACAGCAGCGCCGCGAGCCACGGCCAGCCCGCGGCGGCCTCGCTGGCCAGGCGCAGCACGTCCTGCAGGTAGCTCTGCGCGACCAGGAAGATCCCGGAGCCGACGGCGGCGCCGTACATGGTGCCCATGCCGCCGATCACCACGATCAGCAGCACGTCGAGCATCAGCTCGAAGGACAGCGAGGTGTCCGGTCCGTTGTAGCGCAGCCAGAGCGCCAGCATGGCGCCGGCGAGCGTCGCGAACAGCGCCGACAGGATGCTGGACGTCGTGCGGTACAGCACCACCCGGTAGCCGATCGCCTCGGCCCGGAACTCGTTCTCGCGGATCGCCTGCAGCACGCGCCCGAACGGCGAGTTCACGATGCGCAGCAGCGCCAGCAACGACGCGAGCGCCGTGACGAACAGCAGGTAGTAGGCCAGCAGCCGCCCGTCCAGGCTCGCGCCGAGGAACGGCGTCTGCGACCACTCGAAGCTCGGCGACAGCGCTTCCGGGACCTTGAAGCTGAGGCCGTCCTCGCCGCCGGTGATCTCGGACAGCTGCGAGGCCAGCGTCTGGAACGCCGCGGCGACGGCCAGCGTGATCATCGAGAAGAAGATGGCCCGCACCCGCAGCGAGAACAGGCCGATCGCCAGCGCCAGCACGAACGACAGCAGCAGCGCCGCCGCCAGGCCGGCGCCGACCGCGGGCCAGCCGGGGCCCATGCGGGTGCTGGCGATCGCGATGCCGTAGGCGCCGATGCCGAAGAACATCGTATGGGCGAAGCTGACGATGCCGGTGTAGCCGAGCAGCAGGTCGTAGCTCGCGACCAGCACCACGAACACCAGGATCTTGGCCGCGACGTTCAGCGCCTTGACGCCGGGAAAGGCGAACGGCACGAGCGCCAGCGCCAGCAGCATCGCGAACAGCAGCACGGCCAGCGGCCGGCTGCGCGGAAAATCGGCGGAGAGGAGGCGCGCGAGCATGGTGCCCTCTTCAGCGGCTCGCGCCGTAGACGCCTTGCGGCCGCCACAGCAGGATGGCCATCATCAGCGCGATGTTGGAGAACAGCGCCGCCTTGGGCACCAGGAAGCCGGTGTAATTGGCCATCAGGCCCACCAGCAGCGCGCCGATCAGCGCGCCGGTCGTCGAGCCGAGGCCGCCGATGATCAGCACGATGAAGATCAGCACGTTCACGTGGGCGCCCATCTGGGGGACGACGCTCTGCTGGTACAGGCCCCACATGACGCCGCCCAGCCCGGCGAGCGCGCTGCCGACCACGAACACGCCGATGAAGAGCGTGCGGATGCGGTAGCCGAGCGCCTCCACCATTTCGCGGTCCTGCACCCCGGCGCGCACCAGCAGGCCGACCTTGGTGCGGGTCAGCACCCAGAGCAGCCCAGCGAAGACCGCCAGGCCGATGACGACCGCCAGCAGCCGGTACTTCTCGACCGCGGCGTCACCGAACAGCAAGGCGCCGCGCATGCCTTCGGGCAGCGGCAGCGGGATCTGCAGCGGCCCCCAGATCACCTTGATCAGTTCCTCGCCGATGATCATGCCGCCCATGGTGATCAGGATCTGCTTGAGGTGATTGCCGTAGACCGGCCGCACGATGAAGCGCTCGAAGGCCAGGCCGACGGCGCCCGCGACCAGCATCGCCACCAGCATGGCGGGGAACACCGCCAGCAGGTTGGTCCACAGGCTCGCCGAGGCCGTGTAGTCGGCCATGCTGCCCAGCACGCTGGTGGCGACGAACGCGCCCAGCGCGATGAACACGCCGTGCCCGAAGTTCAGGACGTCCATCAGGCCGAACACCAGCGTCAGGCCGGATGCGATGATGAAAACGATCATCCCCATGGCGAGCCCGGCCATCGTGAGCGTCACCCAGGTGGAGACGGAACCGATGAACGGCAGCACCAGCAAGGCCAGCAGCGGCACCAGCGCCAGCGGCTTCCAGTCCAGGTCTCTCATATCGCCAGTCCCAGCAGCGAACGCTGCAGGGCCTCGTCTTCGGCCAGGGCCTGCATGGTCCCGGCGTGGACCACCGCGCCGTTGTCCATCACGGCCACCGTGTCGCCCAGGCGCTTCGCGAAATTGATGTTCTGCTCGACCAGCAGGATCGTCACGCCGCTTGCCTTCAATTGCCGGAACGCGTCGATCATGTTGTTGATGATGGCGGGCGCCAGGCCCTTGCTCGGTTCGTCGACGATCAGCAGCTGGCGCGGCTCCACGATCGCCCGCGCGACGGCCAGCATCTGCTTCTGCCCGCCCGACAGCTTGCCGGCAGGATGGTTCCAGAACTTCTCGACGGCGGGAAACAGCTGGAAGATCCATTGCAGCCGCTGCCGGTCCATGTGCGCGGCCGTGCGCGCAGCACGGGCCGCCAGCAACATGTTCTCCTTCACGGTGAGGTCCGCGAAGATGCCCATGTTCTCGGGCACGTAGGCGACGTCCAGGCACGCGATCTTCTGCGTGTCCAGCCGCGTGATGTCCCGCCCGTCGAACGTGATGCGGCCGGCCGACGCATGCCACAGGCCCATGATGGTGCGCAGCGTCGTGGTCTTGCCGGCGCCGTTGCGCCCCAGCAGCAGCGTCAGCTGCCCGCGTGGCACCACGAAGTCGACGCCATGCAGGATGTGGTACGCGCCGATGTGCGTGTGCACGCCTTCGAGCGCGAGCAGATGATTGCTCATGGCTTAAAGCCCTCCCCTCGAGGGGAGGGTTCGGGTGGGGGGAGCGTCAATCCGCGCGGAGGCGTCCTGGGCGGCGCGCCCTGCGGGCGCCACGCCCAGGTAAGCCTCTTGCACGATCGGCGCTCGCGATCACCTCCGCCGGCTCGCCGTCCGCCACCAGCTGTCCGTTGTGCAGCACGATGATCCGGTCGGCCAGCTCCCGCACCACGTCCATCTTGTGTTCCACCAGCAGGATCGTCTTGCTGCGGTCGGTCTTCAGCTGCCGGATCAGGTCCAGGATCACCGGCGCCTCGACGGCGTTCATGCCGGCGGTGGGTTCGTCGAACATGAACACGTCCGGCTCCAGCGCCATCAGCAGCGCCACCTCCAGCTTGCGCTGGTCGCCGTGCGGCAGGCTCGCGACCAGCTCGTGCTCCTTCGCCTTCATGTCGACCGCGGCGAGGATCTCGTCGGCTCGGGCCAGCAGGGCGGCGTGGTCGCTCCAGATGCTCCAGAGGTTGAAGCCGCGCCGGTGCGCCCCGTCGCGCGTGGCTTGTACCGCCAGCCGCACGTTCTCCAGCACCGTCAGGCGCGGGAACAGGTTGGTGAGCTGGAAGGCGCGGCCGAGGCCGGCACGCGTGCGCTCCGCCGCGGACAGTCCCGACAGCTTGCGGCCATCCAGCGTCACTTCGCCGGCCGACGCCTTGAGCTGGCCCGAGATCAGGTTGAAGTAGGTCGTCTTGCCCGCACCGTTCGGGCCGACGATGGCCGTGAGCGTGCCCGGCTCGAAGGAACAGGTCACGCGGTCGACGGCGACGTGGCCGCCGAAGCGCACGGTGAGGTCACGGGTGGCGAGCAGGCTCATGGCATGGTGGAGGACGGATATCCGCAGGCGGCGGCGATCGCTGCAGCAACCCAACAGCCGAACGCAGAGGGCGCAAAGGATTCGCAGAGGACGCAGAAGAAAGACAAAGAACAATTTCTTTGGCTGTTCTTTTGCGTCCTTTGCGTACTTCTGTGTCCTCTGCGTTCGGCTGTTGCGGTTAGAGGTCCGCAGGACTATCGCTTGTTGCGGATCGGCACCTGCATCTCTTCCGGCTTGATCTCGCGCACCAGCTCCGGCACGCCCCAGGCGAAGGCCGGGTCGGCCTTGATCTTGAAGTGGTACATGCTCTGCATCGCCTGGTGATCCTCCTTGCGGAAGGTCATCTTTCCCTTGGGCGTGTCGAAGCTCATGCCCTCCATGGCGGCGATCAGCTTGTTCGCGGAGGTGTCGCCGTTCGTCTTCTTCAGCGCCGTCACGATCGCCATCGCCGCGGAGAAACCGCCGGCGGTGAAGAAGTCCGGCGGGCTCTTGAACTGCTTGTAGTGGCTGGCCACCATGGCTTCGTTCACCGGGTTCTTCGGGATGCCGAAGTAGTAGTAGGTCGCCCCTTCCATGCCCGGGAACTGCTTGTACGAGGCCATCGCCGGCAGGATGTTGCCGCCGGTGGCGATCTCGATGCCGTAGCGCTTGAGGTCCAGGTCGGCGATCTTGAACGGGTTGCCGGCGCCGGCCCAGACGATCCAGATCACCTTGCGGCCGGGCAGGTCCTTCAGCTTGTCGATCAGCCGCTGCGCGCCGGCCGTGAAATCGGTGGTGTTCGCGGGCAGGTATTCCTCGTGGACGATCTTGGCCTTCTTGAGCGCCTCCTTGAAGGCCTTGACGCCGTCGCGGCCGAACGCGTAGTCCTGCGCCAGCGTGGCGATCGTCACGCCCGGCTTGTCCAGCGCCACCGCGTTGGAGATCGCGTCCTGCGAGGAGTTGCGGCCGGTGCGGAAGATGTAGCGGTTCCACTTCTCGCCGGTGATCGAGTCGGCCACCGCCGGTTCGACCAGCAGGATCTTCTTGTATTCCTCGGCCACCGGCAGCATGGCCAGCGCCACTCCCGACGACGAGGGGCCGATCGCCAGGTCCGCCTTGTCGTCGGAATAGGCAGTGGCCAGCAGCGACTTGCCCACGTCCGGCTTGCCCTGGTCGTCCTTCTCGATGACCACGATCTTCTTGCCCGCCACGGTCATGGTTCCGCCGGTGGCGTAGTCCAGCCCCATCATCAGGCCGGTCTGCGTCTGCTTGCCGTACGCCTCCAGCGGGCCGGTGCGGCTGTAGACGTGGGCGATCTTGATTTCCCTGGCTTGCGCCAGGACCGCGGGAACGGCGAAGGTCGAGGCGGCGAGCGCGGCGAGCGCGACCCAGGTGCGGCGTTGCATGTGTGTCTCCTGTTTGGACTGCAGATGAGGTGCTCTCGGATGCACGGTCCGTGCCAAGTCACGGGCCGTTGATTTCAAAGGGAAGTCTGTCAAGTCGGCGATGCACTGTCCGGAAACGAGGCAGTATGAGCTGTCCATATTTCAGGCATTGACCGACATTCAGGCATTGTGCCGAGCCGCTCGTAAAGCTTCGCCCGGGAAATACCCAGCAGCCTGGCGGCCGCCAGCTTGTTCCCGCCGGTGGCGGCGAGCGCGGCGGCGATCGCCTGGCGCTCGAGTTCGCCGACCTGCTCGGCCAATGGCCGCAGCGCGCTCCCGCCGGAGACCGGCTTTGCCCGCGCCGTGACGATGGGGGCAACGATCTCGCGGACGCCGGCTTCGTGCAGCACCGCTGCCACCTGCGCCGCGGCTATGCACGGCGTGTCGCTGCGCATGGCGGCTTGCTCCAGCACGTTGCGCAGTTCGCGGATGTTGCCGCGCCAGCTCTGCGCGGCCAGCAGGCTCATGGCATCGGCCGTGAGCTCCGGCGCGGGCGAGCCGCCGCGCGCCGCGATGTCCTCGGCCAGCACTTCCACCAGCGACGGGATGTCGGTGCGGCGCTCACGCAGCGGCGGAACGCGGATCGGCAGCACGTTGAGCCGGTAGAACAGGTCTTCCCGGAACCTGCCTTCGCGCACCAGCGCACCGAGGTCGCGCGAGGTGGCGGCGATCACGCGCGCATCGAACGGCATCACCTTGTTGGAGCCCAGCGGCTCGATCTCGCCCTCCTGCAGCGCCCGCAGCAGCTTGGGCTGCAACGCCAGCGGCATGTCGCCGATCTCGTCCAGGAACAGCGTGCCGCCGTCGGCCAGCTTGAACTTGCCCACTCGCCCCTTGCGATCGGCGCCCGTGTACGCGCCGGGCGCCACCCCGAAGAATTCGGCTTCGAGCAGCGTGTCGGGCACCGCCGCGATGTTGACGCTCACCAGCGGCCCGCCGCAGCGCGGCGAGGCGGCGTGGATCGCGTGCGCCAGCAGTTCCTTGCCGGTGCCGGTCTCGCCCAGCAGCAGCACCGGGCTCGACGACACGGCGGCGCGCCGGGCCTGGCGCTTCACTTCCACGGCGGGCGGGCTCGACCCCACGAAGCTGGCCAGCGTGTACTTGGTGCGGCGCTGGCTCGCGAGTTCGCGCCGGGCGTCGTCGAGGTCGCGCTGCAGCCGCGCGAACTTGCTGATCAGGGGCTGCAGCGTCGTCTCGGGATGGTCGAACAGCACGATGCCGATCGCGCCGATCAGCTCGCCGCTGTGCTCGTCGCGCAGCGGGATGCGGCTGACGACGAAGGTGCCGGCGCGGTTCGTCAGCAGGTCCACCAGGATCGGCTGGCCCGTCTCCAGCACGCGCCGCATCTGGGTGTTGGGCACCACGTCCTCGATCATGTGGCCCACCACGTCCTCGTCGGACGAGAACCCGAGCGCGGGCAGGAAGCGCTTGTAGCCTTCGTTCAGCCACACGATGCGGCCGGTGCGGTCTACCAGGAACATGCCCTGGCTGATGCTCGAGAACAGCTGGAACATCGAGCGCGCGGCCAGCGCCAGGATGCTTTCGCCGTCGAGCGGCAGGGACGGCGTCGCGGGCGAGGGAGCGGCCATGGCGGGATTATCGGCGGGCCGGCAGGGGCGATCTCAGTGGCCGAGGATCTTCGACAGGAAGTCCCGGCTGCGCTCGCTGCGCGGATTGTTGAAGAAGTCGTGCGGCTTGCTGCACTCCACGATCTGGCCCTCGTCCATGAAGATCACGCGGTCGGCCACGGCCTTGGCGAAGCCCATCTCGTGCGTCACGCACAGCATCGTGATGCCCTGGTCCGCCAGTTCGATCATCACGTCCAGCACCTCCTTGATCATCTCCGGATCGAGCGCCGAGGTCGGCTCGTCGAACAGCATGATCTTCGGGGTGAGGCACAGCGCCCTGGCGATCGCCACGCGCTGCTGCTGGCCGCCGGAGAGCTGCAGCGGGTACTTGCTGGCCTGGTCCGCGATGCGCACCCGCTCGAGCTGCTGCATGGCGCGCTCCACCGCCTCCTTGCGCGGCAGCCTGCCCACCCACATCGGCGACAGCGTCAGGTTGTCCAGCACCGTCAGGTGCGGGAACAGGTTGAACTGCTGGAACACCATGCCGACCTTCTTGCGCACCTCGTCGACCGCCTTCACGTCGTCGCTGAGCTCCACCCCGTCGACGACGAGCCGCCCTTGCTGGTGTTCCTCCAGCCGGTTGATGCAGCGGATCAGCGTGGACTTGCCCGAGCCCGAGGGGCCGCAGATGACGATCTTCTCGCCCCGCGCCACGTCCAGGTCGATGTCGCGCAGCACGTGGAAATCGTTCCCGTACCACTTGTTGACTTTTTCGAAGCGGATGATCGATTCGGCCATGGAGTCCCGGTCAGCGGCGCCTGCCCGCGTTGAGCTGCCTTTCCACCCACCGGCTGTAGCGGGACATGGCAAAGCAGAAGAGGAAGTAGATCAGCGCGATGAAGAAGTAGCCCTGCAGCTTGAACGGCTTCCAGTCCGCATCGGCGTTGACGGCGAGATCCAGGGCGCCGGTGAGTTCGTAGAGGCTCACGATGCTGACCAGCGAAGTGTCCTTGAAGATCGAGATGAAGCTGTTGACGATGCTCGGCACCACCATGGCCAGCGCCTGCGGCAGCACGATCTTGCGCTGCGTCTGCCAGTACGACAGGCCCAGCGTGGCGGCGGCCTCCACCTGCCCTTTCGGCACCGCCTGCAGACCGCCGCGGATCACCTCCGCCAGGTAGGCCGCGGCGAACAAGGTGATGCCGACCAGCACCCGGATCAGCACGTCGATGGTCAGTCCCGGCGGCATGAACAGCGGGAACATGAAGGAGGCCATGAACAGGATCGAGATCAGCGGCACGCCCCGGATCAGTTCCACGTAGATCGTGCAGAAGGCGCGGATGGCCGGCAGATCGGAACGCCGGCCCAGCGCCACCAGCAGCGCGATCGGGAACGCCATCACGATCGACAGCGACGACAGCAGGATCGTCAGCGGCAGGCCGCCCCAGCGGTCGGTCTCGACCTTGGTCAGGCCCGGCACGTGGCCGTACATCAGCACGAAGAAGACGGCCAGGACCACCGCCCACGCCGGCACCAGCCAGCGCTTCCAGAACGGCCGGGTGCAACTGGCCACCAGCATCGCCACCATCAGCACGGTGGCCACCAGCGGCCGCCACTGCTCCTGGTACGGATAGCGGCCGAAGATGATGACCCGGTACTTCTCGGCCACCACGCCCCAGCAGGCGCCAACGCCTTCCGCCGCCTTGCAGGCGGCGACGTCCGGCCGCCACACGGCGCGCAGCAGCGCCCAGTCCACCAGGCTGGGGACCGTCCAGAGCAGCAGCGCCCCGAGCACGAAGGTGGCCAGGGTCGTCTGCCAGTTGCCGAACAGGTTGGCGCGCATCCACGGCAGCACGCCCTCGGTGGAGCGCGGTGCCGGACGGGCCGCAATGGACTGGAAGCCGGTGCCGGGCATGCGCTCACCGCTCCTTGATCGCCACGCGGGCGTTGTACCAGTTCATGCCGGCCGACGTCAGCAGCGACAGCGTGAGGTACACCGACATCAGGATGGCGATGCACTCGACGGCGCGGCCGGTCTGGTTCATGGCGGTGTTGGCGATCGAAACGACGTCCGGATAGCCGATCGCGACGGCCAGCGAGGAATTCTTGGTGAGGTTCAGGTACTGGTTGGTGAGCGGCGGGATGATCACCCGCAGCGCCTGCGGCAGCAGGATCAGCCGGATCTCCAGGCGACGGTCCAGCCCGAGGGCCGCCGCGGCCTCGCCCTGGCCGGCGGGCACGGAGGCGATGCCGGATCGCACGACCTCGGCGATGAAGCCCGCCGTGTACATGGTCAGGCCCAGCAGCAGCGCCAGAAACTCCGGCGTGAGGGCGCCGCCGTTCTCCACCGAGAACTCGCCCTTCTTCGGGTAATCGAGCACGGTCTCCGCGCCGCCGGCCAGCCAGCCGGCGAATGCCAGGGCGAGCACGAGCGCGAGCGGCACCCAGAACATGCTGCGACTGCGCCCCGTCAGCTCGAACTGGCGCCGCGCCCGGCGCCGCCAGGACCAGGCCAGGGCGATGCCGGCCAGCAGCCCGGCCCCGACCCAGGCTTCGCCCGGCCCCCACACCGGCTTCGGAAAGTTCAGGCCGCCCTTGCTCAGGAACAACGGTCCGACCCTCCACGCCTCCTGGATCGGCGGCAGCACCTCGGTCAGCACCAGGTACCACACCAGCAACTGCAGCAGCACGGGGACGTTGCGGAACACCTCGACATACGCCGAGCACAGCCCGCGCACCAGCCCGTTGCGCGAGAAGCGGCCGATGCCGACCAGCGTGCCGACGATGGTGGCCAGCACGATGCCGACGATCGCCACCCGCAGCGTGTTGGTGAGGCCGACGCCGAAAGCACGCAGGTACGACTCGGCGGAGTCGAATGCATAGAGGCTCTCGCCGATCGAGAACCCGGCCGGCTGCGACAGGAAGTCGAAGCCGCTCTGGATCCCCCGCACCCGCATGTTGGTGAGGGTGTTGGACCAGAGGAACCACGCCGCCACCCCGAGGAGGAGGACGGCGGCGAACTGGTAGACCAGCCCGCGGAAGGCGCGGCTGCGCCACGACCACTGGCTCTTGCGGGACGGCGTCTTGGACATGCGAGGTCAGCGCGACGCCGCCGGGCACGCGCGAGCGGCGCCGGCGGCGGAGGCGAAGGGTGCGCCCCGGGCGCTCAGCGCACCGGGTAGGCGTACATCAGCCCGCCCTTGTTCCACTGGTTGTTCAGCCCGCGCGGCAGTCCCAGCGCCGACTTCGGCCCGACGTTGCGCTCGAAGATCTCGCCGTAGTTGCCCACGGCCTTGATCGCCCGCGCCATCCACTCCTTGTCCAGCCCGAGCAGCTTGCCCATGTCTTCGCCGGTGCCCAGGATGCGCTTGACCACCGGGTCCTGGCTCGAGCCCTTGAGCTGCTCGACGTTGGCCTGCGTGATGCCGTACTCCTCGGCTTCGATCAGGCCGTAGATCGTCCACTTGACGATGCCGAACCACTCGTCGTCGCCGCGGCGCACCAGCGGGCCGAGCGGCTCCTTGGAGATCAGGTCCGGCAGGATCACGTGGTCGGCGGGGTTCTGCGCCACCTTGTTGCGGATCGAGGCGAGGCCGGAGGCGTCCGTGGTGTACGAGATGCAGCGGCCGGAGAAATAGGCCGCCGTCGCCGCCTCCTCCTTCTCGAACACCACGGTCTTGATGTTCAGGTTGTTGGCCTTGGAGTAGTCGGTCAGGTTCTTCTCGGTGGTCGTCCCCGACTGCACGCACACGGTCTGGTTCTTCAGCTGCTTCGGGCTCTTCATGTTGGTCTTCTTCGGCACGATGAAGCCCTGGCCGTCGTAGTACGTCACCACCGTCATGTTCAGGCCCAGCGACGCGTCGCGCGTCAGGGTGAACGTGGTGTTGCGCGACAGCATGTCGATCTCGCCCGACTGCAGCGCGGTGAAGCGCTGCTGCGCCGTCAGCGGCACGTACTTCACCTTCTCGGCGTCACCCAGCACCGCGGCGGCGACCGCACGGCACATGTCGACGTCCAGGCCCGACCACTTGCCGGTGGAGTCGGCCGCCGAGAAACCCGCCAGGCCGGTGTGCACGCCGCACACCAGCTGGCCGCGCGACTTCACGCCGTCCAGCGTCTTGCCGGCCATCGCGGCCGGCGCCGCGGCCAGCGTGCCGAGTGCGAGGGCCAGCGGCAGCCAACGCTTGGTGAGTTTGCTCATGGATCGTTCTCCTGTTGCTGAAGACTTGTTGCTTGCCCCGGCCTCGCTGCGCGATCCGGGGGCGCAAAAGAGGATAGCCGATAACTCGGCCGTTTGGCGCTTGGCGTCAACCCGCATCCGCGCCAGGCTTGTGCCGGAACGTGCACGCCCCCGAGGGCGAGGCGAGCCGCGTGGCGGACCTTGATACAACCGTGCGCCTGCCGCTGGCGGAGAATCGCGTGCGATGGACAAGCTTCGGATCGACAAGTGGCTGTGGGCCGCGCGGTTCTACAAGACGCGGACCCTCGCCAGCGAGGAAATCGGCCGCGGGCGGGTCGAGGTCAACGGCCAGGAGGTCAAGCCGGCGCGCGAAGTGAAGGTCGGCGACACCGTCGGGCTGCGCCAGGGGCAGGTCACGCGCACCGTGGTGGTGAAAGGCCTGTCCGGCATGCGCGGCCCGGCGCCCGTGGCCCAGCAGCTCTACGAGGAAACGGCCGACAGCATCAAGGCGCGCGAGCAGGCCGCCGAGCGGCGCCGCCTCGCGCCGGAGCCGGCCCTGACGATCGAACAGGGGCGTCCCACCAAGCGCGGGCGGCGCGAACTCGACGACGCGCAGCGCGGCTGGGGCGACCGCTGGAGCGCGTCGCTGGACGACCAGGAGTCCTGACCGCGCGGTTCAGGCGCGCGCCGCCCGCGGCCGCGGCCGCAGCCGCAGTCCCTGGACGAACCACACCAGCGCGATCAGCGCCAGCGCGGGCAGGTAGAACCAGTGCGGGCTCGGCCGGTCGTTCGGCACCTTGATGGCGTGCACGTCCCAGCCCTGCTCGACGCCCGCCTTCCTGGCGCGCGATCCGAACTTCACGGCACCGATCTGCATCCGGTCGCCCAGCGCCATCAGCTGGATGCCGGCGTCCGACAGCCGCTTGCGGCCGTCGGCTCCAGCGGCGCCGAGCCGCACGGCGACGGTCTTGACCTTGTCCTCCCCCTCGAGCGTCAGGCCCTTGATGACCATGACCAGGCGTCCATCGGCCGGCGCGTTCTTCGCGATGTCGTAGACCTGGGCCGGCGATGCGTCGCGGTATTCCGGCGTGAGCTGGTCCATGAAGAAGTCCGGACGGAACAGCAGCGTCACGGCGATCGCCAGCGCCCCGGCTTCCCACCAGCGCAGCTTGACCCGGAACCAGCCCATCGTCAGCGCCGAGAACACCAGCATGGCGATCGTCGACGCGACGACCACCCGCACCAGTTCGGCCGTCCCGGTCACGTCGAGCAGCAGCAGTTGCGGGTTGAAGATCCAGATGAACGGCAGGATCACCGTGCGCAAGGCATACAGGGAGCCCTGGATGCCGGTCTGGATCGCATCCTCGCCTGAGATCGCCGCTGCCGCGAAGGTGGCCAGTCCCACCGGCGGCGTGATGTCGCCCATGATCCCGTAATAGAACACGAACAGATGCACGCCGATCAGGGGAATGATCAGGCCGGACTGCGCGCCGAGTTCCACGACGACCGGCGCCATCAGCGTGGCGACCAGCACGTAGTTGGCCGTGGTCGGCACGCCCAGCCCCAGCACCAGGCAGACGAAGGCGATGAACAGCAGCATCACGAACACGTTGCCCTGCGAGACGAACTCGACGAAGTCGGTCATGCGCAGGCCGAGCCCGGTGAGCGTGATCCCGCCGACGATGATGCCGGCCGTCGCCGTGGCGATGCCGATGCCGATCATGTTGCGCGAACCGTCGTGGAAACCCTGCACCACATCGTTCCAGCCGCGCGCCCAATGCCCGCCGGACGGCTGCCTGCGCAAGAGCGCGATCAGCGGATGCTGCGTGAGCATCAGCACCACCAGCACCACGATGGCCCAGAACGCCGACAGCGCCGGCGAGAACTCCTCGATCATCAGGCACCAGATCAGCACGCCGATCGGCAGCAGGAAATGCAGGCCGGCCTTCACCGTCGGCCACGTCAGCAGCGGCTCCGGATTGTCGACGTCGATGTCCTGCGGCAGGTCGGGGCTGAGCGCCGCCTGCCGCACCGAATACAGGTACAGCACGGCGACCATCGCGCCGATGGCATAGAGTGCGGCCCCGCCCAGCAGCGCCTTGGCCGACTCGAAGGCGTAGTACAGCGCGCCGATCACCACGATGCTTCCCGACAAGCCCAGCCCCCAGGCGAGCGCCGTTGCCCGCCATGGGCGCGGCGTGCGCGAGACGATCGGGTTCATGCCCAGCTTCACCGCCTCGAGGTGGACGATGTAGAACAGTCCGATGTAGGAGAGCACGGCCGGCAGCAGCGCGTGCTTGACGATGTCCGAGTACGGGATGCCCACGTATTCCACCATCAGGAAGGCCGCCGCCCCCATCACCGGCGGCATGATCTGACCGTTGACGGACGACATGGTCTCGATCGCGCCGGCCTTCACGCCGCCGTAGCCGGATTTCTTCATCAGCGGGATGGTGAAGATGCCGCCGGAGACCACATTCGACACCGACGAGCCCGAGATCATGCCGTTCAGCGCCGACGACACGACCGCCACCTTGGCCGGGCCGCCGCGCAGGTGGCCCAGCGCCGCGAAGCTGACCTGCATCATGTAGTTGCCGCCGCCGCCTCGATCGAGCAGCGCGCCGAACAGCACGTACACGAAGATGGCACCGGTGGACACGCCCAGCGCGATGCCGTACACGCCTTCGGTGGTGAGCCACAGATGCGAGATCAGGCGGTTGAGCGAGGCGCCCTTGTGCTGCAGCACCTCGGGCATCCAGGGGCCGGCCATCGCGTACACGATGAACACGATCGCCAGGACCGCCATCGGCCAGCCCACGGCGCGGCGCGTCGCCTCCAGCAGCAGCACCAGCCCCACGGTGGCGGTCACCACGTCCATGGTCGTCGGCTGCCCGGGGCGAGTCGCCAGTTGCGCATAGAACAGCAGCAGGTAGGCCCCGGCGAAGGCGCCGGCGAACGCCAATGTCCAGTCGATCAGCGGCACCCGGTCACGCGCCGAGCCCTTGCCGGCCGGCCATGCCATGAACGCCAGGAACATCGAGAAGGCGAGGTGCACCGCCCGGGCTTCGGTGTCGTTGAGGATGCCGAAGCCGAGTTCGAACGGCAGCGGCGAGGCGTACCAGAACTGGAACACGGCCCACGCCAGCGCGACGAGGAACACGAGCGCGCCGGTGGCGCCGGCGAGCTTGCGGCTGCCGGTGTCGGCTTGCGCCACGAGCTCCTGCAGTTCGGCAGGTGCTTTTTCGATGTCTGTGGCCATGGCGGCTCCTCGTGCGCGGCAGGAAAGTCGGGACCAAAAAAAGGGCGAAGCCCGCTTCGCCCTGGTTCTTCGCTGGCGGCCGGATTAGTTGATCCAGCCCTTTTCCTTGTAGTAGCGCGCGGCGCCCTCGTGCAGCGGCGCCGAGAGGCCGTCCTTCACCATGTTCTCGGGCTTGAGGTGCGCGAGCGCGGGATGCAGCTTCTTGAACTCCTCGAAGTTCTCGAACACCGCCTTCACGACCTGGTACACGGTGTCCGCGGGCACCTTGGTGGACGCGACCACCGTCGCCAGCACGCCGTAGGTCGTGGTCGGGTCCGGGTTGTTGGGGTACAGGCCGCCGGGGATCACCGCCTTGGCGTAGTACGGCTTGTCCTTGATCAGCTTGTCCACGGCCGGGCCGGTGATGGACACGAGCTTCGCGCCACAGCTGGTCGTCGGGTCCTGGATGTTGGCGCTGGGGTGGCCCACGCCGTAGAAGAAGCCGTCGATCTTGCCGTCGCACAGCGCCGGGCCGTGCTCGTCGGCCTTCAGCTCGGACGCCAGCGAGAAGTCGGTCGAGCTTCCAGCCCATCGCGGCGAGCAG
Source organism: uncultured beta proteobacterium (assembly GCA_963708655.1). Lineage (GTDB taxonomy): Bacteria > Pseudomonadota > Gammaproteobacteria > Burkholderiales > Burkholderiaceae_C > Ramlibacter. Next base: position 19,818 of record CAVPTY010000094.1, read on the forward strand.
CTCCTCCAGCGAGGCGCGCGTGCCGGAGCCCGGATTGCCGACGTTGAAGCGCTTGCCCTTGAAGTCGGTGAAGGTCTTGACGTTCGCTTCCTTGCGGGCGACGACGGTGAACGGCTCCGGATGGACCGAGAACACGGCGCGCTGGTCGCCCCACGCGCCGGCGTCCTTGAACTGAGCCATGCCCTTGAGCGCGTTGTACTGGACGTCGGACTGCGTGAAGCCCAGGTCCAGCTCGCCGGCCTTGATCGTGTTGACGTTGAACACCGAGCCGCCGGTCGATTCCACCGAGCAGCGGATGCCGTGCTTGGCGCGGTCCTTGTTCACCAGGCGGCAGATCGCGCCGCCAGCGGCGTAATAGACGCCGGTCACGCCGCCGGTGCCGATGGTGATGAACTTCTGCTGCGCGGCAGCGGGTGCGCTCCACAAGACGGAACTGACGGCCAGGGCAGCGGCCAGCGCGTGGAACAGGAATTTGCCAGACATGCTTCTTCTCCTCGTTAAATCAGACTGACTGGAGGGCGGCGGCGATCGCCGCCTGCAGGCGCTGCGCGATCAGGCCGAACTCGGCTTGCGTCGCGATGAACGGCGGCGCCAGCAGGACGTGGTCGCCGAGACGACCGTCGACTGTACCGCCCATCGGGTAAACCATCAAGCCGCGCGCCATGGCTTGCTTCTTGATGCGCGCATGCAGTTTCAGGGCCGGGTCGAAAGGCGCCTTGGTGGTGCGGTCGCGCACCAGTTCGATGCCCCAGAACAGGCCGCGGCCGCGGATGTCGCCGACGTTGGGATGGCCGCCCAGCGTTTCGCCGAGCAGCGCCTCCAAGCGCGCCCCGCTCTGGCGCACGCGCGCGACCAGGTTCTCGCGCTGCAGCACGTGCTGCACGGCGAGCGCCGCGGCACACGCCACCGGATGGCCCAGGTACGTGTGCCCATGCTGGAAGAAGCCGGAACCCTGCGACATGGCCTCCACGATCCGCTTGTGCGCCAGCACGGCGCCGATCGGCTGGTAGCCGCCGCCCAGTCCCTTGGCGATGACCAGCAGGTCCGGCGTGACGCCCTCCTGCTCGCAGGCGTGCAGGCTGCCGGTGCGCCCCATGCCGCACATCACCTCGTCCAGGATCAGCAGCACGCCGTGGCGGTCGCACACCTCGCGCACCGCCTTGAAATAGCCCGCCACCGGCGTCAGCACGCCGGCCGTGGCGCCGCCCACCGTCTCGGCGATGAAGGCGATCACCTTGTCGGGGCCCAGGCGCTGGATCGTTTCGTCGAGTTCCCGCGCCAGGCGCTGCCCGTACTGCTCGGGCGTCTCGCCTGCCTGCTGCTCGCGATAGGGATAACACGGCGAGACATGCGTCGCCGGGATCAGGATCGGCGCGAAGGGCTCGCGCCGCCACTGGTTGCCGCCCACCGACAGCGCCCCCAGCGTGTTGCCGTGGTAGCTCTGGCGCCGCGCGATGAAGTGGCTGCGCTGCGGCTGGCCGGTCTCGACGAAGTACTGCCGTGCCATCTTCAGCGCGGCCTCCACGCCTTCGGAGCCGCCGCTCACGAAATAGGCGTGGCTCATGCCGGCGGGCCCATGCTCGATCAGGTGCGCGGCCAGTTCCTCGGCGACCTCCGTCGTGAAGAAACTCGTGTGCGCGTACGCGAGCCGGTCGATCTGCGCGTGCATGGCCGCCAGCACCTCGGGATGGCCGTGCCCGAGGCAGGACACCGCCGCGCCGCCCGAGGCGTCCAGGTATTCCTTGCCGGCGCGGTCCTGGATCCAGACGCCCTTGCCGCTCACGGCCACCGGCGGCGTGTGATGCAGATGACGGTGGAAGACGTGGGTATTGCTCATGGCGGTCCTGCAGCAATACGTGG
>CAVPTY010000095.1:0-7003 GCA_963708655.1 uncultured beta proteobacterium
GCTGGTGCCGCTGATCAAGGGCGCGGTGGCGCATGGCGGCGCGGCGTTCATCGATGTCATCAGCCCTTGCGTCACGTTCAACAACCACGGCGGCAGCACCAAGAGCTATGACTACGTGCGCCAGCACAACGACGCGGTGAGCCGCATCGACTTCATCACGACCGCGTCCGAGATCACCACCAGGTACGCGCCAGGTGAAGTGGTGGAGGTGAGGCAGCACGACGGTTCGCTGCTGCGGCTGCGCAAGCTTCACACCGACTACAACCCCACCGACCGCCACGCCGCCATGAATTACATGCAGACCCACCAGGCGCGCGGCGAAGTGGTAACAGGATTGTTGTACGTGGATCCACTCGCAACCGACCTGCATACCGCACTGAACACCAGCGAAACGCCCTTGGCCGCACTCGGGGCAGCCCACCTGTGCCCTGGGCCCCAGGCGCTGGAGAAGATCAACGCTTCGTTGCGTTGAGCGCCGTAGACGACCGCAGGATGCAGACCATCGAATGAAAGGGGCCCGCCATGCCCGCCGAACGCACTGTTTTCCAGTCCATGTCCCAGAAGCATGTCGTCAGCCTGGGCCCGAACGCCACCATCTGGGAGGCGGCGTGCGTGATGACCGGCGCCAACTGCGGCAGCGTGCTCGTGATGGAGCCGCCCGACAAGCTGCTGGGCATCGTCACGGAGCGCGACCTGATGACGCGCGTGCTGGCCAAGGCGCGCAATCCCGAAACCACCCGGGTCGCCGAGGTGATGACGCCGAATCCCCAATGCGTGGCACCCGAAACCCGGGTGTCCGACGCGGTGGTCATCATGATCGAGCGTGGTTTCAGGCACCTGCCGATCATCGGGCCCGGCCATAAGGTCCTCGGCGTCTTCTCGGTGCGCGATGCCCTGCCGCGCGAGATCGGCAACGCCATGAGCCTGGCCGAATTCAACGAGCAGGTGAACGACGCGCTGGGCTGAAGCAGGCCGGGCCTGGCCCGGGGCGCGCTCAGACCTCAGCGCAGCCGCTGGGGTGACAGAAGTCGCGGGTCCACGCCCTGGCCGCGCAGGGCCTCGGGCAGCGGATCATGGAGCAGGAGGGCGGCCGCGAGTTCGCTGGCGCCCGCCGCGCTCTGGATGCCGTAGCCGCCCTGGCCGGCCAGCCAGAAGAAGCCGGGGCAGGCGCCGTCCCAGCCGATGACCATCTCGCCGTCCGGCGCGAAGGTGCGCAAGCCGGCCCAGGTGGCGCTGGGGCGGCGGATAGCGAGCGTGGTGGCCGATTCGATCTGGTGGATGCCCATGGCGATGTCCAGTTCCTCGGGCGCCACGTCCTGCGCGAACGTGGGGTCGGCATTGGCGGGCGAACCGAGCAGCTGGCCGGCATCGGGCTTGAAGTAGTAGCTCTCGTCGATGCCCACCACCGCCGGCCAGGCGGAAACGTCCATTCCTTCGGGTGGCCTGAAAGTGAATGCGCTGCGCCGCCGGGGCTCCAGGCCCACGGCCGCCGCGCCGAAGAGGCCCGCCACCTCGTCGCCCCAGGCGCCGGCGGCGTCGACGACGGTGCGTGCGCGCAGCAGCTCCCCATCCGCAAGATGGAGTTCCCACGCGTCGCCGTCGCGCCGGGCGCCTTTCACCTGCGCGTTGGTGCGCACGATGCCGCCTTGCGCCCGCAGGCCACGCAGGAAGTCCTGGTGCAGCGCGCTGACGTCGATGTCCTGCGCGTCGGACTCATACAGTGCGCCGTGCACGGCTTCGGCCCGCAGGCAGGGCGCCCGGGCCAGCGTAGCGGCTGCGGCCAGCCGCTCCACCCGGCTGCCCGTGGCTTCCAGCTCGGCCTGGATCTGGTCCAGCAGGTGGGCCTGTTCATGCGTGGCGACGTAGAGCGCGCCGCGCGGCGCCAGCAGGCGGTGCTCCGTGAAGCCCGTGGGCGGTGCTTCGTAGAAGGCACGGCTGGCGCGGGTGAGGGCGCGCACCATGGACGGGCCGTAGCTCTCCATGAACATGGCCGCCGAGCGGCCGGTGGCGTGGTAGCCGGGCTGGGCCTCTCGCTCGAGCAGCGCCACGGCGCACCGAGGGGCCAGGCGGTAGCCCAGCGAGGTCCCGGCAATACCGGCGCCGATGATGGCAACGTCGAATTGGCTCATGTGAGAATTCTCGCCCAGGAGCGCGCGTGTTTCAGGTTCAGCCGCGCTTGGCCCTCGCTCGCGCGAGCGCGGCTTCGATCACCGCCTTCTTGCGCTCGAGCTGCGCACCCACTGCGTCGTGGGTGAGCGCGGCCAGGTCCGCGAGCTTGGCCTTGGACTTCTCTTGGAGCCGCTGCTCGTGTTCCACGGCATCGCGCTGCAGGCGCTGCTGTCGCCATTCGTAGCGCTCGAGCGCCTGGTCGGCATCCGCTGGGGACCAGGCTTGCCAGCCGGTGCGGTCCCCGGTCGCGTTTTCCAGGCTGATGCAGTCCACCGGGCAGACGGGAATGCACAATTCGCAGCCCGTGCAATAGGGCTCGATCACGGTGTGCATGAACTTGTTGCTGCCGATGATCGCGTCGGTAGGGCAGGCCTTGATGCACAAGGTGCAGCCTATGCACCAGTCCTCGTCGATGACGGCGACCGTGCGCGGCCCTTCGACTCCCGTGCGCGGGATTGAGCGGCAGGACGGGCCTGCCCGGTCAGCGCCGACAGCCGGGCGACGCCCTCGGCGCCGCCGGGCGGACACTGGTTGATCGGCGCCGCCGCGGCGGCGATCCCTTCGCATAGCCGGCGCAATCCGGATAGCCGCAGCGGGTGCACTGCGTCTGCGGCAGGGCGGCGTGGAGGCGCCTGGCCTGCGGACTCACTTCAGGCGCTGGCGGCGCGGCGCGCCTTCTTCACGGCCGGCGCCGCGCCGGCCGCGGCGCCATTGCGCCCGCGCACCGGCACCGACGGGCCCTCGTTGAACTGCAGGATGAAGTCGCGCACCTGCGGGTAGACCACCTCGCGCCAGCGGCGGCCGCTGAAGATGCCGTAGTGGCCGGCGCCCTTGACCTCGAGGTGCTTCTGGCGCGACTTCGGCACGTTGTAGCAAAGGTCGTGCGCGGCCTCGGTCTGGCCCGAGCCGGAGATGTCGTCGAGCTCGCCCTCGATCGTGAAGTGCGCCGTGGTCCTGATGTCCTCCGGCCGCACACGCTCCAGGTCGCCTTCCTCGTTGATCACGTCCCAGGTGCCGTTGACGAGCGCGAACTCCTGGAACACGATGCGGATCGTGTCGAGGTAGTAGTCGGCGTCCATGTCGAGCACCGCGTTGTACTCGTCGTAGAACTTTCGGTGCGCCTCGGTGCTGGCGTCGTCGCCCTGAATCAGGTTGCGGAAGTAGTCGTAGTGGCTCGACAGGTGGCGGTCGGGATTCATCGCGACGAAGCCGGTGTGCTGCAGGAAGCCGGGGTACACGCGGCGGCCCGCGCCCGGGAAGCGTGGTCGGCACGCGGTAGATCACGTTGTTCTCGAACCACTCGTAGCTCTTGTTCATCGCCAGGTTGTTGACGGCCGTCGGCGACTTGCGGGCGTCGATCGGGCCGCCCATCATGGTCATCGTCAGCGGCGTGACCTCGCCGCGCGACGCCATCAGCGACACGGCCGCCAGCACCGGCACCGTGGGCTGGCACACGCTGATCACGTGGCAGTTGCCGTAGATGCCTTGCAGGTGGCGGATGAACTCCTGCACGTAGCCGACGTAGTCGTCCAGGTGGAACTCGCCGTGCTCGAGCGGCATCAGCCGGGCGTTCTTCCAGTCGGTGATGTAGACCTTGTGGTCCTGCAGCATGGTGCGCACCGTGTCGCGCAGCAGCGTCGCGTAGTGGCCGGACAGCGGCGCGACGATCAGCACGGCCGGCTGGCCCTTCAGCTTGGCGAGCGTCGCCGGGTCATCCGAGAAGCGCTTGAAACGGCGCAGCTCGCAGAACGGCTTGTCCAGCTCCACCCGCTCGTGGATCGCGACCGGCGTGCCGTCGACCTCCACGGTCGTGATGCCGAATTCCGGCTTCTCGTAGTCCTTCCACAGCCGGTACATGAGGTCGTAGCTGGCCGACACCCGCTGGGCGAAGGGGTTCTGTCCGAAGGGCGAGAGCGGGTTGCTGTACAGCTTGGAAGCCGCCTGCGCGAAATCCGCGAACGGCTCCATGATGTTGCGTTGCGCTTCGTAGATGTGGTACAGCATGGCTCGGCCCTCTCTTGTTGCAGTGCAATATATCACTCCAACCGGCCATGCCATCGGCATCGCCGCTGATACGGCCGTACGGCCAAACCTACGTTGCCGTCAGGGGAACGCCGTCAGCGCACGACGTTCGCGATGCTGGCGCAGACGTAGTCGATGTTCTTGCTGTTGAGCGCGGCCACGCACATGCGGCCGGTGTCGGTGCCGTAGACCGAGAACTCGTTGCGCAGCCGCACCATCTGGTCCTTGGTCAGGCCGGAGTAGCTGAACATGCCGATCTGCTGCGTCGATGAAGCTCATGTCCTGCTTGACGCCGGCGGCCTTGAGTTTGTCGCACCAGTCGCGGTGCGCATCTGCTTGATCCGCACCCGCATGGCGGCCAGTTCCTTCTCCCACAGGGCGCGCAGCTCGGGCGTGTTGAGCACGGTGGCCACCACCTGGCCGCCGTGGATCGGCGGGTTGCTGTAGTTGGTGCGGATGACGATCTTCAGCTGCGACAGCACGCGGTCGGCCTCTTCCTTGTTCGAGCACAGCACCGAGAGCGCGCCGACCCGCTCGCCGTAGAGGCTGAAGCTCTTGGAAAAGGAGGTGGACACGAAGAAGTCCTGGCCCGACGCCGACGAACTTGCCGATGACGGCGCCGTCCTCGGCGATGCCGTCGCCGAAGCCCTGGTACGCCATGTCGAGGAAGGGCACCAGCTGGCGCGCCTTGGTCGCGGCGATCACCTGGTCCCACTGCGCGGCCGTCAGGTCGTAGCCGGTCGGGTTGTGGCAGCAGGCGTGCAGCACGACGATCGTGCCGGCGGGCGCCAGCGTTCAGCGCCGTCAGCATGCCGTCGAAGTCGATGCCGCGCTTGGCGGCGTCGTAGTAGGGGTAGGCTCTCGACCGCGAAGCCGGCGTTGGCTGAACAGCGCGCGGTGGTTCTCCCAGCTCGGGTCGCTGATCAGCACCTTGGCGTCGGGGCTGAGCCGCTTCAGGAAGTCGGCGCCGACCTTCAGGCCGCCGGTGCCGCCCAGGGCCTGGACGGTGGCGACGCGGCCGGACTTGACAGCCTCGCTGTCGGCCCCAAATACCAGGTTCTTCACGGCGCTGTCATACGCGGCGATGCCGTCGATCGGCAGGTAGCCGCGCGCCTTGGGCGCTTCCATCATCTGTTTCTCGGCCGATCTGCACGCATTCGAGCAGGGGCAGCTTGCCGTCGTCGTCGTAGTAGACGCCCACGCCGAGGTTGACCTTGTGGGGATTCGCGTCGGCGTTGAACTGCTCGTTGAGGCCCAGGATCGGGTCGCGCGGGGCCATTTCGACGGCGGTGAACAGGGACATGGGGTTCCTCGGGAAGTTTGTCAGTAGCTCGGGGCGGGTCTCCATGCGCTAGCGCACGGGCGGCCGGGGTTGCTGTACGCTGTCCGGTTGCCTCATTTTACCGGTCCTCTACGGGAAATCCCGAACCTCCTCCATGCAAACGATCACAGAAGTGCCCCCGGTCAAGAAAGATGGCGAATTCATCAGTTTTCCCGATTCGCCGTTCGAGCTGTTCCTGCCGTACCCGCCCGCCGGCGACCAGCCCGTGGCCATCGAGAAGCTGGTCGAGGGCGTGCGCGACGGCGAGGTGTTCCAGACCCTGCTGGGCGTGACCGGCTCGGGCAAGACCTTCACCATGGCCAACGTCATCGCCCGCCTGGGCCGGCCCGCGATCGTCTTCGCGCCCAACAAGACGCTGGCGGCGCAGTTGTACAGCGAGTTCCGCGAGTTCTTCCCGAACAACGCCGTCGAGTACTTCGTCAGCTACTACGACTACTACCAGCCCGAGGCCTACGTGCCGCAGCGCGACCTGTTCATCGAGAAGGACAGCTCGATCAACGAGCACATCGAGCAGATGCGCCTGTCGGCCACCAAGAGCGTGCTGGAGCGGCGCGACACGGTGATCGTCGCCACGGTGAGCGCGATCTACGGCATCGGCGCGCCCGAGGACTACACGCAGATGCGGTTCATCACGCGCGTGGGCGACAGGATCGGCCAGCGCGACATCATTTCGCAGCTGATCCGCATGCAGTACAGCCGCAACGAGCAGGATTTCTCGCGCGGCACGTTCCGCGTGCGCGGCGACACGATCGACATCTTCCCGGCGGAACACAGCGAACTGGCGATCCGCGTCGAGCTGTTCGACGACGAGATCGAATCGCTGCAGTTGTTCGACCCGCTCACCGGCCGCATCCGGCAGAAGGTGCCGCGCTTCACCGTGTACCCGTCGAGCCACTACGTCACGCCGCGCGAGAAGGTGATGACTGCAGTCGAGACGATCAAGCTCGAGCTGGCCGAGCGCCTGAAGGAGCTGGTCGCCGACGGCAAGCTGGTGGAGGCGTGGACGACGTACGTCTATTGGATCGCGATCTTCCTGGTCTTGTTGTCGGTCGGCCCGGGCGCGCTGTCGTTCGACGCGCTGATCCGCTTTATCTATCAGCGCGACAAGGCGCCTGAATTCCGCTGACGATGAACTCTCCGACCGGGACGACAGCGCGCCCCGCGCTCCTGTGACGCAGGAATGCCCGGCCATGAATTTCGCCAGTGACAATGCGGCCGGTGTCGCGCCGAGATCCTCGCCGCGATCTCCCGCGCCAATACGGGCGGCGCGCTGGCCTATGGCCGCGACGACTGGACGAAGCGCGTCGAGCGTCGCTTTGCGGAAATCTTCGAGTGCGAGGTCGCGGTCTTCCTGGTGCCGACCGGAACGGCCGCGAACGCTCTGGCGCTGGCCCACCTCACGCCGCCGTGGGGCGCGGTGCTGTGCCACGAGGAGGCGCACATCGCGACCGACGAGTGCGGTGCGCCGGA
>CAVPTY010000096.1:0-3420 GCA_963708655.1 uncultured beta proteobacterium
CCCAGCTGACGGCAGCGCGATCCGGGCGGATGAGCTGGCGACCGACCTTGCAGCATCCGCAGGAACCTTGTGGGCTTGATGTATGTCATTGCAAATGCGAGACATTCGCATTCATAATGCATGGCATCCAATCCCAGCCCAACAGTACTGCCATGATCGTCTGCGTTTGCCGTCGCATCTCCGACCGGGAAATCGCCCGCCACGCCCGGGGCGGCATGGATTTCAGCGCCATCCAGTTCGAGCTGGGGGTCGCGACGCAATGCGGTCAGTGCGAAGGCAGTGCCCGCGAAATCGTCGACCAATGCAGCGCCAACTCACCGGTCGCCGCGATCCGGCGCGAGCCGGCCGGCGGCGGCGACTGCGGTTGCGCGGGGGCCGCTCCCCGGGGCTGACGGCTTACAGGCCCAGCGCGGCGATGCCGGCGCGGGCGATCTGAGCGTCTTCAGTCGACTTGACCCCGCTCACGCCCACGGCCCCCAGGCAGGCGCCGTCCTTCACGATCGGCACCCCGCCTTCCAGCATGCCCTTGAGATCCGGCGCGCTCAGGAACGACACGCGGCCGCCATTGATCATTTCCTCGTAGATGCGGCTTTCGCGCTGGCCGACGGCGGCCGTGGTGGCCTTGGCCGGCGCGATGTGTGCGGAAATCGGGGCGGCGCCGTCCAGGCGCTGCAGCCACAGCAGGTGCCCGCCCTCGTCGACGATGGCGATGCTGACCGCCCATTTGTTCTTGAGCGCCTCGGCTTCGGCGGCGGCCGCGATCGTCTTGACGTCGACCAGTTCGAGGGCAGGTTTGTTCTTCATCCGTGCGTTCTCCGCTGCTTGCAGCCCGGGAGCATAGCCGCCTGCGCCGCCCTTATTGCCGGGCTCGCGGTCAACTCACCTTGAACCAACCTAGAATCCGCCCATCTAACCCCCACGCAGGCAAAAGGAGTACCACCCATGAATGACCAGGTCCGAACCATCGACTATGGCCGCGCGCTGCCGGCGGCCGAACAACGCAACCGCGTCCTGCGCAACACCTACTGGCTGCTCGCCCTGAGCCTGCTGCCCACGGTGCTGGGCGCGTGGTTGGGCGTGGCGACGGGCGTGACGACCGGCCTCGGCGGCGGGCTGGGACTGATCGTCTTCCTCGGCGGCGCGTTCGGCTTCATGTACGCGATCGAGAAGACGAAGAATTCCGCGGCCGGCGTGCCGGTGCTGCTGGCGTTCACCTTCTTCATGGGACTGATGCTGTCCCGGCTGATCGCGGTGGTCCTCGGCTCGCAGAACGGCGCGAGCATGATCATGACGGCGTTCGGCGGCACGGCCGGCGTGTTCCTGGTGATGGCGACGCTGTCCAGCGTCATCAAGCGCGACCTCTCCGGCATGGGCAAGTGGCTGTTCGCCGGCGCCCTGGTGATCATCGTGGGCGCCATCATCAACGTGTTCGTCGGCTCCGGCGTCGGCATGATGGTGATCAGCACCCTGGCGATCGGTGTCTTCAGTCTGTTCATGCTGTACGACCTGAAGCGGATCGTCGACGGCGGCGAGACCAACTACATCTCGGCCACCCTGGCCCTCTACCTGGACATCTTCAACGTCTTCCAGAGCCTGCTGGTGCTGCTGGGCCTGTCGTCGGACGGCGACTGAAGGCCGGACGGCTTCACTCGCGACGGGGCCCGCGGGCCCCGTTTTGCATTCATCGGCCGACCGGCTCCGCGCGATCGAATACGGCGATGCTTTCGACGTGCGCCGTGTGCGGGAACATGTTGACCACGCCGGCGGACGTGCAGCGGTAGCCCGCCTGGTGCACCAGCAGACCGGCGTCGCGGGCCAGCGTCGCCGGGTTGCAGCTCACGTAGACGATGCGGCGCGGCGGCTGCCAGCTCCCGCGCAACTGCGGCTGCTGGTGCAGGTCCGCCAGGGCCTTGGCCAGCGCGAAGGCGCCCTCGCGCGGCGGATCGACCAGCCAGCGGTCGGCCACGCCGTCGGCGGTCAGCTGCTCGGGCGTCATCACGAACAGGTCGCGGGCGACGAAGCCGGTCGGCGCCAGCCGGCGGGTCCCGCCGTTGTGCTCGTAGTTCTCGCGCGAGCGCGCGACCAGCGTCTCGCTGCCTTCGATGCCCAGCACCGAACCGGCCCGCGTCGCGATCGGCAGCGTGAAATTGCCCAGGCCGCAGAACCAGTCGATCACGCGCTCGTCCGGCTGCGCGTCCAGCAGGCGCACGGCGCGGGCGACCAGCACCTGGTTGATGTGGGGATTGACCTGCGTGAAGTCGGTCGGCCTGAACGGCATCGTGATGCCGAATTCCGGCAGGCAGTAGGTGAGCGGCGGCCCGTCAGCGTCCATCGGTCGCGCCGTGTCCGGCCCCTTGGGTTGCAGCCACCATTGCACCCGCGGATGCTCCCGCGCGAAGGCCCGCAGTTTCTCGAGATCGCCGGCGCCGAGCGGCTCCAGGTGGCGCAGCACCAGCGCCGTGACCTCGTCGCCGCAGGCCAGCTCGATCTGGGGACAGGTCTCGATGGCGTCCATGGCTCCGATGAGCGCCCGCAGCGGCAGCAGCAGGTCGCTCACGTGCGGCGGCACGACATGGCACTCGCGGATGTCCGCCACGTAGCGGCTCTTGCGCTCGTGGAAGCCGACCAGCACCGTCTCCTTCTTGCGCACGTGGCGCACCGAAAACCTGGCACGCCAGCGGTAGCCCCAGGTCGGCCCTTCGATCGGCCGCAGCACCAGCTCCGGCTTCACCTTGCCCAGGTGCCAGAGGTTGTCCTCCAGCACCCGCTGCTTGATCGCAACCTGAGCCGACACCTGCAGATGCTGCATCCTGCAGCCGCCGCATGCGCCTTCGTGCAGCCCGAAATGCGGACAGCGCGGCCGCACCCGCTGGGCCGATTCGCGGTGGATCGCCGTGAGGCTGGCCTGCTCCCAGTTGTTCTTGCGGCGCCTGACCTCGGCCGACACCTGCTCGGACGGCAGCGCGCCGTCGATGAACACCACCTTGCCGTCCGCGCGCCGCGCGACGCCCTGCGCGTCGATGTCGAGGCCGTCGACCTGCAGCCATCCCTCGGGCAGCGCCGCCCGGCTTCCTTCTACCGCTTCATCGCTCATTGGCCTGATTGTCTCAGGCAAGGCGATTCAGTCCCAGGCGGCGAGGTATTCGTTCCAGTGCGGCTCGGCCGCCGCCAGGCCGGCGAGCGTGCCCTTGACCATCGCGATCTCCTGCTCGTACTCGGCCTCGGTGAAGCCGCAGCGCATCTTCTGGAAGCGGCAGTACAGCAGGTAGGTATTCATGACGTCGGTCTCGCAGTAGCGGCGGATCTCGTCGATCTTGCCGTCGCGGAAGGCGCCGTACACCTGCGAGCCGTCCATGCCGAGCTTGCCCGGAAAACCGCACAGCTTGGCCATGGCATCGAGCGGCGCGTTGTTCTTCGGCT
>CAVPTY010000097.1:0-19175 GCA_963708655.1 uncultured beta proteobacterium
CGCCGACACCTTCGTGGCCGGCAGCGCGATCTTCGGCCAGCCCGACTACGCGCGGGTCGTCGCCGCGATGCGGGCGGCGCTCAGCGCCTGAATTTGGTCTCGGGGTGGTCCGAGGTCTTGCGAGTCTTCTCGTAGGCGTCGTCGACCACCGCTCCCTTGTCGGTGTCGACCAGCCCGCGCTCGAGGTCGTCGTGCGCGATCTGCCCCATGCGCTTGCCCGACGGCTCGGCTGAAGCCTGGCTGTCGACCGACTCGTCGCGCTCGTGCGGCATGCGCGGCTGCGGCTGCTGGGCCGGTCCCTGCGCCGCCCGCGTGTCGCCCTGCGGCTCGCGCGCTTCGGGCCGCGTCTGCGGTCCGTATTGGTCGCCCTGTCCGGCGTTGCGGTGGTGCATGGCTGCCCTTTCGTGTGCTGAGGCTGCGATCGTCCGTCGCGCGCGTGCGGCTGCCGGTAGGACGTGCCGTGCCGTCGCTGTAGGAGCAGCCGGTCACGGTCACGCCGGGCTGTGGGAGCCGTCCTACTCGCAAAAGCGCGGCAGCCTCACAGCGCGCCCCGCCGCGACACTACGGGCAGTCCGCATGAGCTTGCCTAAGCTGGCACTCGCAAGCCAGGGAGAAGTGATGGATCTGTTCGCCGTGATGCCGGAATGGCTGGTGTGGTGTGCCGCCGGCGTCGCCGGTGCGATCGCCCTGGCCGTGCTGGCGAGCATGCTCGAGGCCGCGCTCGACCTGGACGCGAGCTGATGCCGCCCCCGAAGCCGCGCGCGTGCCGGCAGGCCGTCGCGTAGCAGTCCGACAAGAACAACCAAGGGAGCAGTGCATGCCACAGTCCAAGCAGGAGACCCGGCGCAAGTCGCGGGCGGGCGAGGTGCTCGCCGCCAAGCAGAAGCAGCTGGAGTCCTTCAGCCAGGGACCGGAGAGCCTCCTGACCACGAACCAGGGCGTGGTCATCCCGGACAACCACAATTCGCTGCGCGCCGGCGCGCGCGGCCCGACGCTGCTCGAGGACTTCATCCTGCGCGAGAAGCTGCTGCACCTCGGGCACGAGCGCATCCCCGAGCGCGTGATGAACGCGCGCGGCGCCGGCGCCCACGGCTACTTCGAGCTCACGCGCTCGCTGGTCGAATACACGCGGGCCGACTTCCTGCAGGAGGCGGGCAGCGCGCACGCCCGTGTTCGTGCGGTTTTCCACGGCCAGCGGCGCCGCGCGGCTCGGCCGACACGGTGCGCGACGTGCGCGGCTTCGCCGTGAAGTTCTACACCCGCGAGGGCAACTACGACCTGGTGGGCAGCAACATGCCGGTGTTCTTCATCCAGGACGCGATGAAGTTCCCGGACCTGCTGCACGCCTGGAAGCCCGAGCCGCACCACGGGATGCCGCAGGCGTCGAGCGCGCACGACACCTTCTGGGATTTCGCCTCGCTGATGCCCGAGAGCTCGCACATGCTGATGTGGCTGATGTCGGACCGGGCCCTGCCGCGCAGCTGGCGGATGATGGAAGGCTTCGGCGTCCACACGTTCCGCTTCGTCAATGCCAAGGGCGCGTCGCACTTCGTCAAGTTCCACTGGCGGCCCAAGCTGGGCAAGCACGCGCTGCTGTGGGACGAGGCGCAGAAGCTGGCCGGGCGCGACCCCGACTTCCACCGGCGCGACCTGTGGGAGGCGATCGCGCAGGGCCACTTCCCCGAATGGGAACTGGGGGTGCAGCTGATCGACGACGCCAAGGCCGCCGGCCTGGGCTTCGACCTGCTGGACGCGACCAAGCTGGTGCCCGAGGAACTGGTGCCGGTGCTGCCGGTGGGCAAGCTGGTCCTCAACCGCAATCCCGACAACCACTTCGCCGAAGCCGAGCAGGTGGCCTTCAATCCGGGGCACGTGGTGCCCGGCATCGACTTCAGCAGCGACCCCCTGTTGCAGGGGCGCCTGTTCGCGTACAGCGACGCGCAGCTCGGACGGCTCGGGGGGCCCAACTTCCACGAGCTGCCGATCAACCGCGGCGTGTGCCCGTTCCACAACTTCCAGCGCGACGGCGCGCATCGCATGCTGCTGAACAAGGGCCAGGTGTCGTACGAGCCCAATTCGCTCGCCAGCGGGGCCGAGTCGCGCGTGGACGGCGGGCAGCAGGGATTCCAGAGCGCGGCCGACGAGCTCGAGTCGCCCAAGGTCCGGCGCCGCAGCCAGAGCTTCGACGACCACTTCAGCCAGGCCAGCATGTTCTGGAACAGCCAGAGCGGCGTCGAGAAGGACCACATCGTCGCGGCCTTCCAGTTCGAGCTGTCGAAGGTGGAAGTGGCGGCGATCCGCCAGCGCGTGGTCGACAACCTCGCCCACGTCGACGCCAAGCTGGCGCGCAGGGTCGCCGAGCCGCTGGGCCTGACGCCGGACCCGCGGGCGGCAGCGGGGCGGGCGGGATTCCGCGACGTCGCCGCCAGGCTGCCGGTCGAAGCCTCGCCGGCGCTCAGCATGGAAGGCAATGGCAACGGCATCGCTACCCGTCGCGTCGCCGTGCTGGTGGCCAGCGGCGTCGAGGTCGGCGCGCTGCGCGTGGTGCAGCAGGCGCTGCATGACGCGGGGGCGACCTGCCGCGTCGTTGCGGTCAACCTGGGCAGCGTGGCCACCGCTTCCGGCCAGCAGCTGGCGGTCGACCACACGTTCTGCACCGTCTCGTCGGTGATGTTCGACGCGGTGCTGGTGCCCGGCGGCGCCAGCGCGCAGGTGCTGGCGGCCAACGGCGACGCCGTGCACTTCGTGCTGGAAGCCTACCGCCACTGCAAGACGATCGGCGTGATCGGCGAAGGCGCGCAGTTGCTGCGTACGCTGGGCATCGCCGCCGGCGACGAGGCGCCGGCCGTGCCCGGCGTCGTGCTGGGCCGCAACGACCCGCCCTCGCGTGCGCCACTGGCGCAGGAATTCATCGCCGCGCTGGCCAGGCACCGTCACTGGGGCCGGGCCAACCTGGAGGCCGTGCCGGCCTGATCCATCCTGACCCGGCTCGGCACTGGGGTTTTCGACGCGCGGTCTTGACGCACGCGGGGCGGCGGCTCCAAATTGCGGTCCCGCCCGCGCGCGGGGCCCCAAATTCCATGCAGGAGAAGCGCCATGGTGACCAGTCAGCCACACCGCAGCGGCGCCGTCCAGGCCTGGTGGGCCCACACCGGCTCGACCAACCGCGGCTTCGTGTCGCTCGACCCGGAGCGCCAGCGCGAGGTGGACAGCGAGCGGCCGGCGCCGAAGAAATCGGTGGCCAACGGCTTCACCTTCGACGTCCGTCGCGTCGGCACCGCCGGGGCGGGACGCGGCAAGACCGCGGCAAGAAAGCCGAAGTCCTCCGGCGAGCCCGGCGGTGGCGGCGAGCCGCCCGACGAAGGCGGCAGCCGGCGCTGAGGGCGGCGGCGATCGTGAAAGGGCGCCAGGCGGCGCCTTTTTCCATGATGAGCAGCGGATGTTTCTCGCGCCGGGCTGCCCGGCCATGCACAATGGGCCGCAGATGCCGCCTCAACCAACCCAGAACCACCTGCTCGCTGCCTTGCCGGCGGCCGAGTACGAGCGGCTGGCGCCGCACCTGGAACTGGTCGAGATGCCGCTCGGGCAGGTCCTGTCCGAGTCGGGCGGGCGGATGCAGCACGTCTACTTCCCCACGACTTCGATCGTCTCGCTGCTGTACGTTCTGGAGGACGGGGCTTCGGCGGAGATCGCCGTGGTCGGCAACGAAGGCATCCTGGGCATCTCGCTGTTCATGGGCGGTGACACCACCCCCAGCCGTGCCGTGGTGCGCAGCGCCGGCCAGGGCTACCGCCTGCAGGCCCAGCTGCTGCAGCAGGAATTCGGACGCGCCGGGCCGGTGATGCGGCTGCTGCTGCGCTACACCCAGGCGCTCATCACGCAGATGACGCAGACGGCGGTGTGCAATCGGCATCATTCGGTCGAGCAGCAACTGTGCCGCACGCTGCTGCTTACCCTGGACCGCCTGAGCGGCACCTCGCTGACGATGACGCAGGAGCTGATCGCCAACATGCTGGGCGTGCGCCGGGAAGGGGTCACCGAAGCGGCCGGCAGGCTGCAACGGGCCGGCCTGATCCGCTACAGCCGGGGGCATATCGACGTGCTGGACCGTGCCGGGCTGGAACGCGAGGTCTGCGAGTGCTATGGCGTGGTCAAGGCCGAATTCGAGCGTCTGCTGTCGGACGTGCCGCGGGGCGATCCCTATCTCGCCCTGGTACGCCCCGTGGGGCCGGCTATGTGTGCTGGGGCACAGACCAGCGCCTCGGCTCGGGGTACCATGAAAAGCTAGACGCCTCCCCCGTTCCCAAGTCCCCCGGCCGCTTCCTGCGCCGGCCGGGGCCGCCGCCGCAACGCGGTTGCGCCTCCACCACCAGGGAACGCCATGACAGACCTCCGATTCGACCGGCCCGCCGCCGGTCAGGACACCGCCGCGGCAGGGGCGCAGGCGCGCGGGCGCAATGCCATGCTGAAGGCGGGAGCGCTGCAGAACGCGATCCTCACCAGCGCCAACTTCTCGATCATCGCGACCGACGAGCGCGGCGTCATCCAGTTGTTCAACGTCGGCGCGGAGCGGATGCTGGGCTACCTCGCCGCCGAGGTGGTCGATCGCATCACCCCCAGCGACATCCACGATGCCGCCGAGGTGCAGGCACGCGCCGATGCGCTGACGCTCGAGCTGGGAACGAAGATCGCCCCCGGGTTCGAGGCGCTCGCGTTCAAGGCCTCGCGCGACATCGAGGACATCTACGAGCTGACCTACATCTGCAAGGACGGCAGCCGCTTCCCGGCGATCGTGTCGGTCACCGCACTGCGCGACGACGACGGCGCCCTGATCGGCTACCTGCTGATCGGCACCGACAACTCGGCGCGCAAGCGCGTCGAGTCGGAACTGCACGCGGCCATGGCCGCCGCCGACGCCGCCAACCGCGCCAAGTCGGACTTCCTGTCCAGCATGAGCCACGAGCTGCGCACGCCGCTCAATGCCGTGCTCGGCTTCGCCCAGTTGCTGGAGACCGGGACACCGCCCCTGACCGTCACCCAGCGCCGCAGCATCGACCAGATCCTCAAGGCCGGCTGGTACCTGCTGGAGCTGATCAACGAGGTACTGGACCTGGCGCTCATCGAGTCCGGCCGGCTGACGCTGTCGAACGAGCCGGTCTCGCTGGCCGAGGTGCTGGCCGAGTGCCGCGCGATGATCGAGCCGCAGGCGCGCCAGCGCGGCATCGACATGAGCTTCCCGTCGTTCGGCGCCCCCGTGTTCGTCAAGGCGGACCACACCCGCATCAAGCAGGTCCTGATCAACCTGCTGTTCAACGCCGTCAAGTACAACCGCCCCGAAGGCGCGGTGTCGGTGGACTTCGCGGCCGCGGGCAGCCATTCGATCCGGCTGTCGGTGCGCGACACCGGCGTCGGCCTGACGCCGGAGCAGCTCGGGCAGCTGTTCCAGCCGTTCAACCGCCTCGGCAAGGAAGGCGGCCCGGAGGAAGGTACCGGCATCGGCCTGGTGGTCACCAAGCGGCTGGTCGAGCTGATGGGGGGCAACATCGGCGCGGCGAGCACCGCCGGCGCGGGCAGTGTCTTCTGGGTCGAATTCCCGCTGGCCGCGGCACCGCTGCGCGCCCTGATGGAAGCAGCCCAGGCCGCGACATTGGCCCCGGTCGCGCCGGATGGCCGGCCGCTGCGCACGGTGCTGTACGTCGAGGACAACCAGGCGAACCTGGAAGTGGTGGCGCAGCTGATCGCCCGGCGCAGCGACCTGCGGCTGCTCACGGCCGTCAACGGCCAGCTCGGCGTCGAATACGCGCTGGCCTGCATTCCGGACGTGATCCTGATGGACATCCACCTGCCGGGCCTGAACGGCACCGCGGCCATGCAGCTGCTGCGCGCCGATCCGGCCACCGCTCATATCCCCATCATCGCCCTCAGCGCCAACGCCGTGCCGCGCGACATCGAGCAGGCCCTGGCGGCGGGCTTCTTCAACTACATCACCAAGCCGATCATCGTCAGCCGCTTCTTGGATGCGCTGGACGTGGCGCTGCTCTTCGCGCAGCAGGGCGCCGACGAGCGGGCGCGCGCCGGTGCCCTCGCATGATCGACGCAGCCGACATCCTGCGCGCCCGCGTGCTGGTCGTTGACGACCAGGCGGCGAACGTCGCGCTGCTCGAGCAGATGCTGGCCGACGAGGGCTACGACAACGTCGACTCGACCATGAACCCGCAGGAGGTCTGCGCGCTGCATCGCCGCAACGGCTACGACCTGATCCTGCTGGACCTGCAGATGCCGGTCATGGACGGGTTCCAGGTCATGGAAGCGCTGAAGACCAACGAGCACGACGGTTACCTGCCGGTGCTGGTGATCACCGCCCAGCCGGGCCACAAGCTGCGGGCCTTGCGCGCCGGCGCCCGGGATTTCGTCTCCAAGCCCTTCGACCTCCTCGAGGTCAAGACGCGCATCCGCAACATGCTGGAGGTGCGGCTGCTGTACCGGCGGCTCGAGCGTCACGGACAGGAGCTCGAGGCGGCCGTGCGCGAGCGCACGGCCGAACTGCGCGAGAGCGAGGCGCGCTATCGCAGCCTGACCGAACTCGCGTCCGACTGGTACTGGGAACAGGATGCGAACGGCGTCTTCACCAAGGTGTCCGGTCCGGTGCTGGAGATGCTCGGCCTGCGCGTGGACGCGCTCGAGGACGGCGCCACCACCCCGGCGGCCGGCTGGAACGAGGCGGAGCGCGCGCAGCTGCAGGCGGCGATCGCCGAGCGCCGGCCGTTCCTCGACTATCGTCTTCACCCGGGTCAATCCCGACGGCTCCGAGCAGAAATTCCAGGTGAGCGGCGAGCCGATGTTCGGTCCCGCCTGCCAGTTGCTCGGCTACCGCGGCATCGGCCTCGAAATCACCAGGAGGAAATGAACATGTCCGACGCGCCGTACTTCCATGACGACTCAGCCAGCGTGCGCTTCTCGATCCTCGTCGACGGCCAGCCCTTCGGCGCGAGCGTGAGCCGGCAGGCCCTGCACCACCGCTACCGCCCGAGCATGCAGGACGACGACCCGCTCGAAACCTACCTGGCCAACGCGGCCGACATCGAGGCGGCGGTGCGGCGCCGCGTGGCGCAGGGCTCGCGCGAGCCGGTGCTGCTGCGCGAGTACGACCTGCGCGTGCTCGGCGCCCAAGGGCCGGCCTGAGCGGGGTGCTGTCCCGGCGTGTTCCCCCCGCGCCGTGGAGCGACACGGCGCCGGTGCGGCAGGAGCTGTTCGGCGTCGAGCGGCTGGAGCAGCACGCCCGCAGCCTGGCCGCCGCGCAGCCGGTGACGGCACGGCCGCCGCCGGTGTGGTCGCTGCAGCGGCGGCTCGCGGACAACGCGGCCGTGCTGCTCGCGGCCTATCGCGCGAGCGCCGCCGAGCTCGAAGGCGGCCGCACGGTGGTGCCGGCCGCCGACTGGCTCCTGGACAACTACCACCTGGTCGAAGCGCAGATCCGCGAGATTCGCGACGACCTGCCGCCCGGCTATTACCGGCTGCTGCCCAAGCTGGCGGCCGGGCCGTTTGCCGGGTATCCCCGCGTGTTCGGCCTCGCCTGGGCGTTCGTGGCCCACACCGACAGCCACTTCGATCCGGTCGTGCTGCGCCGCTTCATCGCGGCCTACCAGCAGGTGCAGCCGCTGACCATCGGCGAGCTGTGGGCGGTGGCGATCACGCTGCGCATCGTGCTGATCGAGAACCTGCGCCGCCTGGCCGACCAGATCACCGAGGGCCGGCGCGCCCGCGCCGATGCGCAGGCGCTGGCCAATCGCCTGCTCGCGTCGGGGCACGCCAGCTCGGCCCTGCAACGCGACATCGAGACCCGCGCGCCGGGGCCGCTGTCCGAGCTGTTCGCGGCCCACCTGGCCAAGCGCCTGCGCGACCAGGACCCGCACACCACGCCGGCGCTGGGCTGGCTGGAAGAGCGACTGCAGCGGCAAGGCACTTGCGTCGAGGAAGTCGTGGCACACGCCCAGCAGCGGCAGGGCGCGTCCAACGTGACGGTGCGCAACATCATCACCAGCATGCGGCTGATCTCCGACATCGACTGGGCCGACCTGTTCGAGCGCGTCAGCCTGGTCGACGCGCGGCTGCGCACGCACCCCGGCTTTGCCGCGATGGACTTCGCGACGCGCAACCTGTATCGCAGCGCCATCGAGCAACTGGCGCGCGGCTCGTCCGCCTCCGAACTCGAGGTCGCGGATCGGGCGCTCGCCGCCTGCGCGTCGCCGCCAAACGAGCCGCCGCTGGCCGAACGCGCGACCGACCCGGGCTATCACCTGATCGCCGAAGGGCGGCGCGCCCTCGAGCAATGGATCGGGTTCCGGCCGCCCTGGCGGCTGGCCATCGCCCGCTGGCAGATCCGGCTGGGAATGGCCGGTTACGTGGGCACCATCGGCGTGCTGGCGATCGCGTTGCTGGCGCTGTCGTGGTGGACGCTGGCCGGCGCGCAGGCCGACGCCGGGATGCTCGCGCTGCTGATGGTGGCCGCCTTCATCCCGGCGACCGAAGTGGCGACGGCGCTCGTCAACCGTGTCGTTGCCTGGAGCTTCGGGCCGGTGGCCTTGCCGGGACTGGCGCTGCGTGCCGGCGTGCCGCCCGCGCATCGAACGCTGGTGGCGGTGCCGACGCTGCTGACGTCCGAGGCGGACCTGCTGGAACAGGTGGAGCGGCTCGAGGTGCATTACCTGTCGGGCGCCGGTGGCGACATCGCGTTCGCCTTGCTCACCGACGGCGTGGATGCCGACGCGGCGCTGTTGCCGGGCGACGAACGTCTGCTGGCCGTCGCCGGCGCCGCCGTGGCGCGGCTCAACCAGCGCCACGGACCGGGCCCGGACGACGGTCCGCGCTTCTTCCTGCTGCACCGCCGCCGCCTGTTCAACCCGGGCGAGCACCGCTGGATGGGATGGGAGCGCAAGCGCGGCAAGCTGCACGAACTCAACCGGTTGCTGCGCGGTGCCACCGACACCTCGTTCGTGCCGGTCGGCGACGAGCCGCTGCTGGTCCCGGCCGACGTGCGCTACGTCATCACGCTCGACGCCGACACCCGCCTGCCGCGCGACGCGGCGCTGCGGCTGATCGGCAAGATGGCGCATCCGCTGAACCGGCCGCGGTTCGACCCGGACCAGCGGCGCGTGGTGGGCGGCTACGGCATCCTGCAGCCGCGCGTGACGCCCTCGCTGCCGGTCGGCCGCGAAGGCTCGCTGTACCAGCGGCTGTTCTCCGCGCCGGGCGGCATCGACCCGTATGCCGCCGCCGTCTCCGACGTGTACCAGGACCTGTTCGGCGAAGGCTCGTACACCGGCAAGGGCATCTACGACGTCGACGCGTTCGAGGCGGCGCTGGCCGGGCGGGTGCCGCCCAACACCTTGCTCAGCCACGATCTGTTCGAAGGCATCTTCGCGCGCGCGGGGCTGGCCTCCGACGTCGAGGTGATCGAGGAATTCCCGTCCCGCCACGACGTCGCCGCCAAGCGCCAGCATCGCTGGACGCGCGGCGACTGGCAGTTGCTGCCGTGGGTGGCGCGGCGCGCGCTGCCGCGGATCGGCCTGGGCAAGGTGCTGGACAACCTGCGCCGGTCGCTGTTGCCGCCGGCGCTGCTGGCGACCCTGGCCGTGGCCTGGCTGCTGCCCCCGCCGGCGGCCGTCATCGGGGTGCTGCTGGTGATCGCCGCCATGGCGATCCCCGCGTTCCTGGCGCCGCTGCTGGGCATCGTGCCGCGCCGCGCCGGAATCCACCTCGCGCGCCACCTGCGCGCCCTGGCCGGCGACCTGCGGCTGGCCGCGTTGCAGACCCTCTTCTCGCTCGCGCTGCTGGCCGACAACGCGGCCCGCATGGGCGACGCCATTGTCCGCACGCTGGTGCGGCTCGCGGTGACGCGGCGCCACCTGCTGGAGTGGACGACCGCGGCCCAGTCGGCGCGGGCGCCGCACCCCGGCCTGCGCGGCTCCTACCAGCAGATGGCCGGCGGCGTCGCGCTGGCCACGGTCCTGGCCGCCGTCATGTGCTGGCTGGCGCCGGCCTCCTGGCCGCTGATCCTGCCGCTGGCGCTGCTGTGGCTGGCGGCGCCCGCGCTGGCGGGCTGGGCCAGCCGCCCGGCGCCCGGTCCGCAGGCCGGCGCACTGACGCCGCCGCAGGCCACCGAGCTGCGCCTGATCGCGCGCCGGACCTGGCGCTTCTTCGAGACCTTCGTCACGCCGGCCGAGCACATGCTGCCGCCGGACAACTTCCAGCAAGACCCGAAGGCGGTCGTCGCGCACCGCACGTCGCCCACCAACATCGGGCTGTACCTGCTGTCGGCCGTCGCCGCGCGCGATTTCGGCTGGGCCGGCACGCTGCAGAGCATCGAGCGGCTGGAAGCGACGTTCGCGAGCCTGCAGCAGCTGGCCCGCTTCAAGGGCCATTTCTACAACTGGTACGGCACGCTGGACCTGCAGCCGCTGGCCCCGGCCTATGTCTCCTCGGTCGACAGCGGCAACCTGGCCGGCCACCTGATCGCGCTGGCGAACGCCTGCGACGAGTGGATCGCGGCGCCGCTGGCAGCCGCGGCCGGCGCCGGGCTGGCCGACCACCTGCGCCTGGCGCGCGACGCCATGGCCGCGTTGCCGGCGGCCAGCGGCGCGGCCGGGCGCGAGCTCGGCGCCATCCTCGACGAGGTCGACGCCGGCACCAGCGCCGCGGCCGGGCAGGCGCTGCCGCCGGTGCTCAGGCGCCTGGTCGACAAGGCGGCGAAGGCGGCGCGCGACCTGCTGCCGGCCACCGGCGACGCGCAGACGCCCGATCTGTTGTTCTGGATCGAGGCGGCCGGCCGCGGCCTGCTGGAGCATGAACGCGACCGGCTGCAGCTGGCGCAGGCGCCGCTGCCGCTCGGCGCCCGGCTGGCGCTGCTGGCGCACGAAGCGCGCGCCCTGGCGCTGGCGATGGATTTCGCCTTCCTGCTGGACCCGGAGCGCAAGCTGCTGGCGATCGGCTATTCGCTGGCCGACAACCGGCTCGATCCCGGTTGCTACGACCTGCTGGCGTCGGAAGCGCGCCTGGCCAGCCTGTTCGCGATCGCCAAGGGCGACGTCGCCACGCGCCACTGGTTCCGCCTCGGGCGCACGGCCACGCCGCTGGGCCAGGGGTCGGCGCTGATCTCCTGGTCGGGATCGATGTTCGAGTACCTGATGCCGTCGCTGGTGATGCGCGCGCCCGCCGGCAGCCTGCTGGAGCAGACCAACCGGCTGGTCGTGCGGCAGCAGCAGGCGTATGCCGAAACCCTCCACATCCCGTGGGGCGTTTCCGAATCGGCGTACAACGCCCGGGACATCGAGTTCACCTACCAGTACTCCAATTTCGGCGTGCCCGGCCTGGGCCTCAAGCGCGGACTGGCCGACAACATGGTGATCGCGCCGTACGCCACCGGGCTGGCGGCGATGGTCGATCCCGCCGGCGCGTTGCGCAACTACGTGCGGCTGGCCGCGACCGGCGCACTCGGACGCTACGGCTTCTACGAGGCGCTCGACTTCACGCCCGCGCGGCTGCCCGACGACAGCCGCGTCGCCATCGTGCGCTGCTTCATGGCGCACCACCAGGGCATGACCATCGTGGCGATCGCCAACGCGCTGCAGGAAGGCCGCATGCGCGAGCGCTTCCACCGCGAGCCGATCATCCAGGCCTGCGAACTGCTGCTGCAGGAGCGCATGCCGCGCGACGTGGCGGTGGCGCACCCCCGCGCCGAGGAGGTGAAGGCTTCGCCGACGCGCCCCGGCGCCGCGGCGTCCGCCGTGCGGCGCCTGCGCGGCCCGGCCGGCGGCGCGCCGGTCACGCACCTGCTGTCCAACGGCCGCTACGCCGTGATGCTCACCGCGTCCGGCGCCGGCTCGAGCCGCTGGCGCGACCTCGCCGTGACGCGCTGGCGCGAGGACGCCACGCGCGACGAGTGGGGGTCGTTCGTGTTCCTGCGCGACGCCGACAGCGGCTTCGTCTGGTCGGCCAGCGCCCAGCCCGCGGCGAGCGGCGTCGAGCACGGCTCGGTGGTCTTCGACGAGGACCACGCCGAGTTCTCGCGGCGCGACGGCACGCTGGCGACCAGCATGGAAGTGCTGGTCTCGGGCGAGGACGACGGCGAGGTGCGCCGGCTGTCGCTGGTCAACAGCGGACGGCGCGCGCGCGAGATCGAGCTGACGTCCTATGCCGAGATCGTGCTCGCGCCGGCCGACGCCGACCTGGCGCACCCGGCGTTCGCCAAGCTGTTCGTGCAGACCGAGTTCCTGCCGGAGTTCGGCGCGCTGCTCGCCACGCGGCGGCCCCGCTCGCCGCAGGACGCGCCGGTCTGGGCGGCGCATTTCGCCGTGGTGGAAGGCGAGGTCGCCGCGCCGGTCCAGTACGAGTCCGACCGGGCCCGCTTCCTGGGCCGTGGCCGCGGCCTGGCCCTGGCCGCGGCGATGGCGGATGGCGCGAGCCTGTCCGGCACCGCGGGCACCGTGCTGGACGCCGTCTTCGCGCTGCGCCAGCGCGTGCGGATCGCGCCCGGCAAGTCGGCACGCGTGGCGTTCTGGACGCTGGTGGCGCCGTCGCGTGCCGAACTGCTGCACCTGATCGACAAGCACCACGACCGCAACGCCTTCAATCGCGCCAAGACCCTCGCCTGGACCCAGGCCCAGGTGGAACTGCGCCACATCGGCGTGAAGGCCGAGGAAGCGGCCGACTTCCAGCGGCTGGCGGCGCCGATCCTGTATGCCGACGCGGCGTTCCGCGCCTCGCCGCAGGCCATCGCGCGCGGCGCCGGCCCGCAGTCGGGGCTGTGGCCGCATGCGATCTCGGGCGACCTGCCGATCGTCCTGCTGCGGATCGACGAGATCGACGACATGGCGCAGGTGCGCCAGTTGCTGCGCGCGCACGAGTACTGGCGCATGAAGCGGCTGGCGGTCGACCTGGTGATCCTCAACGAACGCGCCGCCTCCTACGTGCAGGACCTGCAGATCGCGATCGAGACCGCCGTGCGCAGCAGCCAGGCGCGCCCGCGCATCGGCCCGGAACTGGCGCGCGGCTCGGTGTACGCCCTGCGCGCCGACCTGATGAGCGTGGCGGCGCGGGCGCTGCTGCAATCGGTGGCGCGGGTGGCCCTGGTCGCCCGGCGCGGGATGATCGCCGACCAGTTGGCGCTGGTGGTGCGCGGTGCCGCGCCGGCGCGACCGGCGCGGCGGCAGCAGGCGCCGGCCTTGCCGGAGCATGTGGTCACTCCGCTGGACCTCGAGTTCTTCAACGGCCTGGGCGGCTTCCATGCCGATGGCACCGAGTACGTGACGATCCTGGAGCAGGGCGCGACCACGCCGGCGCCCTGGATCAACGTGATCGCCAACCCGGCCTTCGGCTTCCAGGTGTCGGCCGAGGGCAGTGGCTTCACCTGGGCCGGAAACAGCCGCGAGAACCAGCTCACGCCCTGGTCGAACGACCCGGTGGCCGACCCCGCGGGCGAAGTGCTGTACGTGCGCGACGAAGCCGGCGGCGAGCTGTGGACCGCCACCGCGCAGCCGATGCGGGACCAGGGCAACTACGTCGCGCGCCACGGGCACGGCTACAGCCGCTTCGAGCACCAGGCCCACGGCATCGCGCTGGAACTGCTGCAGTACGTGCCGCTGGCCGATCCGGTGAAGATCTCGCGGCTCACGCTGCACAACCGCTCGGGCCGCCCGCGCCGGCTGTCCGTCACCGGGTACGCCGAGTGGGTGCTGGGGACGTCGCGCAGCGCCGTCGCCCCGTTCCTGACGACGCAGATCGACGCCGAGACCGGCGCCATGCTCGCCAGCAACCCGTGGAGCGTCGCCTTCGCCGGCCGGGTCGCCTTTGCCGACCTCGGCGGCGCCGTCTCGTTCACCGCGGACCGCACCGAGTTCCTGGGCCGGCTCGGCGCAGTGTCGGCGCCGGCGGCCCTGCTGCGCGACGGGCCGCTGTCCGGCGCCTGCGGCGGCGGGCTCGATCCCTGTGCCGCGTTGCAGCGGGTGGTGGATCTCGCGCCCGGCGAGAGCGTCGAACTGGTCTTCCTGCTCGGCCAGTGCGAGTCGGCCGCCGCGGTGCGCGACCTCGTCCTGCGCTACCGCCAGGCGGATTTCGACGCGGTGCTCGGCGCGGTCAAGGACCACTGGCGCCGGCTGCTGGGCGCGGTGCAGGTCAGGACGCCGGACCGCGCCATGGACATCATGCTCAATGGCTGGCTGCTGTACCAGACGCTGGCCTGCCGCATCTGGGCGCGTTCCGCGTTCTACCAGGCGAGCGGCGCCTACGGCTTTCGCGACCAGTTGCAGGACGGCATGGCCCTCGGCCTGGCCCTGCCGCAGGAAACGCGGGCGCACCTGCTGCGCGCCGCCGCGCGCCAGTTCACGCCCGGCGACGTCCAGCACTGGTGGTTGCCGCACACCGGGCAGGGGGTGCGCACGCGCATCTCGGACGACCGCGTGTGGCTGGCCTATGCCGCCGCGCGCCATGTCGCCAGCTCCGGCGACGAGGCCGTGCTCGACGAGGTCGTGCCGTTCCTCGAAGGTCCGGCGCTGGCCGCGGGGCAGCACGACGCGTTTTTCCAGCCGATGCCGGCCGACGAGGCCGCGAGCCTGTTCGAGCACTGCGCGCGCGGCCTGGACCAGTGCCTGGCGCTGAGCGGCGCGAAGGGGCTGCCGCTGATCGGCACCGGCGACTGGAACGACGGCATGAACCGCGTCGGCGAGGGCGGCGCCGGCGAGAGCGTGTGGCTGGGCTGGCTGTTGCTGCAAACGATCGAGCTGTTCGCGCCGCACGCGGACCGGCGCGACCCGCAGCGCGCCGCCCGCTGGCGGGCGCACGCGCTGTCACTGCAGGCGGCGCTGGAGCGCGAGGCCTGGGACGGGCAGTGGTATCGCCGCGCCACCTACGACGATGGAACGTGGCTGGGTTCGAGCGAAAGCGAAGCGTGCCGCATCGACTCGATCGCCCAGTCGTGGGCCGTGCTGTCGGGGGCGGCCGATCCGCAGCGGGCGCGCACCGCCATGGACTCGCTGCAGGCCGAGCTGGTCCGCCGGGACGACGGGCTCGCGCTCCTGTTCACGCCGCCGTTCGATCGCGGCGCCAGGGATCCGGGCTACATCAAGGGCTATCCGCCGGGGTTGCGCGAGAACGGCGGCCAGTACAGCCATGCCGCGATGTGGGCGATCCTCGCCTGGGCCCGGCTCGGCGACGGGGCCAGGGCCGCGGAGCTGTTCGCACTGCTCAACCCGGTCAATCACGCCCTGGCGCCGGCGGCCGTGGAACGCTACCGGGTCGAGCCCTATGTGGTCGCCGCCGACGTGTATTCGGTGGCGCCGCACACGGGCCGCGGCGGCTGGACCTGGTACACCGGCGCGGCCGGGTGGATGTACCAGGCCGGCGTGGAAGGAATCCTCGGCATCCGGCGCGAAGGCGCCGCCCTGGTGCTCGAACCGTGCCTGCCGCCCGATTGGCCGGGCTACGAGGCGCGCGTTACAGTTGCTGACACGCGTTACGACATCCGCGTCAGGCGGCTGGTCTCGCCGGCGGCCGCTGGAAGCACGCGAGCGACGCTGGACGAGCAGGTCCTGCCGCCGCGCGAAGGCGCGCTGCGCCTGCCGCTCGACGGGCGCCGTCATGCGTTGCGGCTGGAAATCTGATCCCCGGCCGGCAGCAGTTTCGTGGTCATGCTGCCGCTGTTGCGGGAGCCAGCAACTCAAGCGTCCGCCTTCGTTCCCCAGTCCGTGTAGGACAGCGCCTCGTGGGTCTGTCGTCTCGCGCTGAAAACGCTCGTCGCCACGTTCCGTGTTGGCTGTAAGTGCGGTACCGCACAGAACGTTACGTTCTCGCTCCCTACCCTGCGGCACAGATGGTGCGAATCCCTGTTGCCGCGCCGTCCGACTCGCAACTCACACGGGAAAGAAACATGAACCAACTACTGAGCATCCGGCCGTGGCTCGCGGCGCTCCTGCTCGGAGCCGTCGTCGCGTGCGGCGGCGGGGGAGGACGCGACGAGATCCTGGGCTTCGACGGTACACCGCCGCCGCCGCCGCCACCAACGCAGGCGCCGCCCACCGTGACGGCCGTGACGCCGCTCGATGGCGCCACCGGTGTCGCGGTGGTCAACCCCGTGATCACCGCAACCTTCAGCGAGGCCGTGGCGCCGCTCACGGGAAGTGCCAGTTTCACCGTCACCTGCGCCGCGCCTTGCATCGGCCCCGGCGGGACGGTGGCGCTGGACAGCACCAACCGCATCGCGACCTTCGCCTTGACCCCCGGCTCGACGCTGGTCAATGGCACCACGTACACCGCCACCGTGACGGCCGCCAGGAGCCTGGAGACGGGCCTGACCCTGGTGGCCCCGCACGTCTGGCAGTTCAGGACGGCACCGTTGCCGCCCACGGTCACCGCCGTGGCGCCGGTGCCCAACGCCACCGGCGTGCCCGTGAACAACACGATCATCACCGCGGCATTCAGCGAACCGATGGCGCCGATCGGCGGCACCGCCAGCTTCATCGTCACCTGCGAGCCGCCTTGCACCACCCCGGTGGGAACGGTGGCACTCGACAGTACCAAGCGCATCGCAACCCTGAGCCTGACGCCCGGCACGACGCTGGCTGCCAGCACGACGTACACGGCCACGGTGACCGCGGCCCGCAGCCTCGCCACCGGCCTGGCCCTGGTCACGCCGTATGTCTGGCGCTTCACCACCGGCGTGGTGCCGGACACCACGCGACCGCGGGTGACCCTCACCGTGCCGGCGACGACCAGCCCCGGCCCGACCACCGGCGTGCCGACGAACACCGCCATCAGCGCCGTGTTCACCGAGGAGATGGCCCCGCTCACGATCTCGGCCACCAGCTTCACGCTGAGCTGCCCGGCGCCATGCACCGCGCCGTCGGGCACCGTGACCTACGCCGTCGCCAGCAAGACGGCCGTGTTCAGGCCCGCCGCAGCGCTCGCGCCCAGCACCACCTATGTCGCGACCATCACGACGGCGGCGACCGACCTCGCGGGCAACGCACTGGCCGGCAACCAGGCCGCGCTGCCCGCGGCGAGCAACTACCGCTGGACCTTCACCACGGCCGCGGCGCCGATCCCGCCGGGCAACATCACGGTGCGTTCGATCAATCCCGCCGCCGGCACCAGCGGTGCCTGCATCGCGAACGTCAGCGCCACCTTCGACGTGCCCTCGGGGCTGCGCCTGGACCCCGTGAGCATCAACTCCGCGGTCTTCACGCTGACGCAGTCCGGCGAGCCGGTCCCGGCGGCGTCCGTGGTGCTCGACCAGGCCACCGGAAAGATCGCGACCTTCACGCCGCTCACGGCGCTGACGCCGGGCGCGATGTACATCGCCGCCATCAAGGGCGGGGCCGAGGGGGTCCTGGACCTGGCGGTGCCGGCCAACACCATGGCGGCCAATCGCAGCTGGACGTTCACCGCGGGCAGCTGCGAGGTCGTCGTCGAGCCGCCGCCGCCCGCCGCCGCCGCCGCCCCCGCCGCCGCCGCCGCCCCCGCCGCCCCCGCCGCCCCCGCCGCCCCCGCCGCCCCCGCCGCCCCCTCCACTGGTGCTGGTCCCGCTGAACTCGGCCGCGTCGTTCGGAGCCTTCGGCGGTTCCGCCGGCATGACCAACCAGGGCCTGAACACCATCATCAACGGCGACATCGGCACCACCGCGGTCTCGACGGCGGTCACCGGCTTCCATGACCCGGGACCGGGCTGCCTGTATACCGAAACGCCGCTGAACGTGGGCGCAGTGAACGGGCTGATCTACACGGCGGCGCCGCCGCCGACCGTCGGTTGCCCGGCGGAAGGCACGGCCGTGACGTTCGCGATCGCCACGCAGGCCCGCGCCGACGCCCTGATTGCCTACAACCAGCTGGTGGCGATGCCCGGCGGCCCCGATCCGGGTGCCGGCAACCTGGCCAACCTGACGCTGGCCCCTGGGGTGTACACCGCAGGCGCGGGCAGCTTCATGATCCAGGGCGGCAACCTCACGCTGGACGCGCAGGGTGACGCCAACGCGGTGTGGGTGTTCCAGATGGCGACCACGCTGACCGTGGGCGGGCCGGGTGCGGCCTTCCCGTCCAGCATCATCCTGGCCAACGGCGCGCAGGCCAAGAACGTGTTCTGGCAGGTCGGCACGGCCGCCACGATCAACGCGGCCGGCGGCGGGACGATGGTCGGCACCATCATCGCGCAGGCCGGTGCCGCGATCTCGACGGCGGGCAACGCCGCCAGTGCTCGAGCCGGAGGTTTCGGACCTCGCTCGACCTCAGGCCATAGGTCGCGAGCAGTTGCAGGATCGCATGGTCCCGCAGCCCCACCGGTGTCCTGTCCTTCCTCGCACTCTCCAGCACGGCAGCGATCTGATCCCGTTCCAGGATCGAAGGAACCCCTTCGTAGGCGTAGAGCAGCGGTGCGATGACGTGCGGCGACAGGTCAATCGAGGTTCGCCCGGTCCAGTGGAGATACCGCAGCAATGAGATCAGGCGCTCCGCCACGTCCTTCAACGATTTGCGCGTCAGTTTCGGCGCGCGCAGGTCCATGTAACGGTCGATGTCGCCGACGCTGAGGGTCGCAAGGCTATCGGCGCCGTATCGTCCGAGCTGCCAGGCCAGGAAGTGCCGTGCCTCCCACAACAGCGCGACGATGCTGGGTTGGGCAAGGCCTCGCTCCTCGCGAAGCCAGGCCTCGTATTCGTCGCAAATCGTAAACCGCAGCACATCGCCGGCGCAGGTCGCCTTCGGGGCTGGCGGCCACTGACCCTGCGCAAGCCGCAACAGCGCGTGGATTCCAGAGCGCGGGATCGAGTGCCAGCGCGGCCCTGGCGGTCGGCCATGGCGTTTCCGGAAGGGCGCAATCGCCTCGCGCAGATAATGGCCCACCTGCGCTTCGCTCACATCCGAGACCGGGATATTCCGCCGCGCAAGGTGGTCAAGGAACCCTCGCGCGTAAGCGCGGTAGTCCCCAACCACCACCGGGCTGTATTGCTGGCGGGTCGAGTTACAGACCCTGAGTTCGGCGATCAGTTCGTGATCGGTATTCGACATCGATGGCTCCTCTGCTGGTCAAACGACCGCAGAGGTTCGTCGCGAAATAATGCGGAGCAAAGCCCGCCGCCTAGTGGCGGAACTATGCGGGATTCACGCGCTGAAGCAGCGTTCCTTCACATTATCGA
>CAVPTY010000098.1:0-14757 GCA_963708655.1 uncultured beta proteobacterium
CAGGGCGGCGAGCACGAACACCTTGACCCGGTACGCGGCCGTGTCCACGCCCATCGATTCGGCCATCAGTCGACCGCCCTTGAGCGCGCGGATGGCACGGCCTTCGCGCGAGTCGAGCAGGTTGTGCAGCGCCCACAGCATCAGCAGCAGCGTGGCCCAGATCACGACACCCATGGTGCGCGAGGCCGCGAGCGAAATTCCGCCCACGACGATCGGCGGCAGCCCGCCGGTGCCGGTGTGGCCGCCCAGGAATTCCAGGTTGCCGAACAGGAAGTAGATGCCCAGCCCCCACGCGATGGTGGCGAGCGGCAGGTAGTGGCCCGAGAGCTTGAGCGTCACGGCGCCGAGGATCCAGGCGATGGCGGCCGCCAGCAGCATGCCGAGCGCCAGTCCCAGCCATGGACCCCAGGCCGGGCTGATCGCCCCGCCCAGCGCCGCCGCCAGCGCCGGCGAGGTGGTGGCCCAGGCCGTGGCATAGGCGCCGATGCCGACGAACGCCGCCTGGCCGAAGGAGGTCATGCCGCCGACGCCGGTGAGCATCACGAGGCCGGCCGCGACCATCGCGTACAGGCCGATGTAGCAAAGGAGCGTGATGGTGAATTCCGGCAGCCAGCCCCAGGCCAGGGCCAGCGCCGCGACGGCGAGCAAGGTGAGATGTCGCGGCGTCATTCTTCGTCTTCTTCCACGTGCACGCTGCGCATCGAGCGCCACCACAGCACCGGGATGATCAGGGTGAAGACCAGCACTTCCTTGAAGGCGCTGGCCCAGAAGGAAGAGAAGGACTCGAGCTGCCCCACGAGCAGCGCGCCGCCCAGGGCCATCGGGTAGCTCGCGAGCCCGCCGACGATGGCCGCCACGAAGCCCTTGAGCCCGATCAGGAAACCGGTGTCGTAGTAGACCGTCGTCAGCGGTCCGATCAGCAGTCCCGACACGGCGCCGATGACGCCGGCCAGGGCGAAGCTCAGGTCACCCGAAAGATCCGTGGGAATCCCCATCAGGCGAGCGCCCACCCGGTTCATCGCCGTGGCGCGCAGCGCCTTGCCGATCATGGTGCTGCCGAAGAAGCGGAACATCGCGAACACCAGCGCCACCGTGACGCCCACCACCACCAGCGATTGTCCGGTGACCTGGATGCCGCCGAGGTCGAAGCGCAGGTCGGAGAACGCCGGGGTGCGCGAGCCTTCGGCGCCGAAGAACAGCAGGCCGAGGCCGACCATGACGCCGTGCAGCGCCACCGACACGATCAGCAGCATCAGCACGCTGGCGCTGGCGATCGGCCGGTACGCCAGCCGATAGATCAGCGGGCCGAGCGGGGCGACGACCAGGAGCGTCGTCAGCGCCTGCAGCGCGACCGAGGCCGGGCGCAGCACGACCATCGACGCGGCCATCACCGGCAGCAGCACCGTCCACACCAGGGTGGAACGCCAGTCGACCGGCGCGCCGCGCCGCTGCCGCCAGGTTTCGACCAGCAGCGTGATCAGCGCGAGCCCGACCAGCAGCCACAGGATCGCCGGCGTGCGGCCGGCATTGAGCGCGGCCATCGAGAGGGCCGCGAACGCCACCAGTTCGCCCTGCGGAATGAAGATGATGCGGGTGACGGAAAACACCAGCACCATGGCCAGTGCCAGCAGTCCGTACACCGCCCCGTTGACAATGCCGTCCTGCCCCAGCAGCAGGGCGATCTGAACATCCATGATCACTACCGGTTGCGGAGCCGCCAGCGGCCCCCGGATGAAAGGCGGGCCTGCGCTCGCAGGCCCGATGCGCGGGGCGGGCGCCGCCGGCGGCCGCCCTCACGCGGCGACGCTCAGGGCGTGTACTTCCAGGTGCCGTTCTCGATGCGTACCATCACGCGGGCGTTGTGGTCCAGGCCCAGGTGATCGGTCTTGCTCATCGTGAAGATGCCGTGCGCGCCGGCCATGCCCTTGACGTTCTCCAGCGCGTCGCGCAGCGCCGAGCGGAACTCGGGCGTGCCGGGCTTGGCCTTCTTGAGCGCCTGCGGAATGGCGGCGGCCATCAGCATGCCGGCGTCCCAGGCGTGCGCGCCGAAGGTCGACACCGTGCCCTTGCCGTGCGCGGCCTCGTACGCGGCGATGTAGGCCAGCGCCGGCTTCTTCACCGGGTGGCTGTCGGGAAGCTGGTCGGCGACCAGCACCGGGCCGGCCGGCAGCAGCGTGCCTTCGACATCCTTGCCGCCCACTCGCAGGAAGTCGGCATTGGCCACGCCGTGCGTCTGGTAGATCTTGCCGGCGTAGCCGCGCTCCTTGAGCGTTTTCTGCGGCAGGGCGGCGGGCGTGCCGGAACCGGCGATCAGCACGGCCTCGGGCTTGGCCGCCATGATCTTGAGCGCCTGGCCGGTGACCGAGGTGTCGGTGCGGGCATAGCGCTCGTTGGCCGTGATCTGCAGGCCCTTGGCGGCGGCGACCTTGCTGAACTCCTGGTACCAGCCTTCGCCGTAGGCATCGGAGAAGCCGACGAAGCCGACGTTCTTGACGCCGTTCTTGGCCATGTGCTCGACGATCGCCTGCGACATCATGATGTCGTTCTGGGGCGTCTTGAAGACCCAGACCTTCTTCGCGTCCATCGGCTCGACGATCTTGGCCGAGGCGGCCATCGAGATCATCGGCACCTTGGCCTCGGAGACGACGTCGATCATGGCCAGCGAATTGGGCGTGATGGTCGAGCCGAAGATCACGTCGACCTTGTTTTCAGTGATCAGCTTGCGGGTGTTGGTGACCGCCGCCGTCGTGTCCGAGGCGTCGTCGAGAACGATGTAGTTGATCTTCTCGCCGGCGATCGTCCTGGGCATCAGCGCGATCGTGTTCTTCTCGGGAATCCCCAGCGACGCGGCGGGGCCGGTGGCGGATACGGTGACCCCGACGTTGATGTCCGCCAGTGCCAGCGTGCTGGAGAGCAGCGCGGCCGCGAAAGCGACGGGTTTGAGGAATTTCATCTTTAGTCTCCTGGTGTAGTAAAGGCAGGCACGGAATACCGGCATCAAAATACCTGAATACGCCTCCCGCCCCGCCACGGGTTTACCCGGCGGTAGTGGCCGGAACATGGCAGCCTACAAAGTGCCTTGATCCAGGTCAACCCGGGACGGCCCGCTTGACCGCGGCCGCGGAATCACGACCGCCCGGGCCCGAGCGCCGGCCGTAGCCGTTCGCGGGTCATGGCAAGCGATGCGCCGAAGCCGGCTGCGCGGCCAGCTACTTGCCGATGCAGAAGCTCGAGAAGATGACACCCAGCAGGTCGTCGGAGGTGAATTCGCCGGTGATCTCGTTGAGCGCGTTCTGCGCCAGGCGCAGTTCCTCGGCCAGCAGCTCGAGCGCGGGACTGCGCGCGCCCAGGTGCCGGGTCGCCATCTCCAGGTGCTGCGCCACCTCGCGCAGGGCCTGCACGTGCCGCTCGCGAGCGATGTAGACCCCCTCGGGCGCGGACTGCCAGCCCGCGACGTCGAGCAGCTTGCGCCGCAGCACGTCCAGGCCGGCGCCGGTCCTGGCCGACAGGCTCACCGGCTCGTGGTCGGGCACCGCCGGCCGGGCGTGCGGCGCCGCGTCGAGCTTGTTCCAGACGTCGATCACCGGCACGGAAGACGGCAACTTGTCGGCCAGGCCGCGCGCGATCGCCTCGTCGCCGGCGCGGTAGTCGGCCAGCGCCGCCCGGGTCAGGTCGTGCAGGAACAGCACCGCGTCGGCGCGCTCGATCTGGCCCCAGGCGCGCTCGATCCCGATCCGCTCGACGTGGTCCTCGCTCTCGCGCAGGCCGGCGGTGTCGATCACGTGCAGCGGCACGCCCTCGATCTGGATGGTCTCGCTCACCACGTCGCGCGTGGTGCCCGGCACCGGCGTGACGATCGCGAGTTCGGCGCCGGCCAGCGCGTTGAGCAGCGAACTCTTGCCGGCATTGGGCTGGCCCGCGATCACCACCTTGATGCCTTCACGCAGCAGCGCGCCCTGCCGCGCGCGCTGCTGCACGCGCGCCAGCGTCTCGCGCAGGCGCCGCAGCTGGCCCTGCGCGTCGGCCTGCTGCAGGAAGTCGATCTCCTCGTCGGGAAAGTCGAGGGTGGCCTCGACCAGCATGCGCAGGTGGATCAGCGCGTCGCGCAGCGTGCGGATCTCGCGCGAGAACTCGCCCGACAGCGAGCGGCTGGCGCTGCGCGCGGCGGCTTCGGTGCTGGCCTCGATCAGGTCGGCAATCGCCTCGGCCTGCGCCAGGTCGATCCTGTCGTTGAGGAAGGCGCGCTCGGTGAACTCGCCGGGTTGCGCCAGCCGCAGCCGCGCAAGACGCGGCTGGCCGTTCGCGGGATCGGTTTCGGCCGCCGCCTCGAGGCAGCGCGCCAGCAGCAGTTGCAGCACCACCGGGCCGCCATGGGCCTGCAGCTCCAGCACGTCCTCGCCGGTGTAGGAATGCGGCGCCGGGAAATACAGCGCGAGCCCCTGGTCGATGGGAGCGCCGTCGGCGGCCCGGAACGGGAGATAAGTCGCCCGGCGCGGCTTCAGCGGCCGGCCGCAGATCGCGTCGACCAGCGGCGCGAGGCTCTTGCCGGAGACACGCACGATGCCCACCGCGCCGCGGCCCGGGGCGGTGGCGATGGCGGCGATGGGATCGTGATGGCGGGCGAGCATGGATTCATTGTCCCTCCCTGCGCGGAAGGGCAGGGTGGGGGCTCGCGCGGCGTGGTTGCCCTCACCCCAGCCCTGTCCCGGAGGGAGAGGGGGAAAACATCACTTGAACTTCGGCAGGTTGAACTGCGGCGGCACGCCCATGCGGGTGTTGATCAGCCACTGCTGCGCGATCGACAGCACGTTGTTGGTGATCCAGTACAGCACCAGGCCGGCCGGGAAGAAGAAGAACATGATGCTGAAGGCCAGCGGCATGAACCACATCAGCTTGGCCTGCATCGGGTCCGGCGGGGCCGGGTTGAGCGCCGTCTGCAGCAGCGTGGTGAGCGTCATCACGATCGGCAGGATGAAGTACGGGTCCGGCGCCGCCAGGTCGCGGATCCAGCCGATCCACGGCGCGTTGCGCATCTCCACGCTGGACAGCAGCACCCAGTACAGCGCGATGAACACCGGAATCTGGATCATGATGGGGAAGCAGCCGCCCATCGGGTTGACCTTCTCCTCGCGGTAGATGCGCATCATCTCCTGCTGCATCTGCTGCGGGTTGTCCTTGTAGCGCTCGCGCATCGCCATGACCTTGGGGTTGATGGCCTTCATCTTGGCCATGCTCTCGTAGCCCTTGGCCTGCAGCCAGTAGAAGGCGATCTTGATCACCAGCACCAGCGCCATGATCGACCAGCCCCAGTTGC
Source organism: uncultured beta proteobacterium (assembly GCA_963708655.1). GTDB lineage: Bacteria > Pseudomonadota > Gammaproteobacteria > Burkholderiales > Burkholderiaceae_C > Ramlibacter. The sequence continues at coordinate 5,315 of CAVPTY010000098.1, forward strand.
CCAGCAGGCTGTGCAGCTTGTCCAGCAGCCAGTACAGCGGCTTGGCCAGGATGGTGAAGATGCCATAGTCCTTCACGAGGTCCAGCCCCGGCGCGACGCTTTCCAGCATCTTCTCCTGCTGCGGTCCCGTGAACAGCGTCGCTTCCAGCACCCGCGCCTGGCCCGGCGCGACCGCCGGCAGCGGCGCGATCATCCCGACCGAGTACAGGCTGTCGGTCTTGCGCACGAAGTTCTCGCGCTTGACGCCGTCCGGCAGGATCCAGGCACTGGCGAAGTAGTGCTGCACCATCGCCACCCAGCCGTTGCTCGACTCCTTCTCGTATTCGGCCTTGTTCTTGTCGACGTCGCTGAATGCGATCTTCTGGTACTTCTGCGCCTCGGTGTAGACCGCGGGCCCGGTGAAGGTGCCGGTGGGATTGGTGAGGAACGAGCCGCCGGACGTGGTCGCGCCGCGCACCAGCTGCACGTACAGCTGCGGCGCGACGGGCGCGCTGCCCGCGTTGACGACCTCGTGCCTGACCGGCATCGCGTACGAGCCGCGGCGCAGCGTATAGGTCTTCACCAGCTTGACGCCGCCCTGTTGCGGCGACTCGAAGCGCACCACCAGTTCGTTGGCACCCGGCTTGAGCTCGCGCTCGCCGCTCACGGTCATCACCGACTTGTGGTTCGGGAAGTCGCCGCCGATCAGGCCCGAGTGCGCGACATAGGTGTGCTGCGGCGCCTCGTCCAGCAGGACGAAGTTGCCGGTGACCTTGTCGGCCGCGGAGTCGGCGCTGACCTTGAGCAGCTCGGTGCGCACCACCGAGCCGCCGGCGGTGTCGAACGTGATGCGCAGCAGGTCGGTGGTGACGGTGATCTTCTGGGAGGCCGGCGCCGGGGCGGTGCCGCTGGCGGGCACCGCGCCGGGCGAGGCGGCGGCGGGCGCGGCCGTGCCGGGCGGCGACGCCGTCGTCGTCGTGCCGGCCGGCGGCGCCACGCTGGACGCGCCGGCGGCGGGCGCCTGGGCCGTCGCGGGCGGCTTGGCGCTCGGGAAGAACGTCGCCTGCCGCCCGTTGTGGACCTGCCACTGGTCCCACAGCAGCACCATGGAAAAACCGAAGATCACCCACAGGATGGTGCGGCGAATGTCGTTCATGAAGACTTTTTCTTGGAGAGGGGAGAGACCAGCTGCGTGAGCAAGCGCGGCGGGCCGACGCGGTCCGGCACCGGGTCGTGGCCGCCTTCGCACCACGGGTGGCAGCGCACCAGGCGCGCCAGCGTCAGATAGCTGCCCGCGCCGGCGCCGTGGCGCTCGAGCGCCTCCAGCGAATACGCGGAACAGGTGGGCGTGAAGCGGCAGCTCGATCCCAGCCATGGGCTGAGCAGGAGCCGGTAGCCCTTGACCAGGGCGATGAGCGTGGCGCGCATCATGCTGCCGCCCGCGCGAACAGGTCCTGCAGCTCGCCGCGCACGGCGTGCTTCAGCGCGTCGGACGTGGCGCTCGAAAAACGCGCGCGGTCGAACCCGGCCCGCAGCCGCACCACGTGGGCGGCTGCGGGCAGGCGCGGTTCGAGTTCGCGGCTCACGGCGTAGATTTGTCGCTTGATGGCGTTGCGCGTCACGGCCCGCCTGGCCCAACGCTTGGGCAGCAGCGCGCCGATCCAGGGCTCCCGGACGGCAAACAGGGCCTGGGTCCGTTCGGTCCCAAGCCCTGCGGGGGATGCCGTGGGCGCGTCGAGCTCCGTGCGATGCAGCGCGAAATGCTTGGTGCGGGAAACGGTGGTGCCCGCCATGACGGCCTCGAACTGTGCCCGGTTCTTCAGCCGCTGCACTGCGGTGCGCGCGTGGGCCGAGCCAGCGGAAAGCCGGCTCAGACCGCCAGGCGCTTGCGCCCCTTGGCGCGGCGGGCGTTGATCACGGCGCGGCCGCCACGGGTCTGCATGCGGACCAGGAAGCCGTGGGTGCGCGCGCGCCGCACTTTGGAAGGTTGATAGGTGCGTTTCATGGTTGGTTCTCAGGGAAACCCATGATTATCGCGGATTTCCTGCCGGGCGGCAACGAAAGGGCTCCCCACCCGACCGGCGGATCGCGGTCGGGCCGGGCACGGAGCGCTCACTTCCGGCCCGCGCGAGGCTCAGCCTCGCGCGTTTTCTGGGTTTGTGGATAAGGCCTTGATAAATTAGAATCACCGGCTCCCAGAATGAAAACTATCCACAGAGGCGACAGCCACAATGAGTGAGGGGCAGCACCACAATCTGGCGGCGCAGGCACGCCAGACCGCCGGGGACAGCCTGTGGCAGGCGTGCCTGGAACAGCTGGCACAGGAACTCCCCGAGCAGCAATACAACACCTGGATCAAGCCCCTCGTGGCGCAGGTTTCCGACGACCTGTCCAAGGTCACCATCTTCGTCGCCAACCGGTTCAAGCTGGACTGGGTGCGGGCCCAGTACTCGGGCCGCATCGGCGGTCTGCTGGAAAAGCTCTACGGTCAGCCGCTGCAGGTTGAGTTAGCGCTCGCTCCGCGCGATCCCGTTGCCAGAACTTACGCCACACCAGCGGCGGTGGACATGATGCGGGCGCCCGAGCCGCCCGAGTTGAGCGAGGACGCGGGCAGCCGCCGCGTTCAAGAACCGCCTGAACACGGCCCTGACCTTCGACACCCTGGTGGAGGGCTCGGCCAACCGGATGGCGCGGGCCGCGGCCATGCACGTGTCGGGCACGCCGGGGCATCTTTACAACCCGCTGTTCATCTACGGCGGGGTCGGGCTGGGCAAGACCCACCTGGTCCACGCGGTGGGCAACAAGCTGCTGGCCGACAAGCCCGGCAGCAAAGTTCTCTACATCCACGCCGAGCAGTTCGTCTCCGATGTGGTCAAGGCCTACCAGCGCAAGACGTTCGACGAGTTCAAGGAGCGCTACCACTCGCTGGACCTGCTGCTGATCGACGACGTCCAGTTCTTCGCCAACAAGGACCGCACCCAGGAGGAGTTCTTCAACGCCTTCGAGGCCCTGCTGGCCAAGAAGAGCCACATCGTGATGACCAGCGACACCTATCCCAAGGGGCTGGCGGACATCCACGAGCGGCTGATCTCGCGCTTCGACTCCGGCCTGACGGTGGCGATCGAGCCGCCCGAGCTGGAGATGCGGGTGGCGATCCTGATCAACAAGGCCCGCGCCGAGAGCGCCGAGATGCCCGAGGAGGTCGCCTTCTTCGTGGCCAAGAACGTGCGCTCCAACGTGCGCGAACTCGAAGGCGCGCTGCGCAAGATCCTGGCCTATTCGCGCTTCAACCAGAAGGAGATCTCGATCCAGCTGGCGCGCGAAGCGTTGCGCGACCTGCTGTCGATCCAGAACCGGCAGATCTCGGTGGAGAACATCCAGAAGACGGTGGCCGACTACTACAAGATCAAGGTCGCCGACATGTATTCCAAGAAGCGCCCGGCCTCGATCGCCCGGCCGCGCCAGATCGCGATGTACCTGGCCAAGGAGCTGACCCAGAAAAGCCTGCCGGAGATCGGCGAGCTGTTCGGCGGCCGCGACCACACGACGGTGCTGCACGCGGTGCGCAAGATCGGCGGCGAGCGCCAGCAGCTGACCGAGTTGAACCAGCAGCTGCACGTGCTGGAGCAGACGCTGAAGGGGTGAGGGGGCGCCGGCCGCGGCCGGATTCGGCGCGGCAAGTGCTTGATGAAAAAGCGGAAAATGGCGCTTGTCCACAGACGGACGCGACCCTGCCCCGGCGCGTGCCAGTTTGAACAAAGAAAGAAGCAAAGAGGTTGACATGATCGTCCTGAAGGCAACACAAGAAAAACTGCTCTCGGTGCTGCAGTCGGTGGCCGGCATCGTGGAGCGCCGCCACACGCTGCCGATCCTGGCGAACGTCCTGATCCGCAAGACCGGCGGCTCGGTGCAGCTGACGACCAGCGACCTCGAAATCCAGATCCGGACCACGGCCGAACTCGGCGGCGACGTCGGCAACTTCACCACCACCGTCGGCGCGCGCAAGCTGATCGACATCCTGCGCACCATGCCGAGCGACCAGACCGTGTCGCTCGAATCGAGCCAGAGCAAGCTGCTGCTCAAGGGCGGCAAGAGCCGCTTCACGCTGCAGACGCTGCCGGCCGAGGACTTCCCGCTGGTGCAGGAAGCCGCCGACTTCGGCCCGGCGTTCAGCGTGCCGCAGAAGACGCTCAAGCAGCTGCTGGACCAGGTGTCGTTCGCGATGGCGGTGCACGACATCCGCTACTACCTCAACGGCATCCTGTTCGTCGCCGAAGGCAAGCAACTGAGCCTGGTCGCCACCGACGGCCACCGGCTGGCGTTCGCGACGGCGGCGCTGGACGTGGAAGTGCCGCGCCAGGAAGTGATCCTGCCGCGCAAGACGGTGCTGGAGCTGCAGCGCCTGCTGTCCGACGCCGAAGGCGCGATCGAGATGCAGTTCGCCGCCAACCAGGCCAAGTTCAGCTTCGGCGGCATGGAGTTCGTCACCAAGCTGGTCGAAGGCAAGTTCCCCGACTACAACCGCGTGATCCCCAAGAACCACAAGAACGTCGGTGACGCTGGGCCGCGCGCCGCTGCTGGCCAGCCTGCAGCGCACGGCCATCCTGACCAGCGAGAAGTTCAAGGGCGTGCGCCTGAACATCGAGCCCGGCACGCTGCGCGTGGCGTCCAACAACGCGGAGCAGGAAGAGGCCGTCGACGAGCTGGACATCGACTACGGCGGCGACTCGATCGAGATCGGCTTCAACGTGAGCTACCTGATCGACGCGCTGGCGAACATGGACAACGAGATGGTGAAGCTGGAACTGGCCGACTCCAACAGCTCGGCGCTGATCACCATCCCCGAGAACGAGTCGTTCAAGTACGTGGTCATGCCGATGAGGATATAGACGGACGACAACGCGGCCTCCGAGGCCGCGTCCTTGGTGTCCGACGGTCGGCGGGTTCGATCCATCGAGAGAGCTTGAGAGAAGAGCGCGAGTTTGCAGGGAAGCGAAGTGTCTATGTCCGAAGAGAACCAGCAGAACCAGGTGCACGTGGGTGCCGGCGGCGAGGAAAGCTCCAACTTCCAGCCGGCGATCGACGCCCACCAGGCCGGCGCCAGCGAAGGCTACGGCGAGGGCGCGATCCAGATCCTGGAAGGGCTGGAAGCGGTGCGCAAGCGCCCGGGCATGTACATCGGCGACACCTCGGACGGCACCGGCCTGCACCACCTGGTGTTCGAGGTGGTCGACAACTCGATCGACGAGGCGCTGGCCGGCCACTGCGACGACATCGTCGTCACCATCCACACCGACAACTCGATCTCCGTCGTCGACAACGGCCGCGGCATCCCGACCGGCATCAAGATGGACGACAAGCACGAGCCCAAGCGCTCGGCCGCCGAGATCGCCCTGACGGAGCTGCACGCCGGCGGCAAGTTCAACCAGAACAGCTACAAGGTCTCGGGCGGCCTGCACGGCGTGGGCGTGAGCTGCGTCAACGCGCTGAGCAAGATGCTGCGCCTGACGGTGCGGCGCGACGGCAAGGTGCACGTGCTGGAGTTCTCGCGCGGCTTCGTGCAGAACCGGATCGTCGAGACGGTGCAGACGCCCGACGGCCCGGTCGAGGTGTCGCCGATGCAGGTGATGGGCGACACCGACAAGCGCGGCACCGAGGTGCACTTTCTGCCCGACACCGAGATCTTCAAGGAAAACAACGATTTTCACTACGAGATCCTGAGCAAGCGCCTGCGCGAGCTGAGCTTTCTGAACAACGGCGTGCGCATCCGCCTGAAAGACGAGCGCAGCGGCAAGGAAGACGACTTTTCGGGCGCCGGCGGCGTGCGGGCTTCGTCAACTTCATCAACAAGGGCAAGACCGTGCTGAACCCCAACATGTTCCACGCCCTGGGCGACCGCCAGAGCGACCAGAACACCAACATCGGCGTCGAAGTGGCCATGCAGTGGAACAGCGGCTACAACGAGCAGGTGCTGTGCTTCACCAACAACATCCCGCAGCGCGACGGCGGCACCCACCTGACCGGCCTGCGCGCGGCGATGACGCGCGTCATCAACAAGTACATCGAAGAAAACGAGATGGCCAAGAAGGCCAAGGTCGAAGTCACCGGCGACGACATGCGCGAAGGCCTGACCTGCGTGCTGAGCGTCAAGGTGCCCGAGCCCAAGTTCTCCAGCCAGACCAAGGACAAGCTGGTGTCCAGCGAAGTGCGCGGCCCGGTCGAGGACGTGGTGGCGCGCACGCTGGGCGACTACCTGCAGGAGCGCCCGCAGGACGCCAAGATCATCGTCGGCAAGATCATCGAGGCGGCGCGCGCCCGCGAGGCCGCGCGCAAGGCGCGCGAGATGACGCGCCGCAAAGGCGTGCTCGACGGCATGGGCCTGCCCGGCAAGCTGGCCGACTGCCAGGAGAAGGACCCGGCGCTGTGCGAGATCTACATCGTCGAGGGCGACTCCGCCGGCGGCAGCGCCAAGCAGGGGCGCGACCGCAAGTTCCAGGCGATCCTGCCGCTGCGCGGCAAGATCCTGAACGTGGAGAAGGCGCGCTACGAGAAGCTGCTCACCAGCAATGAAATCCTGACGCTGATCACGGCGCTGGGCACCGGCATCGGCAAGGCCGGCGGCGGCAACGGCAATGGCAACGGCAACGGCGGCAGCAACTCGGGCGCCGACGACTTCAACGTCGCCAAGCTGCGCTACCACCGCATCATCATCATGACCGACGCCGACGTCGACGGCGCGCACATCCGCACGCTGCTGCTGACGTTCTTCTACCGCCAGATGCCCGAGCTGGTGGAGCGCGGCCACATCTACATCGCGCAGCCGCCGCTGTACAAGGTGAAGTCCGGCAAGGAGGAGCTGTACCTGAAGGACGGCTCCGAGCTCGACCGCTTCCTGCTGCGCATCGCGCTGAACGGCGCGAGCGTGCACACCGGCGGCGAGAACGCCACGGTCATCGCCGGCGACACGCTGGCCGAGCTGGCGCGCAAGCACCAGGTGGCCGAGGCCGTGATCAACCGGCTGGCCGGCTACATGGACGCCGAGGCGCTGCGCGCCATCGCCGACGGCGTCAGCCTCAATCTCGACACCGTGGCCGACGCCGAGCGCTCGGCGGTCGCCCTGCAGACCAAGTTGCAGGAGCTCGATCGCGCCAGCAACCAGGCGCCGGCCGAAGTGGCGGGCGAGTTCGACGCGCGCACCGACAAGCCGGTGCTGCGCATCAGCCGCCGCCACCACGGCAACGTCAAGAGCAGCGTGATCACGCAGGACTTCGTGCACGGCGCCGACTACGCCGCGCTGGCCGAGGCGGCGACCACCTTCCGCGGCCTGCTGCACGACGGCGCCCGCGTGGTGCGCGGCGAAGGCGAGAAGGCGAAGGAAGAACGCGTCGGCGACTTCCGCCAGGCGATGCGCTGGCTGATCGGCGAAGCCGAACGCACCACCGCCCGCCAGCGCTACAAGGGCCTGGGCGAGATGAACCCGGAGCAGCTGTGGGAAACCACCATGGACCCGCAGGTGCGCCGCCTGCTGCGCGTGCAGATCGACGACGCGATCGAGGCCGACCGCGTGTTCACGATGCTGATGGGGGATGACGTGGAGCCGCGCCGTGAGTTCATCGAGACGAATGCGTTGCGGGCGGCGAACATCGACGTGTGAGTCACTCGACCTGTTGAAAGCGCCACAGGCTTCGGGCGTTTTCGACGGCCCGGGCAACTCGCTTGCCCCCCAGCCCCGCTCATCCGGCGGGGCTTTTTTCCGCCCGGCTGCGGCCGTCCTGCGCGCCGTCGGCAGGGCCTGTCGGTCACTCCTGCTTCGGCAACCACCCTGGCAGGTTGATGTAGTACCGCGTCGATCGTCCGGCTCCCGACTGCTTCAACACGCCGAGCGCATTGAGCTCGATGAGTTCTCGCGACGCGGTGGGTCGGGAGGTGCCGGTGAGGCTCACGTACTTGCGGGTGCTCATGCCGCCTTCGAATCCGCCCGGGCCCTGGTCCAGCAGTGCGTTGACCGCCTTCCTCTGGCGGGCGTTCAGCGGCACGCCGGCGTGCGTCGCCCAGAACCTGGCCTTTTCGAGCGACGTGTCCACCACTGCACCGGCTGCCTCCCAGGCGATGCGCACCTGTCGCACGAACCACACCATCCAGGGCGTCACGTCCAGCCCGCCGCGCTGGGCGCGGCCCAGCTCGTTGTAGTACGCCTCGCGCTGATCGAGCAGGCGCTGGGAGATGCGCACCAGCCGGGAAGTCTCTCCGGCATCGCGCGCGAGGCACAGGTCCACGATGTTGCGCCCGACCCGGCCGTTGCCATCGTCCATGGGGTGGATGGTCTCGAACCAGACGTGGGACAGCGCTGCCTTCACCAGGCTGTCGTGCTGGCTGGCGTTGAACCAGTCGAGAAACTTCTGCATCTGCGCAGGCACGTCGGTGGCAGCCGGCGCTTCGTAGTGCACCGTCTCCTTGCCCGTGGGTCCGCTCACGATCTGCACGGGTCCCGTGCGCCAGGCACCTGTCCTGACCGGGCGCATGCCGGAGAACCCGGTCGGAAAGAGGGCGGCTTGCCACGCCTGCAGCCGCTCGTGCGTGAGGGGCTCGTTCGCCTTCACGACGGCGTCGTCCATGATGCCGAGCAGACCATCGACGTGGCGGGATGGCGCCGGGCCCTTGAACGCCGAGGCGCCCAGGCGCTGCGCGATGGAGGAACGCACCGCCAGCAAGTCCAGCCGCTCGCCTTCGATGGCCGCGGTCGCCAGGGCTTCCTGCGCCCACGCTTCGGCGGCGAGGTCCTGCCGCTCCTGGAAGCCAAGCGCTGCCAGCTTTCCCTCCACCAGACCTTGCGCCCGACGAGCGAGCGCCACCTCTTCGGCCAGATGCTCGCCGTCGAACGAAAGCCTGGGCCAGCCGCGAAGTTGCCAGATGTATTGAAGAGATTCCATCCCGGATCGCCCAGTATCGAGTCGATTGTAGGGACGAATAACGCACTGAGTCGAATGTTGGCGTTAATCGACTCATTTTCTGAGTCGGTTCGACCGCCGAATCGACTCACGAGGCCCCCGCGTGCCCTGCAGGTGCCTCGCCGGCGAGAGTGAGTCTCAGGGTGCCACCAGCCCTCCCGCCGGGAAGGTGCGTGCGTACCTGCTGCCCCCGACGTCCCACGCGATCGTGAAGCGGCCGTCGTTCCCCGCAGGACAAGCTCGATTTCTTGCGTATTGCCCAACAACAGGGGCACAGGGTGGCCGTCGTGGGGACGGTCTTAATGATGGCCCGGTACTGGCCGGCGCCCATGTGTCGTTCGCCTTTGGGCAGGCGGTACCATTGGCGCAGGCGCAGGCGGACTTTGTGGTGCTGGGTGATCAAATCGGTGCGGTGGCGCAAGCGCTGAGTCTGGCTCGTCGTACCCTGCGTGTGGTGCGGCAAAATCTCTGGTGGGCGGCCGGTTACAACGCGGTGTGTGTGCCGCTGGCCATGGC
>CAVPTY010000099.1:0-21858 GCA_963708655.1 uncultured beta proteobacterium
TGGTTTCTTCGTTCAGGTTGCATTGCTGAGTTCTGCACGTGCAGCACGCACGCCGCGAGCAGCGCGCCAGCGAGCAGCCCTACCTGGCGGTTGTAGAGGCGGGTGCCGAGCGCAATCAGCAGCCAGACGGTCAGCGTGCTGACGACGGCGGTGACACCGCGGCCGATCAGGATGGTGGCGTCGTAGTTGCGGAAGAGGTCGAAGTGGCTGAGGAGGCTGTTGACCAGGCTGGTGACGTAGATCGGGAACGATCCGTAGTTGAACCACTGCGGGTTGAGCTGCAGGGTGCTGGGATTGAAGGAGATCCGGCCGACCGCATCGGCGATCGCCCGTTCATCGGGGTGGAAGTGGTTGTTCTGGTCGAAGTTCAGGCCGATGAAGCGCACCACCGCGGCCAGGCCGACGATCGCGAGAACCCACCAGAGACGCGCTCGCGCCCCTCCGTCGCGCCCAGTAGAGACATCGTTTCCCATAGGTAAAATGGAGCGCACGCTATATAGAAACGCCCGGCATTGCAATTGAGCAACGCGGTCGCCAGGCCCGCGCGCGCGCCCGGCTCAACGATCGGAACGGGCGGCGATGGCGTCGATCTCGACGCGGGCCCCGCGCGGCAGGGCGGCGACGCCGACGGTGGCGCGGGCTAGGGCTTCGCGGCCGAGCCAGGAGGCGCCGAAGGCACGCCATGGGCAATCGCGGTGGGGCGCGAAGTAGACGGCGTAGCGGATCGTCGCCGCGCCGCAGCGCCCGCCTGCGGGAGGTCCAGGCTGGATTGTCATATCAAGGTCATGTTGCCATGTTGAACTTGCCTGCACGGCGGCGCGGTGCAGCGCCAGCCAGTTGCCTGCAGGAATCTAGCGATGAACAACGACACTCCGATGACAACGCCACCGCAAGAGCACGCGGCGCGCCGCGACTGGCTGGCCGTGCTGGCTCGCGCCTCGACCGAAGAACTCGAAGCCTGCGTCGGCCGCGCCGCGCCGCTGCCGCCGATGGAAACCATCCGGCAGCCTGAAGTGGGCATGGTCATGCTGCGCGGCCGGGTGGGCGGCACCGGGGACGCCTTCAACCTGGGCGAGGCGAGCCTCGCGCGCTGCGCCGTGCGCCTGGACGGCATCCTGGGTGTCGGCTACGTGCTCGGCCGCGACCGCCGCAAGGCGGAGCTGACGGCACTCATCGACGCCTTGCTGCAGGACGAGCAGCGGGGCGCGGCGCTGATGCGCGACATGATCGAGCCGCTGCGCGCGCGGCAGGCGCGCGCGCGCGAGGCCGCCAGCCGTGCCGCCGCGAGTTCGCGGGTCGACTTCTTCACCATGGTGCGAGGCGAAGCGTGAACGCCGCGGCCTGGCGCGCCGGCTTCGCCGATCCCGTGCACGACGCGCAGCAGGCGTTCCGCGCGGCCCTGCACGCGCTGTCGCGTCCGGGGCAGTGCGTCGAGGTGGGACAGCCGATCGCGGGACTGCCGCTCGGGGCGGCGGCGGCCCGCCTGCTGCTGGCGCTCGCCGACGACGACACCGCCGTGTGGTGGCAGCCGGGCCTGGAGTCCTGCGCCCCATGGCTGCGCTTGCACACCGGAGCGCGGCTCGCCGCGACCCCGATGGACGCCGCCTTCGCCGTGGTGGGCGATGCGCGGCGGCTGCCCGCCCTGGCCGCTTTCGCCCAGGGCACGCCGGCGTCGCCCGAGTTCGCCGCCACCGTGTTGATCGAGGTGCCGTCGCTCGGCGACGGCCCGGCGATGCAATGGCACGGGCCCGGCATCCGGCAGCCGTGCACGGTGCGCATCGGCGGCCTGGCGCCGGCGTTCTGGGGCGAATGGCAGGCCAACCACGCCGCCTTCCCGCAAGGCGTCGATGTCGTCTTCACCTGCGGCGCGGCGGCCCTGGGCCTGCCGCGCACCACGCGCGTGGCGCGACTGGAGGGTGTCTAGCCATGTACGTCGCGGTCAAGGGCGGCGCCGCCGCCATCGAGAATTCCTGGACCCTGCTGGAGCGGCAGCGGCGCGGCGACCCGTCGCTGCCGGCGCTGGGCGTCGAGCAGATCCGGGAGCAGCTGCCGCTGGCGGTGGACCGCGTGATGACCGAGGGTTCGCTCTACGACCGTGAACTCGCCGCCCTCGCGATCAAGCAGTCGGCCGGTGACCTGGTCGAGGCCATTTTCCTGGTGCGTGCCTATCGCACGACGCTGCCGCGCTTCGGCGCTGCGCAGCCCCTCGACACCGAACGGATGCAGCTGGTGCGGCGGATCTCGGCCGCCTTCAAGGACGTGCCCGGCGGACAGGTGCTCGGACCGACCGCCGACTACACCCAGCGCCTGCTGGACTTCTCGCTGCTGGCCGACGCCGCGCCGGCGGACCGGCGCGCGCTGCCGCCGGCGCAGCCGCTGCCGTGCCGGGTCCCGCGGGTGCAGGAGCTGATGGCCCGTGAAGGCCTGCTGGAGACGCCCGGCCCGACGTCCGCCGGCGAGCCGGTCGATCTGACGCGCTCGCCGCTGATGTTTCCCGCCGATCGTCCGGTGCGGCTGCAGGCGCTGGCGCGCGGTGACGAAGGCTGGCTGCTGGCGCTGGGCTATGCCAGCCAGCGCGGCTATGCCAATGGCCACCCGTTCGCCGGCGAGATCCGGCGCGGCGCGGTGGCGGTGGAGGTGGTCGCCGACGAACTCGGGTTCGCCGTCGACGTCGGCGACATCGAAGTGACGGAGTGCCAGATGATCAACCAGTTCGCCGGCAGCCAGCAACTGCCGCCCCAGTTCACCCAGGGCTACGGGCTGGCGTTCGGCGGCTGCGAGCGCAAGGCCATGGCGATGGCGCTGGTCGACCGGACCTTGCGCGCCCGCGAGCTGGGCGAGCCGGTCGTCGCGCCCACCCAGGACGAGGAGTTCGTGCTGTCGCATGCCGACAGCCTGGAGTCCTCGGGCTTCGTGCAGCACCTGAAGCTGCCGCATTACGTCGATTTCCAGTCGGAGCTCGAACTGGTGCGCCGGCTGCGCGCCGGGCACGCCGAACAGCGGCCGTCGCAGCACCGCGAGCCGCACGACAACGCCGACAAGAAAGCCGCCTGATGGACCGGCACTACAACTTCGCGTTCCTGGACGAGCGCACCAAGAAGATGATCCGGCGGGCGATGCTCAAGGCGGTGGCCATCCCAGGCTACCAGGTGCCGTTCGGATCGCGCGAGATGCCGTTCGCGCACGGCTGGGGCACGGGCGGCATCCAGGTGACCGCCAGCGTGATCGGCCGCGACGACGTGCTCAAGGTGATCGACCAGGGCAGCGACGACACGACCAACGCGGTCAACATCCGGCGCTTTTTCGCCCGCACCACCGGCGTGCGCACCACGGAGCGCACGGCCGCCGCCACCATCATCCAGACGCGCCACCGCATTCCCGAGGCGCCGCTGCAGGAGGGCCAGATCCTGGTCTACCAGGTGCCGATGCCCGAGCCGCTGTTCCGGCTGGAGCCGCGGCGGCGGGAGAGCATCACCCTGCATGCCCTGGCCGAGTACGGCCTGATGAACGTCAGGCTCTACGAGGACATCGCCCAGCTCGGCGCGATCTCGCGCACCTACGACTATCCGGTGCTGGTCAACGAGCGCTATCTCGCCTCGCCTTCGCCGATCCCGAAGTTCGACAACCCCAAGATGCACATGAATCCGGCGCTGCAGCTGTTCGGCGCCGGGCGCGAAAAGCGCATCTATGCGATTCCGCCGTACACCGCCGTGCGCAGCCTCGACTTCGAGGACCATCCGTTCGAGGTGCAGCGCTGGCCGCACGCGTGCGCCCTGTGCGGCGCCGGCGACAGCTTCCTCGACGAGATGATCGTCGACGACGCCGGGAGCCGGCTGTTCGTGTGCTCGGACAGCGACTACTGCGGTGGGCGGCGCGCGGCGGGCCATTGCGGCAGCCAGCAGGCGATCGAGCTGCACGATGCGCTGACCGCCGGTGGGAGCCGCCCATGAGCGAGCCGGTGCTCCTGAGCGCGCGCGGCGTCGGCAGGTCGTTCGCGGCGGCGGGCGGCGTGCGCTGGGCCTGTCGCGGCGTGAGCTTCGACCTGTACCCCGGCGAGGTGCTGGCGGTGGTGGGCGAGTCGGGCTCGGGCAAGACCACGCTGCTGCGGCTGCTGGCGGCGCGTCTGGCCTGCGACGAGGGTTCGGTGCACTACCAGTTGCGCGAAGAGGGACGCGAGCCGGGCCGGGCGCAGGGGCTGGTGGACCTGGCGGACTTGTCCGAGGCCCGGCTGCGCTGGCTGGCGCGCACCGACTGGGGCTTCGTCGAGCAGCACGCTCGCGAGGGCCTGCGCATGAACGTGTCGGCGGGCGCCAACATCGGCGAGCGGATGATGGCGCTGGGCGCCCGCCATTACGGCCGGCTGCGCTCGCAGGCTCTGTCCTGGATGGAGCGGGTCGAGCTGGACCTGGACCGGGTCGACGATCTGCCCGGCACCTATTCGGGCGGCATGCAGCAGCGGCTGCAGATCGCCCGCAACCTGGTGACGCAGCCGCGCCTGCTGTTCATGGACGAGCCCACCACCGGGCTCGACGTTTCGGTCCAGGCCCGCCTGCTCGACCTGCTGCGCGAACTGGTCGACGACCTGCAGCTGGCCGCCGTCGTGGTCACCCACGACCTGGCCGTGGCCCGGCTGCTGGCGCATCGCATGCTGGTCATGAAGAACGGCCTGGTCGTCGAGGAGGGCCTCACCGACCGGGTGCTGGACGATGCCCAGCACCCCTACACCCAGTTGCTGGTGTCGTCGGTGCTCACCCCCTGAACGCTGTCCCATGACGACCGTCCTCGAAACCACCAGCCTCGCGAAGTCGTTCGTCCTGCACGGCCGCGGCGGGCTGGAATTGCCCGTGTTCGCCGGCGTGGACCTGCAACTGCGAGCGGGCGAGTGCGTGGCGCTGACCGGACGCTCCGGCACCGGCAAGAGCTCGCTGCTGCGCTGCCTCTACGGCAATTACGCCGCCAGCGGCGGTGCGGTGCGCATCAGACATGACGGCGACTGGCTCGATTTGTCCGCGGCCGCGCCGCGCCAGGTCATCGACGTGCGCCGCCGCACGCTGGGCTACGTCTCGCAGTTCCTGCGCGTGATCCCGCGCGTGCCCGCGCTCGACGTGGTCGCCGAGCCCTTGCGCCGCCTCGGCCATGGTGTGGACGAAGCGCGCGCCGCCGCCGGCCAGTGGCTGGCCCGGCTCAACCTGCCGCAGCGCCTGTGGCAGTTGCCGCCCGCCACGTTCTCGGGCGGCGAGCAGCAGCGGGTCAACATCGCGCACGGCCTGATCGCCCGGCACCCGGTGCTGCTGCTCGACGAACCCACCGCTTCGCTGGACGCCGGCAACCGGCGGGTGGTGGTCGACCTCATCCGCAGCGCGTGCGAAGGCGGCGCCGCGGTGATCGGCATCTTCCACGACGAGGAGGTGCGAGCCGCCGTCGCGCACCGCTGCGTCGATCTCGAGCGCCACCGCGCGGCGCAGGACTGCAGGGAGCAGACATGACCCGACACCTGATTCGCAATGCCCGCATCGTGACGGGCGAAGAGAGCTTCATCGGCTGCGTCGCCGTCGAAGGCGACACGATCCGCCGCGTGGAACCCGGTGCGACCTCGGCCTGCGCGGCCGAGGACTGGGAGGGCGACTGGCTGTTGCCGGGGCTGGTCGAACTGCACACCGACAACCTGGAAAAGCACCTGATGCCACGCCCGGGCGTGCTGTGGAACGCGACCTCGGCCACCGTCACGCACGACGCGCAGTGCGCTGCCGCCGGCATCACCACGGTGCTCGATTCGGTCGTGATCGGCGACATGGACCAGGGCGGCGCGCGCAGCCAGACCTACGAGCCGTCGATCCGGGCCGTGCACGACTGCCGCGAGCGCCGGCTGCTGCGCGTCGAGCACCTGCTGCACCTGCGCTGCGAGGTTTCGGCGCCGGACCTGGTCGACGCCTTCGAGCGCTACGCCGACGACCCGCTGGTGGAACTGGTCAGCGTCATGGACCACACGCCGGGACAGCGCCAGTGGCGCAACCTGGCCAAGTACCGGCGCTACACCGAGCGCAACGGCAGCCTGAGCGACCGCGAGTACGAGCGGCTGGTGGACGAGCGCCGGCGCGACCAGGAGCGCTTCGCCGGTCCGCATCGGGCGGCGGTCGTCGCCGGCAGCCGGGCGCGCCGCATTCCGGTGGCCAGCCACGACGACACCGACGTCGAGCACGTCGAACAGGCGCGGGCCGAGCAGATCGAACTGTCGGAGTTCCCGACCACCGTGGCAGCGGCGCAGGCGGCACGCGCGGCCGGCCTGGGGATCATCATGGGCGGCCCCAATCTGGTGCAGGGCGGCTCCCACTCGGGGAACGTGGCCGCCGCCGAGCTGGCCCGGCGCGACCTGCTGGACATCATGTCGTCGGACTATGTCCCCTCCAGCCTCATCCAGTCCGCTTTCCTGCTGCGCAGCAGCCTCGGCTGGAGCCTGCCCAAGGCCGTGAACACGGTGGCACGCCATCCGGCGCAGGCGATCGGCCTGGCCGACCGGGGCGAGATTGCTGCGGGCAAACGGGCGGACTTCATCCGCGTCAAGGAGGCCAACGGCATGCCGGTCGTGCGCGGCACCTGGTGCCGCGGCGAGCGGGCCTTCTGAATCGGCGCGGCCCCGGGCACCGGGCGCTGCCATGCGCTGCGCCGTCGCCCGGCCGTCACGGTCCTGTCATATTTGCGTGGTCTGCTCGACACATGTAAGGTGCGTCGGCGGGGACGGAACATGGGAAACGAAGAATTCGCGCAGCGCATGCAGCGGGAAGTGCTCGACAGTTACGACGAGGAACTGGAACTCGAGCTGGAAGATCGGCCGTTCGACGCGGCCGGCAACGAAATCGCGCTCACCGAACAGGAGAAGCTGGAGCGGCGGCGCTATTTCGGCGAGCTGCTGCGGCTGCAGGGCGAGCTGGTCAAGCTGCAGGACTGGGTGGTGGCGACCGGCCACAAGATCGTCATCCTGTTCGAGGGCCGCGACGCGGCGGGCAAGGGCGGGGTCATCAAGCGCATCACCCAGCGTCTGAACCCGCGGGTCTGCCGGGTGGCGGCGCTGCCGGCACCGAACGACCGGGAGCGCACCCAGTGGTACTTCCAGCGCTATACCTCGTACCTGCCAGCCGCCGGCGAAATCGTGCTGTTCGACCGCAGCTGGTACAACCGCGCCGGCGTGGAGCGCGTGATGGGCTTCTGCTCGGACGAACAGTACGAGGAGTTCTTCCGCTCGGTGCCGGAGTTCGAGAAGATGCTCGTGCGCTCCGGCATCCAGTTGATCAAGTACTGGTTCTCCATCTCGGACGAGGAACAGCACCTGCGATTCCTCAGCCGCATCCAGGATCCCCTGAAGCAGTGGAAGCTCAGTCCGATGGACCTGGAGTCGCGCCGCTGCTGGGAGAAGTACACGCAAGCCAAGGAAGTGATGCTCGAGCGCACGCACATCCCGCAGGCCAGGTGGTGGATCGTCGAAGGCGACAACAAGAAGAAGGCGCGCCTGAACTGCATCGCCCATCTGCTGTCGCAGGTGCCTTACCAGGAGGTGGAGCATCCCGCGGTCCAATTGCCGGAGCGGGTGCGGCACAAGGATTACTCGCGGCGGCCGGTGCCGAAGAACATGTTCATCCCGAACCGGTACTGAAGTCGATCACGGCCGGCCGCGCTTGCGCACCGCCTCGATCATGGCCCGCAGCCGGGCCGCCGCGCGCAGCCTCCACGACGCCTCACGGGAGGCGGGCGCGCCGAAGCGCAGCCAGGTGTCGTCTGCATACTCCCCCGCGTCGAATGTCGCGCTGAACCCGACTTGGGCGCCGCAGTCCGCGACCCAGCGCGCGCCGGCCTCGCGGCCGAGCGCAAACAGCTCGCGAATCACGCCGGGGTCCGCCGAGGCGCGGCTGGACGGCGGAAACCGCTGCAGATCGTCGCCGCCGCCGATGCGGTGCAGGCGGATCATCCGCCCGGCCGGCAGCAGCCCGAGCGCCACCAGCTGGTTGATGTGCGCCACCGCGCGAACCTGCGACAGCAGGCCCGCGTTGAAAGCGAGTTCCTGGGCCCGCTGCTGTACATCGTGCATCGTGTCGGGAACCGCTGTACTCTGGGGGTTGATCTGCACCAGCAGCACGTCGACGGGACCGTCCAGGGCCAGGAACGGCGACAGCGGCGGGTTCACCGAATAGCCGCCGTCCCAATAGGCCTCTCCGTCGACGAGCACCGTGGGAAACAGCGTCGGCAGGCAGGTGGACGCGAGCACCGCGTCGAGGGTCACCGCCGCTCCGGAGAAGATCTTCGCCCCGCCGCTGCGCACATGCGTGGCGCCGACGTGCACCGCCGGCACGCCGGCGTCCTGCAGGGCGGCGAACTCGATGTGCCGCTGCAGCAGATTCTCCAGGGGATGGAACGCAAGCGCCGGCCCGCTCGGCCATGCCGCCATGGATGCCGTGCCGATCCAGGCCGACAGCCACTGGCGCTGCACCGCTGCATAGACGCCCAGGTGCATCACCTCTTCCCATACGCTGTGCAGCGTCTCGCGCGCGCCGGCCCGGAGATCGCCGCCCGTTCGAGCCGCGACCGACCAGCCGCTGGCCAGCGCGACCGCGTTCAAGGCGCCGGCGCTCGACCCGCTGAGCGAGGGCAGGACGGCCTCCTCCTGCAGCAGCGCGTCCAGCACGCCCCAGGTGAACGCGCCGTGCGAGCCGCCGCCTTGAAGAGCCAGATGAAGCGGTTTCATGACGGTGTTCGCATGCAAGCTCCGTACCCGCTGTCCCGGCGCCAGGCCGTGGCCGCGGCAACGGTGGCCGGGGGCAGACTGCGCCGCTTCACGGATTGGTGTTGCCGCCGCTGGGACAGACGGTGCTCGTGCCCAGGCGGAGGATGCGGGGCGTGTTCGCGTCCAGCGGATCGGCACCCGGGACATACGGCGCCGCCGGCGCCTTGTGGCGTGCCATGAAAGCCGTCAAGGCATCGATGTCCTGCGCGCCGCCGAGCCGGTTCCGGCCCTTCGGAAAAGTCGAATAGCCGTCGCCGCCGTCGGCCATGAAGCTGTTGACCGTCACCCGGTAGCTGCGCAAGGGGTTGGTCACCACCCCGGCCGCGTCCACGATGGTCTCCACCCCGGCGGCGCTGCGCAAGGTCAGGTTCGAGATGCGCGCGTTGCAGGCGTTGGCGCCGTCCCACGTGTACTTGAATCCGGCCGAAGGGAGCATCACCCGCGTCGCGGTCGCGGACTGGCCCTTGCAGCCGGCGAACTGCTCTTCCAGCACGTCCTTGAGGTCCTGCGCGGTCAGCGTCATCGTCACCAGGCTGTTGCCGAAGGGCTGCACGGTGAACGCCTCGCCGTAGGTGACGTTGCCGTCGCCCTCGCCGGCGCTGCTGGAGGCGAAGACGAATCCGGGGCTGCGCACGCCGCCGCCGTTCATCAGCGCGATCTGCGCGCCGCCGAAGCCGGCAGGCTGCGTGGCCGCGAGCATCGCGTCGGCGATCAGCTCGCCGGCGGGCATGTTGCAGGCGCCGTCCACCCGTGTGTTGCGCAGCTCCGCGGAGATCGCGCCGATCACCTGGTTGGCGATGGGCGACACGAGGCCCCGGTAGGCGGCCACGATGGAGGCGACGTCGGCGACCGCCGGCACGGCCGGGTCGTTGCGCGTGACCAGGCGATTGGTGACCGCCACCCTGGTGATGTCGCGCGTGCCCGGGTCGATGGTGAGGTCCGCGTCCGTCAGCACGCGGCCGAAGCTGCTCGCGCTGGTGACCGGAATCTCCACGCCTGCCTTGTTGGGCAGCCGGCAGTTGTAGGCCGAATGGGTGTGGCCGCTGATGACCATGTCAACCGCCGGATCCAGCCGTTCGACGATGCCGGCGATCGCCGAGCCCGCCAGCTTGCCTTCGCAACCGTTGATGTCGGACAGCGTTCCCGTCTGGACCCCGCCCTCGTGCAGCAGCACGACGATGGCCTCGATCCCTTGCGCGCGCAACTCGGGCACGAGCGCGTTCGCCGTGTCGGCCTCGCCGCGGAACTCAAGCCCGGCCACGCCGGTGGGCGTGACGATGGTCGGGGTGGCCGCCAGCGTCATGCCGACGAACGCCACCTTCACCCCCTTGAACTCCTTGATGCCATAGGCGGGCAGCAGCGGCTGGCCCGTCGCGGTGGCGATGACGTTGGCCGACAGCCACTTGAACTTCGCCCCCTCGAAGGGCACGGGCGTCCCGACCGACGCCCCCTTGCAGCTGTTCGTCTCCTGCTGGCCACCGGTGGTCTTGCAGCCGCCGTTCTGGAGGCGCAGCAACTCGGCCGAGCCCTTGTCGAATTCATGATTGCCGACCGCGTTGAACTCGAGCCCGACGCGGTTGAGGGTTTCCACCGCCGGTTCGTCGAAGAACAGCGAAGACATCAGCGGCGACGCGCCGATGGAGTCGCCGGCGCTGACCACCACGTTCAGCGGGTTCTGCGCCCTCAGGCGGGCGGCGTGCGCGGCCACGAACTCCGCGCCGCCGACGGCGGGGCGCTGTGACGCGGGGACGCCGGTGTTCTCGCCGAAGCTGCCTGGAGATTCCAGGTTGCCGTGGTAGTCGTTGAAGCCGATCAGCTTCACATCGAATGGCGGCGGGTCGCTGCCGCCGCAGGCGGCGACCACCGTGGCCGCGATCGCCGCAGCCAGCGCCGCGATGATCCATTTCGCCAGTGGCCTGGTGTGCATCTCTTCCATCCGGTGGTTGTAGAGATCGCAGAGGCTAGGTGGCTGGTGTGACGCCACGGTGACTGACGGCGGCACCGGCGGATACGGCACCTTTGCTCGGAACGGCTCGAAGTCGAACTCGGGTTCGTCGAGCAGGTGCCTGCATCGTAGTGCTTCCATCGACATCGACGTGAACCGCCACGCCCCCGCGGCTATACTGATCGGGCTCCGGGGTGCGGGTGGCCGAATGGCCGCTGCGCTGAGATGGCAGACCAAACCCGTGAACTTGAACCGGTTCGTACCGGCGTAAGAAGAGCTGAGAGGATCCTGGCCCGCGGGCCGGTCCCGCCGCCTTTTCGGAGCAGCCTCGTTGCACTCCCGAAAGGACCGGCCTCATGAATGCTCCCGACAGACTCGACCAGCTGCTGGCGCTCACGCGCCAACCCTTCCCCGCCTCCCGCAAGAGCTTCGCGCCCGGCGTGCAGCATCCGCAGATCCGGGTGCCGATGCGCGAAGTGGCGCTGTCCAACGGCGAAACCGTCACGCTCTACGACACCTCCGGGCCGTATACCCAGCCCGAAGCGGCCATCGACGTGCGTCAGGGCCTGCCGGCCGTGCGCAGCGCCTGGATCGAGGCGCGCGGCGACAGCGAGGTCTATGGCGGACGCGAGCGCAAGGCGCTCGACGACGGCGCCAGGGATGCGGAGCGGGAGGTGCAGCGCGCCGCCGCGCTCAGAGCCGAAGCCGCCGCGCTGCAGCGCCAGCCGCGCCGCGCGCGCGGCGGCGCCAATGTCACGCAGATGCACCATGCCCGCCGCGGCATCGTCACCCCGGAGATGGAGTACGTCGCGATCCGCGAGAACGGCCAGCGCGAGTGGATGGCCGAGTACCTGGCCGACCAGGAGCGGGCCAGCCGCCTGCGCGGCAATCCGATGGGCGCGAACATCCCCGACGTGATCACGCCCGAGTTCGTGCGCGACGAAGTGGCGCGCGGACGCGCCATCATCCCGGCCAACATCAACCACCCGGAGCTCGAGCCGATGGTGATCGGCCGCAACTTCCTGGTGAAGATCAACGCCAACATCGGCAACTCCGCCGTCGGTTCCAGCATCGAGGAGGAGGTGGAGAAGCTGGTGTGGGCGATCCGCTGGGGCGCCGACACGGTGATGGACCTGTCGACCGGCCGGAACATCCACACCACGCGCGACTGGATCATCCGCAACTCGCCGGTGCCGATCGGCACCGTGCCGATCTACCAGGCGCTGGAGAAGGTCGGCGGCGTGGCGGAGGACCTGACCTGGGAGATCTTCCGCGACACGCTGATCGAGCAGGCCGAGCAGGGCGTCGACTACTTCACCATTCACGCCGGCGTGCGTCTGCCCTTCATCCCGCTCACGGCCAGGCGGCGCACCGGCATCGTCTCGCGCGGCGGCTCCATCCTCGCCAAGTGGTGCATCGCCCACCACCGCGAGAACTTCCTGTACACGCACTTCGAGGAGATCTGCGAGGTCATGAAGGCGTACGACGTGAGCTTCTCGCTGGGCGACGGCCTGCGCCCCGGCTCGCGGCGCGGACGCGAACGACGAGGCGCAGTTCGCCGAACTGCGCACGCTCGGCGAACTCACGCAGCTCGCGTGGAAGCACGACGTGCAGACCATGATCGAGGGGCCCGGCCACGTCCCCATGCACATGATCCAGGCCAACATGGAGGAGCAGCTCAAGCACTGCCACGAGGCGCCCTTCTACACGCTGGGGCCGCTGACGATCGACGTGGCGCCCGGCTACGACCACATCGCCAGCGCCATCGGCGCGGCCATGATCGGCTGGTTCGGCACCGCCATGCTGTGCTACGTCACGCCCAAGGAACACCTCGGCCTGCCGGACCGGGCCGACGTCAAGCAGGGCATCGTCGCCTACAAGATCGCCGCGCACGCCGCCGACGTCGCCAAGGGCCATCCGGGCGCGCGCGCCTGGGACGAGGCGCTGTCCAAGGCAAGGTTCGAGTTCCGCTGGCAGGACCAGTTCAACCTGTCGCTGGACCCGGAGACCGCCAGGGACTTCCACGACCAGACCCTGCCCGCCGACGGCGCCAAGGTGGCGCACTTCTGCTCGATGTGCGGGCCGAAGTTCTGCTCGATGAAGATCACGCAGGACGTGCGCGAGTACGCGGCGGCGCAGCAAGGCATGGCGGCCAAGAGCGCGGAGTTCAGGGCGGCGGGCGGGGAAATCTACGTGCCACTCGAGCGGGTCTGAGCGACCGCGCCTGCCGCTGCACGCAGCCGGCAGGGCGGGTCCACTTCACTGCTACGAGCTGGAGCGCGCGAACTGTGGCTGCACCAGGACGCATCGGCCGAGGTGTGGTTCGATGGCGATCTTTCCTTGCAATCAGCGGGCAACGCAGGCCGCCGATCGATCCTTTGCGTTGTTCGCGATAGAATGCATCGCAAACGCAACGCATCCGTCTCTTGCCCATGAAGACAACCACCTTTCCCTCGCTTCGGGTCGAGCCGCAACTGCGCGAAGCCGCGCAGAGCGTGCTGCAAGAAGGCGAAACGCTCTCGAGCTTCATCGAGACATCGGTACGCGAGACCATCGAGCGGCGACGTGCGCGCGCCGAGTTCATCGCGCGCGGGCTGCTGTCGCGCGACGAGGCCAAGCGCACTGGCGCCTTCCACTCTCCGGCCAGCGTCCATGCCGAACTGCGCAAGCTGCTGGCCAAGGCATCGAAGCGGGTGCGCGGGTGACCTTTGCCGTCCGCTACAGCGCGGCGGCACGCGACGATCTGCGGCGACTCTACCAGCACCTGCTCGAACGCTGTACCACCGCGGCGGATCTGGCTGTCGCCGAGTGCGCCTCGCAGGCCGTCGGGTCGGCCGTCGACAGCCTCGCGCAGTCGCCCTTCGTCTGTCGCAAGGCCGGCAAGAGCCCGTTCCTGCGCGAGCTGCTGATACCGTTCGGCCACGGCGGCTGCGTCGCGCTGTTCGAGGTCGAGGACGCCGCCACCGTCACCATCCTGGCGGTGCGCCACCAGCTCGAAGACGACTATCACTGATCCGCCCCGATTCTTTGCCTGCCACCCATGCGACTGCTCCTCCACAAAGATCTTGAACTGCGACGCGTGCGCGGTTCCTTCGACAAGATTCGCGCGGCGATCGAGGCCGACGACTTCCGCACGGCCGACGTCAAGAAGCTGCATGCCGGCCCGTACTACCGGGCGAAGCTCGACTACGCCAACCGGCTGCTGCTGCAGTTCGCCCGTGTCGGCGGCGAGACCGTGTGCCTGGCGCTCGAGGTCATCGAGAACCATGCCTACGAGCGCTCGCGTTTCCTGCGCGGCGCCGTGGTGGACGAAGCGAAGATCGAGCACGAGCCGGCGCTGCTGCCGGCCGCTTCGCCGCCGGAGGCCGTGCCGCTGCGCTGGCTGCATGACAGCCGATCGCAGTTCCACTTTCTCGACAAGCCGATCGTCTTCGACGACGCGCAGGAGGATGCCTATCGGCTGCCCGCACCGCTGGTGCTGATCGGCTCGGCCGGCTCGGGCAAGACCGCCGTCACGCTGGCGAAGCTGCGCGAGGCGTCCGGGCGCGTGTTGTTCGTGACGCTGTCGTCGTACCTTGCCCGCGCCGCGCAGGACCTGTACGCAGCGCACGGCTACGAGAATCCGTCGCAGGAGGTCGAGTTTCTCAGCTACCGGGAATTTCTCGAGACGCTGCGCGTGCCGGCCGGCCGCGAGGTGACGCTGGCCGACTTCCGCGGCTGGTTCGACCGGCACCGCCAGGCCGCCAGGGCGCTGGGCGAGGTGGACGCGCATGCGCTGTACGAAGAGTTTCGCGGCGTGCTGGGCGCCCACCCGGACGGACCGCTGGACCTGGCCGGCTATTGCGCACTCGGCGCGCGACAGAGCCTGCTGCCGCCCGAGCACCGGCTGGCTGCGCACGCGCTGTTCGGCCGCTACCGCCAGTGGCTGGACCAGGCCGGCCTGTTCGACGCGAACCTGGTCGCGCATGCGTGGCGCAACGACCCCGCCGCCCTGGCCGACGTCGGTTTCGATTTCATCGTCATCGACGAGGTGCAGGACCTGACGCCGGTTCAACTGGCGCTGGTGCTGGCGACGCTGAAGCAGCCTGGCCAGTTCCTGTTGTGCGGCGACAGCCACCAGATCGTGCACCCGAACTTCTTCAGCTGGTCCGCGGTGAAGTCGCTGTTCTGGCACGGGCTCGCCGGCGCCGCCGCGCAGCGGCAGACCCTGCACGTGCTGCAGGCGAACTACCGCAACACGCGCCGCGTGACCGAGCTGGCCAACCGCTTGCTCAAGCTCAAGCAGGCCCGCTTCGGCTCGGTCGACCGCGAGAGCAGTTTCCTGGTCAGGGGCACCGCCAGCGAGGCCGGCAGCGTGACGCTGGTCGCCGCCAGGGAGGCGGCACTGAGGGCGCTGGACGAAGCGACGCGGCAGTCGGCGCGGCACGCGGTGATCGTGCTGCGCGACGAGGACAAGGCGGCGGCGAAGGCGCGGTTCCGCACGCCGCTGGTGTTCTCGCGTGCACGAGGCCAAGGGGCTGGAGTACGAGCATGTGCTGCTGTTCGAGCTGGTGTCGGGGCAGCGCGCGGCCTTTGCCGAGGTCTGCGACGGCGTCTCGCACGACGACCTGGCAGGCGAGGACATCGAATACCG
Organism: uncultured beta proteobacterium; assembly: GCA_963708655.1. Lineage (GTDB taxonomy): Bacteria > Pseudomonadota > Gammaproteobacteria > Burkholderiales > Burkholderiaceae_C > Ramlibacter. The sequence continues at coordinate 15,352 of CAVPTY010000099.1, forward strand.
GCGCGGGCGCGACAAGAGCGACAAGTCGCTCGAGCTGTTCAAGTTCTATGTCAACGCGCTGTACGTCGCGATGACGCGGGCGGTGCTCTCGCTGACCATCGTGGAATCCGATCCGGCGCACCCGCTGCTGGACCTTCTGGGCCTGAAGGTCGGCGAATCCGCGTTGCAGCCCGCACGCGCGTCCAGCCGCGACGAGTGGGCGCAGGAGGCGCACAAGCTGGAGCTGCAGGGCAAGCAGGAGCAGGCCCAGGCGATCCGCGAAACCTTCCTGCAGGCGCGGCCGGTGCCCTGGGTGGCATGGGGCCAGGAACAGGCCGAGCAGTGGTCGATCAAGGCGCTCGATGCGGCCAACCCGAGCGCCAAGCCGCGGCAGGCCTTGTTCGACTACGCGCTGTGGCATGGACAGCAGTCGTGGATCGAGGCCCTGGCCGCCGTGCATTTCCAGCCGGCACGCGGGCTGGTGGACGAGGGTCGCTTCGTCGGCGCGGGTTCGACGCTGCCCTCCGAGTATTCGATGCCGGTCTTCGACCGTCAGCGGGAACTGGTGCGCCGCACCGTCGGCGCGCTGCGCCAGCGGCACCTGGCCCCCTACGCCGCGAAGAACACCAAGGACCTCCTGCGCCTGGCGGATGTGCACGGCGTCGATCACCGGACCCCGGTCGGTGCGACGCCGCTGATGCTGGCCGCGCGCGCCGGCAACGCGGCGCTCGCCCAGGCGCTGCTCGAGCGCGGGGCCGATCCGGCGCTGCGCGACGAGTTCGGACAGACGGCCTGGCACCACGCCTTGTGCCGGGCGCTCGAGGACGCTGGTTTCGCCACGTCCGCCCTGGCGGCACTCTTCGACACCCTGGCGCCGGCCGTCGTCGACGTGCAGACGGCCGGCCGGCTGGTGAGGCTCGAGCGGCACCAGGGCGAGTACTGGCTGCTGATGCTGATGCTGGCGGGCCTGAAGACGCAATGGACGGCATGTGCCGCCCGCCCGCGGGAAACCTGGAAGTACCACAACGGCTTCTTCGCCGATCAGTTCAACGACGTGCTGGCCGCGCTGCCCGAATGGCTGTGGCCGCAGAAGCGTCGCAAACGCGGCTATGTCAATCAGGTGCTGGCACGGGCCGAAGCAGGAAGTGCCTATCGCCCCTCGCGCCAGTTGTGGGTGCGATGCCGGCACGGCCACTACCTGCCGAATCCGGCCATGCAATTGCGCGATGGCGACACCTGGCGGCCGGTTTACGAGGTGATGAATCTCGCCTGGATCGATCGCGGCTGCGGCCGCGAAAAGGACTACTGGCCGAGGCCCGCGGCGATGGTCGCGTGGCTCGGACGGGAGGCGGACGACGAGAAGCTCGAAGCGCCGCCGGCGCAAGAGGCGCAAGCATGAAGACAAGGCGTGTCGGCCACTCGTCCGACGCCGCCGCTCGCATCAGCGCATAGCGGATCAGAACTCGTGGTTGTCGATCAAGCGGGTTCTTCCCAGGCGGGCAGCGCCCAGCACGACGAGCTCTTCGCCGGCGGCGGCGGCTTGCAGATCCACGCGCCGACGCACCGTGAGGTAGTCGGGCTGCCAGCCGCGCTGGCGCAGCCAATCCATGGCGTCGCCCTCGACCTCGGCGACGCCGGCGCCCGCGCGCACCTGCTGCGCCATTCTCGAAAGAATGCCCGACAACTGAACTGCTTCCGAGCGTTCCTGCGGGGACAGGTAGGCGTTGCGCGACGAAAGCGCCAGCCCGTCGGCCGCGCGACGGGTTTCGCCTGCCACGATCTCCACCGGCAGGGCGAACTGCCGCACCATGCGCCGGATCACCAGCAGCTGCTGGTAGTCCTTCTTGCCGAACACCGCGAAGCGCGGCTGCACGCACTGGAACAGCTTCATCACGACCGTGCACACGCCGGTGAAGAAGCCCGGGCGGTACTGGCCTTCCAGGATGTCGCCGATCACCGGATCCGGCACCACCTTGAAGGACCTGCGGCTCGGGATAGAGCTCGCGCTCCGAGGGTGCGAACAGCAGGTCGCAGCCGGCAGCGGCGAGCTTGGCCGCATCGGCCTCCAGCGTGCGCGGATAGCTGTCGAAGTCCTCGTGCGGCAGGAACTGCAAGCGATTGACGAAGATGCTCGCCACCGTGACGTCGCCCAGGCGCGTGGCCTGCTGCACCAGGGCGATGTGGCCGTCGTGCAGGTTGCCCATGGTGGGCACGAAAGCCGGCTGGCGGAAGGTGCCGAGACGTTCCCGCAGCTCGGCGATGGTATGGACGATGTGCATGGGTTCCTCAGTAGCAGTGCTGCGCCGGGTCGGGGAAGCTGCCGTCCTTGACGGCCAGGACGAAGCGGCGCGCGGCCTCGCCGATACTGCCGGCATCCTGCAGAAAGTCACGCACGAAGCGCGGCGGCTTCGGCGCCAGCCCCAGCAGGTCGTGCAGCACCAGCACCTGGCCGCTGCAGCCCGGGCCGGCGCCGATGCCGATGACCGGAATGGCCAGAGTCCCGCGTGACGGCGGCGCCCAGGTCCGACGGCACCAGTTCCAGCACCAGCATGGCGGCGCCGGCCTCGGCCAGGGCCGTCGCGTGCGCGCGCAGCGTGGCGGCCGCACGCTCGTCGCGGCCCTGGATGCGCCAGCCGCCCAGTGCGTGGACCGACTGCGGCGTGAGCCCCAGGTGCGCGCAGACCGGCACCCCGCGCTCGGCCAGGAAGCGAACGGTTTCGGTGGTCCAGCCTCCGCCTTCCAGCTTCACCATCTGCGCGCCGGCCTGCATCAGCGCGGCGGCGCTGCGCAGCGCCTGTTCGCGCGATTCCTGGTAGCTGCCGAAAGGCAGGTCGCCGATCAGCCACGCCGTGCGGTTTCCGCGCGCCGCGCATTGCGTGTGGTAGATCATCTGCTCCAGTGTCACCGGCACGGTACTGGGCCGCCCCTGCAAGACCATGCCGAGGGAGTCACCGACCAGCAGGCAGTCGACGCCGGCCTCGTCCAGCACGCGGCCGAAGGTCGCGTCGTAGCAGGTCAGCATGGCGATTTTCTCGCCGGCTGCGTGCATCTCGCGCAGCCGGTGCAGCGTCAGCGGCTTGCGGGTACTCATGCCGCCTCGGTCCCGGGCTGCGGCTGACCGGCGCGCAGGCCGGGCGTGCGCACCAGCTGCGCCACCTTTTCCAGGTCCAGTTCGAACAGGGCGTGCACCTGCTGCGCCGTCCAGGGTTGCGGCGCCTGGCAAGCGCCGCGCGGCGGCCGCTGCAAGGTCATGGGGCGTTCGACGAATCCGGGCATGGGTTCTCCTCGTTCAGGCATCGATGATGCACGGCCGGTGCGCCGACTCACCCAGCCGCCAGCCGGTGCCAGGCAGGACCTGGACCTGGCCGGCGCAGGCCGGCAGCGGGGGCGAAAATGTCTTGCGCCGACCATGTTGCGGCGCGCAATTGTATTGCCGCGGCAGCGACAGGCCGGGCGAAGTCCCGCTGGGCGAGGCACGGCTGCATGCGGCCTCTCTCCGCACGCGGCAACGGCAAGTCCTGCATCTGGCGAAGCCACGGCCGGCCTGATGGAGAATGCAGCCCGGCCCCACCGATTCCTCATCAGCCATGACCCGCGCATCCAACGCATCTACCAGAAACCGCAGCGCTGCCGAACCCCGCCTGTCGCGCAATCGTCCACCAGCGTCCATGTCGGCGCAAGACTGGCAGGCCGGCCTGCGCCGCCAGTTCGGCCGCGAGCAGCCGTTCGTGCTCGAGCGACCGGGGCCCGAGATGGAGTTCGTCGTGAGCAATCCGACCAGCAAGGGCCGCTATCGCGTGGCGATGCGCGGCATGGAACCGGGCGACAACTTCTGCTCCTGCCCCGACTTCGCCACCAACGACCTCGGCACCTGCAAGCACATCGAGTTCACGCTGGCCCGGCTGCTGGCGCGGCGCGGGGGCAAGGCGCTGCTGGCGCGCGGCTTCACGCCGCCGTACAGCGAGGTCTATCTTGCCTATGGCGGCAGGCGCCGCCTGCGCTTTCGCGCCGGAACCGAATGCCCGCCGGCGCTGGCGAAGAAGGGTGCGCAGATGTTCGATGGCCATGCGGACAGCGCCATGGAGCTCGACGATCTCCTGCGCGCCGCCGCCAAGGCCGGCCACGAGCTTCGCTGCTACGACGACGCGCGCGCCTTCATCGCCGAGCGGCGCGACGCCGAGCGCCGGCGCCGCATCTTCGCCGAGGCTTACCCCAAGGGCGCGAAGGACGCCGCCTTGCGCAAGCTGCTGAAGGTGCCGCTCTATCCGTACCAGGCCGAAGGCGCGCTGTTCGCCGCCAGCGCCGGCCGCGCGCTGATCGGCGACGACATGGGCCTGGGCAAGACGATCCAGGCGATCGCCGCCGCCGAGCTGCTCGGCCGCCATTGCGGCGCCGAGCGCGTGCTCGTCGTCTGTCCCACGTCGCTGAAGTATCAGTGGCAGCGCGAGATCGAGCGCTTCAGCTCGCGCAAGGCGCTCGTGATCCACGGCCTGCGCGCGGCACGGCAGCAGCAGTGGCGCGACGACAGCGAAGGCGGCTGGGCCCGGATCACGAACTACGAGACGCTCGAGCGCGACCTGGATCTGATCAACGCCTGGGGGCCGGACATCGTGATCGCCGACGAGGCGCAGCGCATCAAGAACTGGAACACGGTGGCGGCGCGCGCCTTGAAACGCATCGCGAGCCCCTATGCCATCGTGCTCACGGGCACCCCGCTGCAGAACCGGCTGGAGGAACTGATCTCGATCGTGCAATTCGTCGACCGGCAGCGGCTCGGGCCCACCTGGCGCCTGCTGCACGAGCACCAGCTGCGCGACGAAGGCGGGCGGGTCGTCGGCTATCGCGACCTCGACCGGATCGGCGCGACGCTGGCGCCGATCATGCTGCGCCGGCGCAAGGACGAGGTCCTGACCCAGCTGCCCGAGCGCATCGACAACACCTTCTTCGTGCCGCTGACCGATGCCCAGCGCGTGCACCACGAGGAGAACGGCGAGACCGTGCGCCGCATCGTGCAGCGCTGGCGCCGCACCGGCTTCCTGTCCGATGCCGACCAGCGCATGCTGACCTGCGCGCTGCAGAACATGCGCATGTCGTGCAACAGCACCTACCTGCTCGATGGCGAGACGGACCACGGCACCAAGGCCGACGAGCTCGAGATGCTGCTGGAAGAGATGTTCGCGCAGCCGGATGCGAAGGCAGTCGTCTTCAGCCAGTGGGTGCGCACGCACGAGCTGATCATCCGCCGGCTCGAGGCGCGGGGCTGGGGCTACGTGCTGTTCCATGGCGGCGTGCCGGGCGATCAGCGGCCGGCGCTGGTCGACCGTTTTCACGAGGATCCGGCGTGCCGCGTGTTCCTCTCCACGGACGCCGGCGGCGTCGGCCTGAACCTGCAGCACGCCGCGGCCGCCGTCGTGAACATGGACCTGCCGTGGAATCCGGCCGTGCTCGAGCAGCGCATCGGCCGCGTGCACCGCATGGGACAGCGCAGGAGCGTGCAGGTCGTCAACTTCGTCGCGCAAGGCAGCATCGAGGAGGGCATGCTCGCCGTGCTGGCGTTCAAGAAGTCGCTGTTCGCCGGTGTGCTGGACGGCGGCGCCAGCGAGGTGTTCCTGCATGGCACCCGCCTTTCGAAGTTCATGGAGACCGTGGACGAGGTCACCGGAGCGATGGGAACGGCCGAAGCCGCCGCGGCGCCGGAACCGGCGCGCGAGGAGGCGCCCGCGGCCGCGGCCGCGGCCGCGGCTGCGGTTCAGCCCGCGGCAGAAGTTCCGCCCGCGGCCGACCCATGGGCGCCGCTGGTCGACGCGGGGCTGGCGCTGCTGCAGTCCCTGGTGCCGGGCGATGCGGCCGGCGGGATCCGGGCCGTGGAGGCAACGATCGACAGGGACCCCGTGACGGGCCGCGACTTCCTCAAGATCCCGTTGCCGCAGCCGCAGACGGTGCAGCGGCTGGCGGAAGCGCTCGAGGGCCTGCTGGCGGGACTGCGCCGAGCCGATCCTGCGGGGTGATCCGCATTTCGTGCTGGCAGCATCTCAGGTCATCCACGGTTGCCGGCTGGTACATTGTTGCTCCATGAAGCGCCGTGAAGCGGGATTTGAAGGAGATCAAGTAGACCAGCTCAGGCCCGAGCATGGAGAAAAGTGAGGGTCGAAGCCGTCTGGCCGCCGTGCTGCGCGGGGGCGGGCATTGATCACTGTCGACGACGCCACGCGCGCCCTCGGATCGGCCGCAGCGCTCGCTTCCACGCCCGGTGATCAGGTCGTCGAGGATCCGTGGACACTCATTCCAGAGCTGTTCGGCGTCGCGTATGTCGGCGGCGCCAGCGCCGCCCATCATTGGGACCTGACCGAGCAGTTGTTCCGCAGCGTCTTTGTCTTCACGGTCCAGCCCGTCCGCCGAAAAACGCACAGCGTGCACGGCACGACGTTCATCCTCCGGCACGTGGCCGCGGACAGGTTGTTTGGCACGCGCGCGCTCTGGCGCGGGCGCACGAAACTCCAGGTGTCCGACCCGCACAGGACCGTCATC
>CAVPTY010000100.1:0-15932 GCA_963708655.1 uncultured beta proteobacterium
CGGCGTGCGCGAGCGCCTGTCGCAGGAGCAGTGGAACGTGATCGTGCGCGCCGAGCAGGACTTCGTCGGCGGCTGCGCCGCGTTGACCGCGCAGGCGGAGTATTCGGCCCTGGAGGCCCTGCGCCTGCTCGAAACGCTGTCGGGCGCGACGGCGGCGATGACCGGCGCGCAGACCGACCGCATGACGCGCGACGACGGCTGGCGCCTGCTGTCGATCGGCCGCCACCTGGAGCGCCTCGGTTTCCTCGCGACGGCGCTGGCGTCGGCGCTGGAGACCGGCACCTTGCACGACGAGGGCGGCTTCGACGCGGTGCTGGCGCTGTTCGACAGCACGATCACCTTCCGCGCGCAGTACCAGGAGCGGCACGACCTGCCCGCCCTGGTCGACCTGCTGGTGCTGGACCGCGAGAACCCGCGCGCGCTCGGCTGGGTGGCTCCAGACGCTGCGCGGGCGCCTGGCCAAGCTGGCCGGCAGCGCGGCGGGCGAACTTCCCGCCATCGCCGCCACGATCCCGGACCCGCAGCAGTGGGACCTGCACGAGCTGTGCGGCCGCGACGCAGGCGGCCAGTACCCGCGCCTGCTGGACCTGCTGCAGCAATGCACGGGCGCCGCGTGGCGCCTGTCGGACGAACTCGGCGCCCGCTACTTCACCCACTCCGAAGACGCCCGCCACAGCGTCGGCGCGTGACCGTCGCATGCTGCTGCAGGTCACGCACCAAACCCGTTACCGCTACACGCCGCCGGTCAGGACGGCGCAACACATGGCATGCCTGACGCCGCGCGAGGGCGCCGCGCAACGCGTGCTGAGCCACCGGCTCGAGATCTCGCCACAACCCGCCGCGGAACCGGTGCCCACCCGTGACGTCTTCGGCAACACGCGCACGGTCTTCAGCCTGCACACCGCGCACGACGAACTGGTGGTGAGCGCGCAGAGCATCGTCGAGACACGCCCGGTGGCGCCGCTCGCCGGCGAGATGGCGTGGGAAGCCGTTCGCGAGCGCCTGCGCTACCGCCGCGGCGCCGCGTACGATCCGGCCGCCGAGTTCGCGTTCGCGTCGCCGCAGGTGCCCCGGCATCCGGACTTCGCCGCGTACGCGCAGCCCAGCTTCCCGCCGGACCGGCCGCTGCTCGAGGCCGCGCGCGACCTGATGCAGCGCATCCACGCGGAGTTCGAATACCACACCGAGGCGACCGACGTGAGCACGCCGGCCCTGGAGGCGCTCCGGTTGCGGCAAGGGGTGTGCCAGGACTTCGCCCACGTGATGCTGGGCTGCCTGCGCAGCCTGGGCCTGCCCGCCCGCTACGTCAGCGGCTACCTGCTGACGGTGCCGCCGCCGGGCCAGACCCGGCTGGTCGGCAGCGACGCTTCCCACGCCTGGGTGTCGGTCCACGTCCCCGGCGAGCCCGGCGGCTGGGTCGACTTCGACCCCACCAACTGCCGCACGCCGGGCGAAGACTACGTCACGCTCGCGATCGGCCGCGACTACTCCGACGTCGCGCCGTTGCGCGGCGTGATCCATGGCGGCGCGCGCCACGAATTGCAGGTGGCGGTCACCGTCACGCCCGTCGTGGCCGCCGCCGGCGCGGGACCCGCTCCTACAATCCCCTGACCCAAGGAGGCGCCATGAGCGTGTACGACAAACTCGAGGAACTGGGCATCACCCTCCCGCCCGTGGCCGCGCCCGCCGCGGCCTACGTCCCGTTCGTGCGGACCGGCAACCTGGTCTACCTGTCCGGCCACATCGCGAAGAAGGACGGCAAGCCGTGGGTCGGCCAGTTCGGCCGCACCATGACCACCGACGAAGGCAAGGCTGCGGCGCGCGCCGTGGCGATCGACCTCATGGGCACTTTGCACGCGGCCGTCGGCGACCTCGACAAGGTCAGGCGCATCGTGAAGGTGATGAGCCTCGTGAATTCCACGGGCGACTTCACCGAGCAGCACCTGGTCACCAACGGCGCGAGCGAGCTGCTCGGCCAGGTGTTCGGCGACCATGGTCAGCACGCCCGCAGCGCCTTCGGCGTCGCGCAGATCCCGCTGGGCGCCTGCGTCGAGATCGAGCTGGTGGTCGAGGTGGATTGAGCTGCGGAACTGCAGACGTCCGAACGCAGAAGCCGCAGAAGGACATCCGTTTGAAAGTTGGTCGGCTGCGACGCGCCACCTTGGGTGGCCCCGTTCGGATACGCCTGCACCGCTGCGTCAACTCGATGGTTGCACTCCGCCTGACGGGCAACCGCGAATAGGGCCTGCGCCGAGGCACCCCCGATCACCGGCCTCGATGTGAGGTCCTGCCGCGCCACGAGTAACTCCGCGCGTCCCCCACTTCATTGCTCGCGTGTCTTCATTGGTGGAGCGCCATGGTGCACCGCCAAGGCCGGTGATCGGGGGGTGTCGGGCGCAGCGGCCCATTCGCGGTTGCCCGCCAAGCAGGCGCGCCCGGGCCGTGGTGACGCGATGGTCCGTGAGTGCCGAGGTGCTCGCCCGCGAGCGGAGCGGAGAACGACACCCCCCGGTCGCCGGCCGTGCCACCCGAGGTGGAGCGCTGCCGGCCGTGCCACCCAAAGTGGAGCGCTTCCGGCCGGGCCACCCAAAGTGGAGCGCTGCCGGCCGTGCCACCCAAGGTGGAGGGCTGCCGGCCGGTGCCACCCAAGGTGGAGCGCGGCGGGTTATTCCACCCGCTCGATCGATGTCGGCTTGAAGCCCAGGTCCGCCGCCTTGCCCTTGCGGCCGCGGCCGGCCCTGGCGTTGTTCAGCGACCGGATCTCCAGCGTCTCCTCGCGCTCCTTGCCGCCGCGCCCGAGCCCGCAAATGCGCACGCTGCGGGTGTAGGCGGCGGCGCCGGCGAGCGTGTCCTTGGCGTCCAGGTCGATCAGCATCAGGCCGCGTCCGCCGTTGGCCATGGCCTTCAGCTCCGCGATCTCGAAGGTGAGGATGCGGCCCAGCGTCGAGGCGCAGGCCACGTGCGTGGCCGGTGGCTGGGGCGGCACGTTGGCCGGCGACGGACGGCAGATCGTCTCGCCTTCGCCGACGCTGATGAAGGCCTTGCCGGCCTTCAGGCGCGACATCATGTTTTCCACGGTGGCGATGAAGCCGTAGCCGCCGGAGCTGGAAAGCAGCAGCCATGCCGACGGCGCGCCGGCGAAGTAGTGCAGCAACTGGGTTCCGGCTTCGAGTTCGATCATGGTGGTGACCGGCTGGCCGTCGCCGCGGGCGCCGGGCAGCGTGGACACCGGCACCGTATAGACGCGGCCATTGCTGCCGAAGGCGAGCAAGGTGTCCACGGTGCGGCACTCGAAGGTGCCGTACAGGCCGTCGCCGGCCTTGAAGGCGAAGCTCGAGGCGTCGTGGCCGTGGCCCTGGCGCGACCGCACCCAGCCTTTCTGCGAGACGATCACCGTCACCGGCTCGTCGAGCACGCGCACCTCCACCGTGGCCCGCTTTTCCGCCTGGATCAGCGTGCGGCGGGCGTCGGCGAACAGCTTCGCGTCCTGCTCGATCTCCCTGATCATCAGGCGCCGCAGCGCCGCCGGGCTGCCCAGGATCTCTTCGAGCTTCCTGCGCTCCTCGTGCAGCTCCTTCAGCTCCTGCTCGATGCGGATCGCCTCCAGCCGCGCGAGTTGCCGCAGCCGGATCTCCAGGATGTCCTCGGCCTGCCGGTCGCTCAGCCTGAAGCGCGCGACCAGCGCCGCCTTGGGCTCGTCGCTGTGCCGGATGATCGAGATCACCTCGTCGATGTTCAGCAGCACCAGCTGCCGGCCCTCGAGGATGTGGATGCGGTCGCTCACCTTTCCCAGGCGATGCTTCGAGCGGCGCTCGATGGTGGCCTGGCGGAACTCGGCCCACTCCAGCAGCATCTGGCGCAGCGACTTCTGCACCGGCTTGCCGTCCAGGCCGATCGCCGTCAGGTTGATCGGCGACGAGGTCTCCAGGCTGGTGTGCGCCAGCAGCGTCGCGATCAGGTCGGACTGCTCGATCCGGCTGGTCTTGGGCTCGAACACGATGCGCACCGCCGCGTCCTTGCTCGACTCGTCGCGGACGGCGTCGAGCACCGCCAGCACCGTCTGTTTGAGCTGCAGCTGCTCCTGCAGCAGCGCCTTCTTGCCGGCCTTGACGTTGGGATTGGTCAGCTCCTCGATTTCCTCCAGCACCTTCTGGGCGCTGACGCCCGGCGGCAGCTCGGTGACCACCAATTGCCACTGGCCGCGCGCGAGCTCCTCGATCTTCCAGCGGGCGCGCACCTTGAGCGATCCGCGGCCGGTGCGGTACGCCTCGGCGATGTCCGCGGCGGCGCTGATGATCTGGCCGCCGCCGGGATAGTCCGGTCCCGGCAACAGCGTGAACAGCTCCGCGTCGTCGAGCTTGGGATTGCGGATCAGGGCGACGCAGGCGTCCGCGACTTCGCGCAGGTTGTGGCTCGGCACCTCGGTGGCCAGGCCGACCGCGATCCCGCTCGCGCCATTGAGCAGCGCGAACGGCAGCCGCGCCGGCAACTGCTGCGGCTCCTGCGTGCTGCCGTCGTAGTTGGGGACGAAATCGACCGTGCCCTCGTCGATCTCGTCGAGCAGCAGGTTGGTGATGCGGGCCAGCCGCGCTTCGGTGTAGCGCATGGCCGCCGCGCCGTCGCCGTCGCGGCTGCCGAAGTTGCCGTGGCCGTCGATCAGCGGATAGCGCTGCGAGAAATCCTGCGCCATGCGCACCAGCGCGTCGTAGGCGGCCTGGTCGCCGTGCGGATGGAAGCGGCCCAGCACGTCGCCGACCACGCGCGCGCTCTTGACCGGGCGCGCGCCGCCGGCGCCGGAAAAGCCCAGGCCCATGCGCCACATGGAGTACAGGATGCGCCGCTGCACCGGCTTCTGGCCGTCGGCCACGTCGGGCAGGGCCCGGCCCTTCACGACGCTCAAGGCATATTCGAGATAGGCCCGCTGGGCATAGGAGCCCAGGCCGAGCTCGTCGTCGCCGGCGTCGCCGCCGCCGAAGGAAATCAGTTCTTGTTCCATAGCTCCGTCGCAAAGGCCGGCGCGAGCCGGCCACCTCTCACTCCGAGACCGTCGCGCCCTCGCCCCGCGGCCCGGCCGCCAGCGGCAGGCCAGGGGCGGCATCCGGCGGCAGGTTGCCGCGGCCGCGGGCGCCGCCGACCGGCATCTCCATGCGCACCCGGGTCGGCGCCGATGCCTCGCGCGCCGCCAGTGGCGGCGGCTTGAGCAGCCCGTACAACTGCAGCACCGTCTTCACGTAGTTCTGCGTTTCCCGGTACTTGGGGATGCGGTTGCCCGCGCGCTGGACCGCGCCTTCCCCGGCGTTGTAGGCAGCCAGGGCGAGCTCCAGCTGCCCAGGGAACAGGTCCAGCAGGTGCCGCAGGTATCTGGCCCCGGTCTTGATGTTGATGCGCGGATCAGCGAGCTTCTTGGCCGTCGGCGTTTTCGCGTCCCCGGTGACGCCGTACCGCTGCGCAGTGGCCGGCATCAGCTGCATCAGGCCCACGGCCCCCTTGGGCGACACGGCGCCGGCGTCGAAGCCCGACTCGGTGGCGATCACGGCCTTCAGCAGCTCGTAGTCGACCCCGTGCGCCTTCGACGCCTCGCGCAGGTGGTGCTTGACCTGCTTGTACCCCGGCGAGACGTCGAAGAAGGCCAGCAGCTTGGACTGCGAGGTCGGCACCGCCACCGGCCGCGCCGTGGGGACGCCCTGGGTGGTGTCGAAGCTCTCGCCGCCGCGGAAAAACAGCTGGTAGCGCTCGTCGACGCGCTCGGCCGCGAAGTGGGCCACGCCCTTGTCGTCGACGTAGCCCCACACGTCGGCGCGAGCGGCCGGCGCGAGGACCAGCGCCAGCGCGAGCGCCGCGAGCAGGCGCCACGTCGCCGTCATGCGACGAGCTCCAGCGCGGCCGCGCGCCGTGCGTCGAACTCGGGCCGCAGCATCGACATGACGACCAGCGAGTCGAAACCGTCCGCCACCTTGACCGCGTCGCGCAGGATGCCTTCCTGCGCGAAGCCTTCGGCGCGGTACAGCGCCGCCGCACCGGTGTTTCGGCCCTTGACGTCCAGCCAGAGGCGATGCGCGCCAAGGTCGTCGAACGCGATCTTCTTGGCCAGGTGCAGCGCGGCGCGGCCGTAGCCCTGGCGCTTGGTCTGGATGACCATCCGCTTGAGTTCCAGCGACAGGTGGCGGCTGCGGCAGCCCACCAGGATCAGGAAGCCCACGGCGTCGAGCTGGGGCCCGCCTTCCACGATGAAGTGCCGGAAATCCGGAAAGCGGATGGCCGCCTCGTGCTGCGTGCGCTCCCAGGGCGTGATGAAGGGCAGGTTGGCGTCGTCCTGCTCCAGGGTCAGCACGAAGTCGAGGTCGCTCTGCATCGTCGGCCGCAGCCGCACCCGGACCGGCGGTCGGTCCGGGATCGTTTCGGCGGGGCAGGACTGGCTCATCGGCGGGAGATCAGATGTCGATTTGGACGGCGTTGCCGTGCAGCTCCATCAGTTCGCGGCGCGCGGCGGCTTCGCCCTTGCCCATCAGCTTGGTGATGAGCTGCTGGGTCTGCAGGAAGTCCAGCTGGCCCAGCCGCACCGGCAGCAGCCGGCGGGTATCCGGATTGAGCGTCGTCTCCCACAATTGTTCCGCGCTCATCTCGCCCAGGCCCTTGAAGCGGCTGATGTTCCAGGCGCCCTCGCGCACGCCTTCCTTGCGCAGCTTGTCCAGGATGGCGGTGAGCTCGCCTTCGTCGAGCGCGTAGATCTTGGACGCCGGCTTCTTGCCGCGGGCCGGCGCGTCGACGCGGAACAGCGGCGGGCGCGCCACGAAGACATGGCCGGCCTCGATCAGCTTCGGGAAGTGGCGGAAGAACAGCGTCAGCAGCAGCACCTGGATGTGCGAGCCGTCGACGTCGGCGTCCGACAGGATGCAGATCTTGCCGTAGCGCAGGCCCGAAAGATCGGGACTGTCCTGCGGCCCGTGCGGGTCGACGCCGATCGCCACCGCGATGTCGTGGATCTCGGTGTTGGCGAACAGCCGGTCGCGCTCCACTTCCCAGGTATTGAGCACCTTGCCGCGCAGCGGCAGCACGGCCTGGCATTCCTTGTCGCGGCCCATCTTGGCGCTGCCGCCGGCGGAGTCGCCTTCGACCAGGAACACCTCGTTGTGGCCCAGGTCGCGGCTCTCGCAGTCGGTGAGCTTGCCCGGCAGCACCGCCACGCCGGAGCCCTTGCGCTTTTCCACCTTCTGGCCGGCCTTCTGCCGGCTCTGGGCCGCCTTGATCGCGAGTTCGGCGAGCTTGCGGCCGTACTCGACGTGCTGGTTCAGCCACAGCTCCAGCGCCGGCCGCACGAAGCTGGACACCAGCCGCACCGCGTCGCGCGAATTCAGGCGCTCCTTGATCTGGCCCTGGAACTGCGGATCGAGCACCTTGGCCGAAAGCACGTAGGAGGCGCGGGCGAAGACGTCCTCGGGCAGCAGCTTGACCCCCTTCGGCAAGAGCGAATGGAGGTCGACGAAGCTCTTGACGGCGTTGAACAGGCCGTCGCGCAGGCCGGCCTCGTGGGTGCCGCCGTTGATCGTGGGGATCAGGTTGACGTAGCTCTCGCGCACCGGCTGGCCGTCCTCGGTGAACGCCACGCCCCACTGCGCGCCTTCGCCTTCGGCAAAGGCATCGTTGTTGTTCTGCGCGTAGCCTTCGCCCTCGAACAGCGGAATCACCGGCTCGCCCGTCAGCGTCTGCAGCAGGTAGTCGCGCAGGCCGCCCTTGTACTGCCAGGACTGGGTGTCGCGCGTCTTCTCGTTGACCAGCGACACCGTGACGCCCGGCATCAGCACCGCCTTGCTGCGCAGCAGGTGCGCCAGTTCGGTCAGCGGCAGTTGGGTCGATTCGAAGTACGTCGGGTCCGGCCACACCCGCACCGACGTGCCGCAGCGCCGGTCGCCTTCCTGTGCCTTTCGCACCTGCAGCGGTTCGATCACCTCGCCGCCGGCAAAGACGATCCGCGCCACATGGCCTTCGCGGTGGGTGGTCGCTTCCAGCCGCCTGGCCAGCGCGTTGGTCACCGACACGCCGACGCCGTGCAGCCCGCCGGAGAAGCTGTACGCCCCGCCCGTGCCCTTGTCGAACTTGCCGCCGGCGTGCAGCCGCGTGAACACCAGTTCGATCACCGGCGCCTTTTCCTGCGGGTGCAGGCCGAACGGAATGCCGCGGCCGTCGTCCTCGATGCTCACCGAGCCGTCGGTGTGCAAGGTGACCTTGATCCGCTTGCCGTGGCCGGCCAGCGCCTCGTCGGCCGCGTTGTCCAGCACTTCCTGGATCACGTGCAGCGTGTTGTCGGTGCGCGTGTACATGCCGGGGCGCTGCTTGACGGGCTCGAGGCCCTTGAGCACCCGGATGGAAGCTTCGGAGTAGTCGGGAGGGGGTTTGCTGGCCATGGGAGCCGGATTGTATGCCGCCGGTGGAAACTGGCTGTACGGGCATACAGGTGGATGACCGCGGGCCCGCCCTGGGGCATCGCGCGCCGCGGCAGCAAGGGTGCGGCGGCTTCGGTACAGTTGCCCGATGCCTCCCGCCGCCGCCCGCCATCTCCCGCTCGCGCAGGTCCTTGCCTGCGGCGCCGCCATCGTCACGCTGTCCATGGGCATCCGCCACGGCTTCGGCCTGTGGCTGCAGCCGATCACCCAGGCGCAGGACTGGAGCCGCGAGACCTTCGCCTTCGCCATGGCGATCCAGAACCTGGCCTGGGGCTGCTTCGGCATCTTCGCGGGCATGCTGGCCGACCGGTTCGGTGCCTTCCGGGTGCTCATCGCCGGCGCCGTCCTGTACGCGCTCGGCCTGGCCGGCATGGCGCTCTCGCCGACGCCGTTCCTGTTCACGCTGACGGCGGGCGTCCTGATCGGCGCGGCCCAGGCGGGCACGACCTACGCGGTGATCTACGGGGTCATCGGCCGCCAGATCGACCCGGCCCGGCGCTCATGGGCCATGGGCGTCGCGGCCGCCGCCGGCTCCTTCGGCCAGTTCCTGATGGTGCCGGTGGAGGGCTTCCTGATCAGCGGCTTCGGCTGGCAGACCGCCTTGCTGGCCCTGGCCATGTCGGTGCTGCTGGCGGTGCCGCTGGCCTGGGGCCTGCGCGAGCCGGGTTTCGCCGGCGGGGCGCCGCAGCGCGAGCAGACCATCGCCCAGGCGCTGCGCGAAGCGTTCAAGTACCCGAGCTTCCAGTTGCTGATGGCCGGCTACTTCGTGTGCGGCTTCCAGGTGGTGTTCATCGGCGTGCACATGCCCAGCTACCTCCGGGACCACGGCCTGTCGCCGCAGGTGGCGAGCTATGCGCTGGCGCTGATCGGCCTGTTCAACGTGTTCGGCACCTACATCGCCGGCACGCTGGGCCAGCGGCTGGCCCGGCGCAAGATCCTCGCCTTCATCTACCTGGGCCGCTCGGTGGCGATCACCCTGTTCCTGTGGGCACCCTTGTCGCCGATGTCGGTGTATCTCTTTTCCGCCGTGATGGGCCTGCTGTGGCTGTCGACGGTGCCGCCGACCAACGCCACGGTGGCCCAGATCTTCGGCGTGGCCCACCTGTCGATGCTGGGCGGCTTCGTCTTCTTCAGCCACCAGATCGGCTCGCTTCCTGGGCGTCTGGCTGGGCGGCCTGCTGTACGACCGCACCGGCAGCTACGACATCGTCTGGTACATCGCGATCGCGCTGGGGGTGTTCGCCGCCCTGGTGAACCTGCCGGTGCGCGAGTCGCCCATCGTGCGGCGCGTGCCGCAACCGGCCTGATATGCTGCGGCCCCGCAAGCTCCTCGCCTACGCGGCCGCCGTCGCCGTGCTGCTGGCGGTGTTCGCCCTCTACACCCGGCCCGAGTTGATGATCACCCTTTCCGAGCAGATCTGGGCCTGCTTTCGATGAATCACGCTGCAATTTCTCCGCTGCGCTGCGAAATTGCATCGTGGTTGATCGGCAGGAAAGCTTGGGGCGGCCCGGCGCTTTCCTGAGCATGAAGACAACGAGCGAAGAAATGCACGGCACCGACACGCCCTCCCCCTGGGTCCAGCGCTGGTCGCATCTGGTGCCGGCCGGCGCCCCGGTGCTCGACGTCGCCTGCGGCGCCGGCCGCCACCTGCGCTGGTTCGCCGGCCGCGGCCATGCAGTGACCGGCATCGACCGCGCGCCGGAGGCGATCGAGGCGGCCCGCGCCTTGGGCGAGGCGCTGCAGGCCGATCTCGAGGACGGCAGCCCGTGGCCGCTGCCCGGCCGCACGTTCGGCGGCGTGGTCGTCACCAATTACCTGTGGCGGCCGATCTTCCCGGCATTGCAGGACAGTGTCGCTCCCGGGGGCGCATTGATCTGCGAGACCTTCGCGATCGGCAACGAGACCGTCGGCCGGCCGGCGCGGCCGGAGTTTCTGCTCGGCCCCGGCGAGCTGCTGCGCCTGGTCGACCGGCTGCGGGTCATCGCCTACGAAGACGGTTTCCTGGAGGATCCGCCGCGCTTCGTGCAGCGGATCGCGGCGGTGCGCGCCACCGCGGGCGATGCGGCGCCGCGCTACCTGCTGAAATAGTCGGGGCCCTGGCCGCTTGCGACGGCGGCGCCGGCGGGACGGCTGGGTAGAATGCCTTTTTTCCCCTCGAGTATCCGCACATGACACCGATTACAGGCAGCATCGTGGCGCTGGTGACGCCGATGCATGACGACGGCAGCGTGGACTATCCGTCCCTGCGCAAGCTGGTCGACTGGCACATCGCCGAGGGCACCGACTGCATCGGCGTGGTGGGCACCACGGGCGAATCGCCCACCGTCGACGTGCAGGAACACCACGAGATCATCCGCGTCGCGGTGGAGCAGGCCAAGGGACGCGTGCCGATCATGGCCGGCTGCGGCGCCAACTCCACGGCCGAAGCCATCGAGCTGGCCAAGTACGCGAAGAAGACCGGCGCCGACTGCCAGCTGCAGGTCGTGCCCTACTACAACAAGCCGACGCAGGAAGGCCAGTACCGGCACTTCCGGGCGATCGCCGAGGCCGTCGACCTGCCGATGGTGCTGTACAACGTGCCGGGCCGCACCGTCGCCGACCTGCTGCACGACACCGTGCTGCGCCTGGCGCAGGTGCCCGGCATCGTCGGCATCAAGGAAGCCACCGGCAACATCGAGCGCGCGCAGTGGCTGATCCGCGACCTGCCCGCGGGCTTCGCCGTCTATTCCGGCGACGATCCGACCGCCGTGGCGCTGATGCTGTGCGGCGGACAAGGCAACGTCAGCGTCACTGCCAACGTCGCGCCGCGCCTGATGCACGAACTGTGCGTGGCGGCGCTGGCCGGCGACGCCAGGAAGGCGATGGAGATCCAGCGCCGGCTGCTGCCGCTGCACCGCCAGCTGTTCGTGGAAGCCAATCCGATCCCGGTGAAGTGGGCGATGGCCCGCATGGGACTGTGCGGCGGCGCCCTGCGCCTGCCGATGACGCCGCTCGCCACGGCCAACGAGCCGGTGGTCGAGGCCGCGCTGCGCGCCGGCGGCCTGCTGGCCTGAAGTTCAAGAAAAGCCTGAGGGGATGAAGTGAAGCAATCTGCAAGACTCGGCGTGCTGGCGGCGTGCGCCGTGATGGCGCTCTCGGCCTGTTCCGTGCTGCAAGGTGAGAAGGTCGACTACAAGAGCGCCGGCAAGGGCGTGACCCTGGAGGTCCCGCCCGACCTGACGCAGCTCTCGCGCGACTCGCGCTACCAGGTGCCCGGCGGCACGGTGACGGCCAGCAGCTTCCAGATCGGCCAGGCCGCCCCCGGCGTGCCGACCGCGGCCACGACCCTGGGCGACGTGCGCATCGAGCGCGCCGGCAACCAGCGCTGGCTGGTGGTGAACCGCTCGGCCGACAAGCTGTGGGGACCGGTGCGCGACTTCTGGCTGGAAAGCGGCTTCCTGCTCACCCAGGACGAGGCCGCCCTCGGCATCATGGAAACCGACTGGGCCGAGAACCGCGCCAAGATCCCGCAGGACTTGATCCGCAACACGCTCGGCAAGCTGATCGACTCCGTGTATTCGACCGCCGAGCGCGACAAGTTCCGCACCCGGCTGGAGCGCACGCCCAGCGGCGGCACCGAGATCTACATCAGCCACCGCGGCATGATCGAGGTGTACAGCAGCACCCAGAAGGACCAGACGGTGTGGCAGCCGCGCCCCACGGACCCCGAGCTGGAAACCGAATTCCTGCGCCGACTGATGGTCAAGCTCGGCGTGTCGCAGGAGCAGTCCAAGGCCCTGGTGGCGAGCGCGGCCAAGGCGAGCTCGCGCGTGGCCACGGTGGGGAACGCGCCGGTGGTGCAGATCGACGAAGGCTTCGACCGTGCCTGGCGCCGCGTCGGCCTGGCGCTGGACCGCACCGGCTTCACGGTGGAAGACCGCGACCGCGCGCAAGGCATGTACTTCGTTCGCTATGTCGAACCCAGCGCCGATCGCAAGGCCACCGGCTTTTTCGCCAAGCTGTTCGGCCGTGACGAAAAGAATGCCGCGCCGAACAAGTACCGCATCGCGCTCAAGAGCCAGGGCGAGTCCACCACGGTGTCCGTGCTGAACGCGAGCGGCGCGCCCGAGACGTCCGAAACCGCCAGGCGGATCATGCAGGTCATCGCGGACGACCTGAAGTAACTGGGGAAACATGGTGCCGGCGGCACCGTGGCTTTCGATCTGCATCGATGATCAGATTCAAGTCGCTCGGCAGCGGTAGCACCGGCAACGCCACGGTCGTCCAGGCGAGCGGCGGTGGCCGCGCGACGCACCTGCTGATCGACTGCGGCCTCGGCATCCGCCAGCTCGACAAGCGGCTGGCGATGGCCGGCATGCTCGCCGAGCAGATCGACGCGATCTTCATCACCCACGAGCATTCCGACCACGTCGGCTGCGCCCGCCCGCTCGCGCTGCGCGAGCGCATCCCGGTCTGGATGAGTCACGGTACCTGGTCGGCGATCGGCAAGCCGGACTTCGAGGGCCTGCTGCGGATCGCCTGCGACGAGGTCGCCATCGAGATCGGCGGGCTGCAGGTGCTGCCCTTCACCGTGCCGCACGATGCGCGCGAGCCGCTGCAGCTCACCTGCGGCGACGGCCAGCGGCGCCTCGGCGTGGCCACCGACATGGGCCATGCCAGCAGCCACGTGCTGCAACAGCTGGCGGGCTGCGACACGCTGCTGCTCGAATGCAACCACGATCCTGACCTGCTCGCGGCTTCGACCTACCCGCCGTTCCTCAAGCGCCGCGTGGGCGGTGCGTACGGACACCTGGCCAACGGCGCCGCCGCGGCCATTGCCGCGGCCCTGCGGCCGCGCGGCCTGAAGCAGGTGGTGGCGGCGCACCTGAGCGAGCAGAACAACCGGCCTGACCTCGCGCGCGAGGCGATTGCGGTCGCGCTCGCTTGCGCACCGGCCGACATCCGGGTGGCCGACGCGGGCAGCGGTTGCGATTGGCTCACGGCCTGAAGGGACGCACATGAAGAAGCCGCCCGGAGGCGGCTTCTTCGACGGAAGGCAAACCCGATTACTTGGTCGCAGCGGAAGCGGCGTCGCCAGCAGCCTTGGCAGCACCAGCGGCGGCGTCGCCAGCGGCGGCACCGGCAGCAGCGCCGGTGGCAGCACCAGCAGCGGCACCGGCGGCGGCGCCGGAAGCAGCGGCAGCGGCGGTGTCGGCAGCGGGAGCGGGAGCCGGAGCCGGCGCGGCTTCAGGAGCCGGGGCGGCAGCGGGAGCGGGAGCCGGAGCGGGCGCCGGCTCTTCCTTCTTGCCGCAGGCAGCGAGGGCAGCGGCGGCAATCAGGGTCGCCAAGACGAGCGATTTCTTCATTTCAAGGTTCCTTCTCTGGGACGAAGCAATTTTCGAAAATTGTCAGTTCGGTCGGAATGGCCGGCATTGACCAGAACGCAGGCATTCGAGCTCCTGCCGTTCAGCTTGGCATTATAGGTCCGAAAGCCCCGCCACCCGGCAAACCCTTAAGGGAGTGCACCTAGGGGATTCCACTCACAGTCCGAGAGTGTTGGACGGAAACGACGGCGAACTCTGCCGCAGCCACTCCTGCAGATCCTCGCGCAACATCAGGCGGCGCTCCGGCTCGCTGCCGGCAAAGCCGTTGCAGCGGTCGAGGTCCAGCCGCTGCATGACCCACCCGGGACTCCAGATCGCGCTGGGCAGTGCCAGCGGATCGGCGGCGCGGCAGGCCCTGGCGTCGATGATGTGCGCCCAGGTGCCGCGCCAGCGGACGAAGCGGGCCTGCCGGCGTACCACCTCGTCCCAGCGGCGCGCCAGCAGGATGCAGCGCCGCCCGCTGGCGGACCACGCGTTCAGTGCATCGGCGGTCGCGCGCTCGCCCAGCGGCCAGTCGGCGAAGTCGGGATCGCTGAGGATGATTTCGCGCCAGCCTTCGCGGGCGGCGGCGGCGAGTGCATCGCGCACCAGTTGCTGAAACGCGGTGCGCCCCTCGAAGCGGCCGGAAGCCAGCGGCTCGGACGGCGTGGCGTCGGCAGCGGTCATGGCAAGACCTCCTCCAGCGGCTGCAGCCAGCCGGCTTCCTGCCACGCGGACAGCAGCGCGCGGGCCGCGGCGCTGGCGCGCGCCATTTGCCTCGGCTGCAGGCGGCGGCCGTCGGCCAGCGCGCGCATCAGGGCCGCATCGCGGCCGCTCGCGCGATGGCTCTCGCCGTTGATGAAGACGTGCGAGTGGTCGTACATCATCCGGGTGCGGCGATCGAGCACGACGCCCGAGTCGAGGTTGGCGGGGGCCGCGCCCTCGAACCACACGCTCGGCTTGGGCTCGCTCAGGGCCTCCCCCAGCGCGCGTTCGAGCGCGCCCGGATCCTTCAGGGCGGCGGCGAGTGCCGCCTGGGCGAACGCCTGCAGCGGCGCCGGGATCGCGCCGGGCGCCGCGGTGGCGGCTTGCGACGGATCGCGATAGACCCGCTCGCCGGCCGCTTCGGCCGCATCTTCGGACAGCCGCTGCAGCAGGTCGCGCGCGAGCTCGGCGGCGGCCGGCGACCGGAATCCGATCGAGTAGGTCTGGCACTCGCCCTGGGCGATGCCGTCATGCGCATAGCGCGGGGGCAGGTACAGCAGGTCGCCCGGCTCCAGCACGTATTCCGCCTCCGGCTCGAAGTTCGCGAGAATCTTGAGCGGCACGCCGGGTAGCAGCCCGAGGTCGTCCTGGCGCCCGATGCGCCAGCGCCGCCGGCCCTGCGCCTGCAGCAGGAACACGTCGTAGCTGTCGAAGTGCGGCCCGACGCCGCCGCCGTCGGCGGCATAACTGACCATCAGGTCGTCCAGCCTCGCCTGCGGCACGAAGCGGAACCGCGACAGCAGCTCGTGCGCCGGCTGGTGGTGCAGGTCGACCCCTTGCACCAGCAGGGTCCAGTCCGGCCGCGCCAGCGGCGGCAACGCGCGCCGGGAGAACGGACCGCGCCGGAACCGCCACCGGCCGCCCGAGCGGGCCACCAGCCGCGACTCCACCTCCTCCCGTCCCGCGAGCGCGAACAGCTCGGCCCGCGAGAGCAGCGGCGCGAAGTGCGGCAGCGCGCCGCGCACCAGCAGCGGCTTCTTCTGCCAGTGCCGCTTCATGAACTGGGCCGGCGTCAGGCCGCCGAGCAAGGCCGTGGGTCGTGTGACGTCCATCGTGAACTGCGAGAATCATGGCATGGAAATCACACCGCAATGCGTCGTCGCGCTGACGTGGACCCTTCAGGACACGCTCGGCGAAGTGCTGGACGAACTGGCCGAGCCGGTGGAGTTCCTCGTCGGCGGCGGTGACCTGCTGGCGCGCATCGAGGAAGCGCTGCAGGGCCACCGGGCCGGCGACCGGCTGGACCTGCACCTGGAGCCTGAGGAAGCGTTCGGCGACTACGACGAGCACCTGGTGTTCCTCGAGCCGCGCAACCTGTTCCCGCAGCAGCTGGAAGAAGGCATGACCTTCGAGGGACTGCCCGCCGGCGCCAACCGGCAAGCA